>NZ_JBEYWW010000034.1:51011-101545 GCF_040644635.1 Microbispora sp. NPDC046933 | reverse complement strand
GGGCAGGACGCAGGCGACGGCGGCGTCGCGGACCTCGCGCAGCGCCTCGAAGACGCCCTCGGCCGTCTCGCGCACCCGCGCCGCCGCCGCGGCGGCGTGGTCGTGCCCGGCCTGCACAAGTGACGCCGGTGTGCTCATGCTTCTTACTCCCGCAGCCGCAGCCGAAGCTCGATGAGGTGTCGTGTCGCGTCGAGCACGTGCCGCTCGGCGACGGCCCTGGCCTGCTCGCCGTCGCCGCGCTCGACGGCCCCGGCGATGGCGCGATGCTGTGCCGCCGTCTCATCGTGCCCGCTCAGGCCCTCGTGCGGAAGCCAGAGCAACGGTCCGATGTCAGCCTGTAACCGGATCTCCTCCTGAGTGAGGCGGGCCGACTGCGAGGCCGCCGCCACCTCGATGTGGAAGCGGCCGTCGAGCCTGCGCAGCCGCGCGCACGCCTCCCCGGCGGACCCGGCCGTCTCGGTGGATGCGGCGACGGCGTCCATCTCGTCCAGGGTGCGCCACAGGGGCGCGACGTCCGAGGGAAGCGAGCGCTCGGCGGCCAGCCGGGCCGCCGTCCCCGCGATGGCCGCGTAGTGGTCGCCGAAATCGCGCAGCTCGTCGGCGGCGAACGTGCGCAGCCGCGCCAGGGGGTCGAGCTCGGCGGGCAGGCGGACGAAGCTGCCGCCGCCCCGGCCGCGCCGCGTCTCGACCATCCCCTGCTGGCGCAGCGCCATGAGCGCCTCCCGCAGGGTCACGGTGGAGACGCCGAGCCTGCCCGCCAGCTCCGCCTCGCTGGGCAGCTGCTCGCCGTCGGCGAGCAGGCCGACCGCGATCGCGTCGGCGAGCCGCCGTACGACGGCGTCCACCCGGCCGGTGCTGTCCACCGGCGAGAAGACGGCCAGGCGGGCCATGTTCACGGTCGCACTCCTGTTCGCCGTCCGCGGCGGTTGACTCCGCGGAAGTGGACTCCGCGAAAGTTGACAACAGTGATACCGGATCGAGTCTTTACGCGAAACATTTAACTCCATATGTTTTAGGTCATGCCAGACCAAGCAGTCAGTCTCCGCGGCCTGCGCAAGAGCTTCGGACCGGTCGAGGCGGTGGCCGGGATCGACCTCGACGTCGCCGACGGGGAGTTCTTCGCGATGCTCGGGCCGTCCGGCTCGGGGAAGACGACCGTGCTGCGCATGATCGCCGGGTTCGAGTCGCCCACGGCAGGGACGGTCGAGCTGGGCGGGCGCGACGTCACGCGGCTCGCGCCGTTCGAGCGGGACGTGAACACGGTCTTCCAGGACTACGCGCTGTTCCCCCACATGAGCGTGCTGGACAACGTCGAGTACGGCCTGCGGGTGAAGAAGGTGCCCAAGGCCGAGCGGCGCGAACGGGCGCTCGCCGCGCTGCGCTCGGTGCGGCTGGAGGGCTTCGAGAAGCGGCGCCCGGCGCAGTTGTCCGGCGGCCAGCGCCAGCGGGTCGCACTGGCCCGCGCGCTGGTCAACCGGCCCCGCGTGCTGCTGCTCGACGAGCCGCTCGGCGCGCTCGACCTCAAGCTCCGCGAGGAGATGCAGGTCGAGCTGAAGGCGATCCAGCGGGAGGTCGGCATCACGTTCCTGTTCGTGACCCACGACCAGGAGGAGGCGCTGACGATGAGCGACCGGATCGCGGTCTTCAACCAGGGCGGGATCGAGCAGGTCGGCACCCCCGCCGAGGTGTACGAGCGCCCCGCCACCGCCTTCGTCGCCTCCTTCGTCGGCACCTCCAACCTCATCTCCGGCGAGGCCGCCCGGGCCGTGCTGGGCAGGGAGGGGACCTTCAGCGTCCGGCCCGAGAAGCTGCGCGTCGTGCTCGGCGAGGAGGAGACCGGCCCCGACGAGCACGAGGCGGCCGGAGTGATCCGCGAGGTGGTGTACGCCGGCCCGGCGACCCGGTTCGTCGTGGACCTGGACGCGGGCGGGCGTCTCATCGCCCTCCAGCAGAACCTGCAGGCGTCGTCCATGGACGTGACGGGCCTGCGCGGCGCCCGCGTCCGCCTCGTGTGGCACCGCCGGCACGAGTTCCCCATCGACGCCCCCGCCGAGCCGGTCGCCGCCGGCTGAGCTCCGCCACCGCGTCCACAGCACCATTCACAGCAAGGAGAACCACGATGCGGTCCCCCCGTCCGCGTTTCGCCAGGCCCTCTCTCGTCGTCACCGCCGCGCTGGCGCTCGCCGCCGTCGCGGGCTGCGGCGGCGGGTCGTCCCCCGCCACCGGCGGCTCGGGCGCGGCCCCCGGCGGCGGCGCCTTCACCCCGCCCAAGATCGAGGCCCTGAAGTCGCTCGGCGCCGGCGAGGGCCAGGTCAACCTGGTCGCCTGGGCCGGGTACGCGGAGGACGGCTCCAACGACCCCAAGGTCGACTGGGTCCACCCGTTCGAGAAGGCGACGGGCTGCACGGTCAACACCAAGACGGCCGGCACCTCCGACGAGATGGTCAACCTGATGAAGACCGGCGAGTACGACGCCGTGTCGGCCTCGGGCGACGCCTCGCTGCGCCTGATCGCCTCGGGCACGGTCGCACCGGTCAACACCGACCTCGTGCCGAACTACAAGGACGTGTTCGAGGGGCTGAAGCTCAAGCCGTGGAACTCCGTCAACGGGGTCCCGTACGGCATTCCGCACGGCCGCGGCGCGAACCTGCTCATGTGGCGCACGGACACGGTGAAGCCGGCCCCCGACTCCTGGGGCGTCGTGTTCGACCCGGCCTCGCCGTACAAGGGCAAGGTGACGGCGTACGACTCGCCCATCTACATCGCCGACGCCGCGCTCTACCTGATGTCGGCCAAGCCGGAGCTGGGCATCAAGGACCCGTACGCGCTGGACGACAAGCAGCTCCAGGCCGCGGTCGACCTGCTCAAGCAGCAGAAGCAGAACGTCGGCGAGTACTGGTCCGACTACACCAAGGCGGTGCAGTCGTTCAAGTCCGGCGACACGGCCGTGGGCACGACCTGGCAGGTGATCGCCAACCTGGTGGAGGCCGACAAGGCGCCGGTGGAGACGGCGCTGCCGAAGGAGGGCTCCACCGGCTGGTCGGACACCTGGATGGTCGCCGCGAAGGCCAAGCACCCCAACTGCGCCTACAAGTGGCTCGACTGGATCATCTCCCCCAAGGCCAACGCGCAGGTGGCCGAGTGGTTCGGCGAGGCGCCGTCCAACGCGAAGGCGTGCGCGGAGACCTCCGACAAGTCGTTCTGCGACACCTACCACGCCACCGACGAGGAGTACTTCTCCAAGGTCCACTACTGGACCACGCCGATCGCGCAGTGCCTCGACGGGCGCACCGACGTCACGTGCACCGACTACTCCGAGTGGACCCGGGCCTGGACCGAGATCAAGGGCTGAGCACTCCCCCGGGGGACGGCCGCCCGGCCGTCCCCCTCGGCCGCACGGAGAGAAGACGTACGGAGACAAGCCGCACGGAGAGAAGACGATGACGACCATCACCACGACGGCCGCCTCCCCCGGGATGCGGAGGCGGGCCGCCTCGTTCCTGCACCGGCACGCCGGGGTGCGGCTGTCGCTGCTGCTGTCGGCGCCCCTGGCCTGGCTGGGGCTGGCCTACCTGGGCGCGCTGGCCGCCCTTCTCGTCACCGCGTTCTGGTCGACCGACGTGTTCACCGGCGACGTGGTCAAGGTGTTCACCTGGGCCAACTTCACCGACCTGGTCACCGGCGAGGTCTACCGCACGGTCGCCCTGCGCTCGCTCGGGGTGGCGGCGGCGGTCACGCTGATCGACCTGGTGGTGGCCTTCCCCATGGCGTTCGCGATGGCCAAGCTCGCCTCACCGCGGGCCCAGCGCTGGCTGGTGATCGCCGTGCTCACCCCGCTGTGGGCGTCCTATCTGGTCAAGGCGTACGCCTGGCGGGTGATGCTGTCCTCGGACGGCCTGCTCGGCTGGGGCTACGGCCTGACCGCCACCGTGGTGACCTTGTCGTACCTGTGGCTGCCGTACATGATCCTGCCGATCTACGCGGGGCTCGAACGGCTGCCGAACTCGCTGCTCGACGCGGCCGGCGACCTCGGCGCGCGCGGGTGGCGGACGTTCCGCACGGTGGTCTGGCCGCTGACCTTCCCCGCCGCCGTGGCGGGGTCGATCTTCACGTTCTCGCTCTCGCTGGGCGACTACATCACCGTGAAGATCGTCGGCGGCAAGACCCAGCTCATCGGCAACGTGGTCTACGACAACATCGGCGCGGCCAACAACCTGCCCTTCGCCGCCGCCGTCGCCACCGTCCCCGTAGTGATCATGCTGGTCTACCTCGCGGCCGTACGCCGCACCGGCGCGCTGGAGAATCTGTGAGACAGCGATGCGAACGAACCGGAAGCGACATGGTTCGCCGGCCGGCGAAGGAGGCCCGGTGAACCTCTCTCGGACGTCCCGGACGCTGCTGCGGGCGGCGCTGGTGGCCGGCCTGGCCGTCGTCTACGTGCCGCTGGCCGTGGTGCTGCTCAACTCGTTCAACTCCGACCGGACCTTCTCCTGGCCGCCCGCCGGGTTCACGCTGCGCTGGTGGAGCGCCGCCTGGGGCTCGGCCGGCCTGCGCGACGCGCTGTGGACCTCGGTCCAGGCGGGTCTCGGCGCGACCGTGATCGCGCTCGTGCTCGGCACGATGGCCGCCTTCGCCGTGCAGCGCTACCGGTTCTTCGGCCGGGAGACGGTCTCGCTGGTGATCGTGCTGCCCATCGCCCTGCCGGGCATCGTGACCGGCATCGCGCTGAGCAACACCTTCCACACGGTGCTCGGTCTCCCCCTCGGGCTGCTGACCGTGATCGTCGGCCACGCGACGTTCTGCGTGGTCACCGTCTACAACAACGTGCTGGCCCGGCTGCGCCGCATGGGCCTGAACCTGGAGGAGGCGTCGGCCGACCTCGGGGCGGACACGTTCACCACGTTCCGCCTGGTGACGTTCCCGATGATGCGCTCGGCTCTGCTCGCGGGCGGTCTGCTCGCCTTCGCGCTGTCGTTCGACGAGATCATCGTCACCACGTTCACCGCCGGAGCCGGCGTCCGCACGCTGCCGATCTGGATCTTCGAGAACCTGTTCCGGCCCAACCAGGCGCCGGTGGTCAACGTGGTGGCCGCCGCGCTGATCCTGCTGTCGGTGATCCCGATCTACCTGGCCCAGCGCCTGTCCGGCGGCGACCCGCAGACCCACTGAGGCGACTCGTCCGCCGGACTACCCGGCCTCCTCGATCAGGAGGCGAGAGATCGCGTCGACCTCGTCGGCGGTGTTGTAGTAGTGAAAGCCGAAGCGGATCCGGTCGGCGGCCGCGGTGGCCCGCACGCCCCGGCTTCGGAGCCGCTCCAGCAACGCCCGCGGATCGACTCCTTCGGGGGGACGCAGTACGGCGATGTGCGAGGGCCCGTCGGCGGCGAGGGGCCGGTAGCCGGCCGCGCCCGCCCGCTCGCGCAGCCGGGCCGCGAGCCCCGTGGCGTGCCGGTCGACCTCCGCGGGGTCGAGCCGGGCCAGCACGTCGAGGGCGGCCACGGTGCCCGTCCAGGCCAGCCAGGCCGGTGACGTGTCCAGCCGGCTCGCGTCTGCGGCGGGCACGAGGTCGCCGCCGAAGTACGCCAGCGGCGCGCCGGTGGTGCGCCAGCTCTCCACCAGCGGCCGGACCGGGCCGAGGCGATCGGGCCGGATCGCGAGGAACGCCGAGCCGCGCGGAGCGAGCATCCACTTGTAGGCGTGCGCGACGAGGTAGTCCGGCCGGCACCGGACCAGATCCAGGTCGAGGACGCCGAGGCTCTGGGTGGCGTTGACCAGCAGCAGGGCGCCGACCTCGTCGCAGCGGTCGCGAAGGGCCGGCAACGGCAGCCGCAGCCCCTCGTGACTGGTCACGTGGCTGACCGAGACGACGGTCGTGCCCGGAGTGATCGCGGCGAGCAGGTCGTCCACCCGGAGCCCGTCGGGTCCGTGCGCCACCTCGGTCACGTCGTGGAACGGGGCCCAGGGACAGCGCGTGCTGCGGAAGTCCTCGGCGGACACCACCACCCGCCCCCGCGGCAGTGAGGCCGCCACCGTGGCGACGGCCTCCGACGCGGACCCCAGGGTGGCCACACAGCCGGGGTCGATCCCCAGCCAGGCGGCGAACCGCTCGCGGGCCCGACCGGCCGCCGCGTCCCAGGCGGTCCAGTCGAACGAGCCGTCCAGCCAGGAGTCCAGCGCCTCCGACAGGCTCCGTGCCACCGGGAGGCAGCCGAGCGCGGCGCCCGGGGTGTCGGCCCAGATCACCCGCCGCAGAGCGGGGAAGAGCGCGCGGAAGTCCTCCGGCGTCATCCCGGCACCACCGCGACCGAGGCGATCTCGACCAGCAGGTCCTCGCGGGCCAGCCCGGCCACCACGCACAACGAGTTGATCGGATAGTCCCCCTCCGGGAACCACTCGGCGAAGACCTCGCCGATGCCGCGGCGCACGCCGGGAAGCGCCTCCCGGCTCGCGACCATCGTGAACAGCGAGACCAGCCCCTCCCCCGGGGTCCCTCCGGCGTCCTCGACGACGGCGGCGATGTTGCGCAACGCCTGGACGGTCTGCCCGTACGCGTCCGGGGCGACCGTTCCGTCGGGGGCGTTGCCGACCTGCCCCGCGATGTGCAGGACGGCGCCCTCCGGTGAGACGCGCGCCGCGTGGCTGTACGCACCGAGGGGCGGGGCGATCCTGTCCGTGCTACGCCGCTCGACCAGCGCCGGCTTCCCCACGACGTCCTCCATGTCCCGCTCGCTTCCGCTCATACCGCCGCCATGGCGGCGATCTCCTCCATGACATCGGTCAAGATACGCAACGCCTCGTCGGCCTCCTCCTCGGTCACCGTCATCGGCGGCGTGACCCGCAGGACGTTGCCGAGCAGCCCGCCGCGGCCGATGAGCAGGCCGCGCGACCTGCACTCCTCGAGGATGCGCGCCACGAGGGCCGTGTCCGGCCGGGTGGTGCCGGGCGTGACGATCTCGACCCCGATCATCAGGCCCATGCCGCGGACCTCGGCGACGCAGGCGTGGTCCGCCGCGATGCGCCGCAGGCCGTCCCGCAGGCGGGCGCCGACGCGGTCGGCGTTCGCCTGGAGGTCGCGGTCCCTGATGACGTCGAGCGTGGCCACGGCGGCGGCGCAGGCGAGCGGGTTGCCGCCCGCCGTGGAGATGGAGTTGGCTCCCAGGCAGTCCATGAGGTCGCCCCTGGCGACCACGCCGCCCATCGCCACGCCGTTCGCGACGCCCTTGGCGAAGGCCATCGCGTCGGGGCGCACGCCGAACGCCTGGATGCCGAAGTAGGCCGCGCCCGTCCGTCCGAAGCCGGTCTGGACCTCGTCCGACACGAACAGGATTCCGTACTCGTCGAGCACGGACTTCATCTCGGCGAAGAAGCTCGGCGGCGGCGTGGCGAAACCGCCGGCGCCCTGCACGGGCTCGGCGATGAGACAGGCCACGTCGCCCGCGGTGGCGGTCTCGATGATCGTGCGCAGCTCCTCCTTGCACGCGGCGACGTACGCGGCGTCGTCCAGGCCCCGGAAGGGGCTGCGCAGCCGGTAGCCGCTGTGCACGTACGTGACGTTCAGCGGGCTCAGCGAGGTGGCCGACCAGCCCCTGATGCCGGTCGCGGCGACGGTGCCGAAGGATCGCCCGTGGTAGCTGCCGCGCAGGGCGAGGACCTGGTTCGAGCGGCGGTACTGGGTCGCGAGCAGCAGGGCGGTCTCGACCGCCTCCGTGCCGGAGTTCACGAAGAAGACCTTCGCGTCGGGGATGCCGCTCGCCGCCGCGATCCGCTCGGCGAGCTCCACCTGCCGCCGCACCAGGTAGAGCGTCGAGGTGTGCAGGATGCGGCCGGCCTGCTCCCGGATCGCCTCCGTGATCTCCGGGATGTCATGCCCCACCATCGTGGCGAGCAGGCCGCCGAAGAAGTCGAGGTAGCGCCGCCCCTCGCCGTCGAAGACGTGGCGCCCTTCTCCGCGTACGAGTTCGATGGGGTCCTCGTAGTAGAGGTTCATCCAGGACGGCATCACCGCGCGGTGGCGTTCGAGGAGTGGACGCGTGCCCATCGGGCGGCCTCCTTCTGGTGCGAGGGGAGACAGGTGCTGTCCGGTGGAGCGTAGGTGGCCGCGCCGCCCGGCATCCTTGCCGACGGGCGCGATTTCAGATAATCAAAGTCCGTGATGTCCGCTTCGTCCGATCACCTCGACGGGAAGTCCCCGAGCACCCTGTCCACCCTGACGAGGGGACTGGTCGTCTTCGCACTGGTCGCCGAGCACGGCGGAGAGCTGACCGCCCGCGACATCAGCGAACGCGTCGGCCTGAGCCTGGGCACGACCTATCACCTGCTCCGTACGCTGATCGCCGAGCAGTACCTCACCCGCCGCCGCGGCGGCAGGTACGACGTCGGGACGCGGGCGGCCGTGCTGAGCTGGCACGTCCAGCGACGCGCCGGCCCCGAGCCGGAACTGTCGATCATCCTGAAGGGGCTGCACAGCCGGACCAAGGAGACCGCCTACGTCTCGGGCTGGCGGAGGGGCGAGCTGACCCTCCTGCACTATCTGGCCGGCCCCCAGGCGATCACCGTCGGCAGGCTGGAGGTCGGGTTCCGGCAGTCCCTGCACGCGCGTGCCTCGGCCAAGGCGGTGCTGGCCAATCTGCCCAAGGAGCGCTGCGCCGAGATCGTCGACCGGCTCCCGTTCGAGCGGCTCACCCCGAACACCATCACCGATCCCGAGGCGTTCCACGTCGAACTCGGGCGCGTACGCCGGCGGGGCTACGCCCTGGACGACGAGGAGTTCGCTGTGGGGATCAGGTGCGTCGCGGCGGCCTTCTCCGGCCGGGACGGGCTCCCCGCCGGCGCCTTCACGATCTCCGTCCCCGCGGAGCGGTTCGCCCGGAACGAGCAGATGTTCATCCGCGAGGTCGTCCTGGCCGCGCAGACGGCGGGCACCCTGCTGCGGGAGGGACGGCTCACCCTTCCCCCCGACTCGGCACCGGATTTCAAATACTCGAAAACCCGCCGGTGACGGCGCGGCGAACCGGGCGTGGCCGCACATACTCCTCGGGCAAGACCTAGGAGGTACCCGTGAACGACACTCACGGACGGGCCACGCTCGCGCCGCGGTTCGCCGACTCGGTGCGCCACGCGGTCCAGGAGCTCGCCGACGAGCACCTGGAACTGCTGGCCGAATCCCTGCGCCGCGACACCTCGGGCGGCCACGAGGACCGGGTCGCCCCCCTCTACGAGGAGTATC
Source organism: Microbispora sp. NPDC046933 (assembly GCF_040644635.1). Lineage (NCBI taxonomy): Bacteria > Bacillati > Actinomycetota > Actinomycetes > Streptosporangiales > Streptosporangiaceae > Microbispora > Microbispora sp. NPDC046933. The sequence goes on along the minus strand of NZ_JBEYWW010000034.1, from coordinate 92,319 downwards.
TGCGTGATCGCGGCTGGCACGTCCGGCGCCAGGCCATGATCGAGGATGAGGTGCGGGACGCCGACGCCAGGCCGGGTGAGCGCTTCAACGTCATCGCCTCCCGGCCTGGGGCCCGCGGCCCGCGCGTGGCGCTCAACGGCCATATGGACGTGGTGCCGGCCGCGAACCCGGACGCCTGGACCCATCCCCCCTTCGCCGGCCGGCGCGTGGACGGCAAGGTCCACGGCCGGGGCGCCTGCGACATGAAGGGCGGCATCGCCGCGGGGCTGCTCGCCGTCGCGGCGCTCGACCGGGCCGGGCTCCGGCCACCGCTCGACCTGGTCTGGCACCTGGTCGTCGGGGAGGAGACCACCGGCATCGGTACGCGGGTCGCGCTGCGCGAGGGCCCCGCACCCGACGCGGCGGTCGTGCTCGAACCCACCGAGAGCCGGATCGTGCCGATCTCCTCCGGACTGCTCTTCTTCTCGGTCACGGTGCACGGCCGGACCGCCCACACCTCCGCTCCCTGGGCCGGTGAGGACGCCTTCGAGCGCCTGATGCGCGTCCGGCAGGCGTGGATCGAGCTGGCCGGGAGGCGGACGGCCGCCTACCGGCATCCGCTGTTCGCCCACCTGCCCTCCGCCATCCCGTTCGCGATCGGCACCGTGTCCGCGGGCGCCTGGCGGGCGGCCGTGCCGGACCTGGCCACGATGGCCGGACGGATCGGGCTGGCCCCGGGAGAGTCCGCGCAGCGGGTGCGGGACGAGTTTGAGGCCGCCGTCGCCGGCGTCGCCGCCGGGGACCCCTGGCTCGCCGAGCATCCCGTCGAGGTCGAGTGGGGGCACGAACTCCTCGGCTGGGAGACGCCGCGCGAGCACCCCCTGGTCGCGTCGTTCGCGTCGGGCCAGGAGGCCGTCGGCGCCGCCGCCCGCGAGCCGCTCGCCTTCACGGCCGGCTCCGACGCCGCCTACTACGGCGGGCGCGGCGTCCCCACCGTGATCTACGGCCCCGGCCGTACGGCGCTGGCCCACGCCGACGACGAGCACGTGACCGAGGCCGACGTCGTCGAGTGCGCCGCGGTGCTCGCCGTGGCGCTGGCGGACTACGCCGGGCGGGCCGCCGCCTGACTCCGGCGGGGCGGCCCGTATCCCTTTGCAACCACCGAACGCCAGGAGGTCTCCTTCGCATGCGCTCCGACACCCCGGCACTGCTCGGCTACTTCGAAAGGATGCTGCTCATCCGCGGCGTCGAGGACGAGATCGCCCGGCTCCGCACGGCCGGCGACATGGTCGGCTCGATCCATCTGTGCAGCGGCCAGGAGGCCGTGTACGTGGGGGCCGTCGCCGCCCTCGACCTGAGCCGGGACGCGGTCTTCCCGACGTACCGCGGCCACGGCTGGGCACTCGCCTGCGGCGTGCCGCCCGAGGCGCTGTTCGCCGAGATCCTCGGCCGCGTCGCCGGGATCAACGGCGGCAGAGGCGGATCCGCCTACTTCACCGCTCCCCGGTACGGCATGTACGGCGAGAACTCGATCGTCGGGGCCGGCGCCCCGATCGCCGCCGGCGCGGCCCTCGCGGCCGCCTTCGACGGCAGCGGCCGCGTCGCCGTCGCCGCCTTCGGCGACGGAGCGCTCAACCAGGGCGCAGTCCACGAGGCGATGAACTTCGCCGCCGTCCGGGGCCTCCCGGTCGTCTTCGTCGTCGAGAACAACGCCTACTCCGAGCTCACCCCGATCGCCGACATGACCCGCAACCCCGAGCTGTTCCGCCGCGCCGCGGCGTACGGGATGCCCGGCGGGCGGGTGGACGGCAACGACCCGGACGCGGTGGCCCGGGCGATGGAGACGTGCGTGCAGCGCGCCCGCGACGGCGCGGGCCCGGCGCTGCTGGAGTGCGTGACGCAGCGCATCGTCGGCCACTACATCGGCGACGCGCAGCACTACCGGCCCGCCGGCGACCTGGACCGGGCCGTCGCCGCGGAGCCGATCGGGCGGCTCGCCGAGCGCCTGTCCGCCGAAGGGGTCGCGGCCGGCGAGCTCGACGCGATCCGGGCGCGCGTCGCCGACCGGGTCCAGGCCGCCTCCCGCCTCGCCCTCGACTCACCGCCGGCCGACCCGGCGACCGCATTGGAGCACCTCTATGCCTGACCTCACCCTCCTGCCCACCGACGCGACCGGCACCACGACCGGCACCACGATCGAGACCAAGCGGCTCACCTATGCCGAGGCCGTCAACCACGCCCTGCGCCGTGCCCTGCGCGAGCGCCCGGAGACCCTGCTCTTCGGCGAGGACGTGGCCAAGCCCGGCGGCGTGTTCGGCGTCACGAAGGGACTGCACCGCGAGTTCGGCGACCGCGTCTTCGACACCCCCATCTCCGAGTCGGCCATCCTCGGCGGAGCCATCGGCGCGGCCATGTTCGGCCGCCGCCCCATCGCCGAGATCATGTGGATCGACTTCTCGCTCGTTGCCCTGGACCAGCTCGTCAACCAGGCCCCCAACGTGCGGTACGTCTCGCGCGGTGCCGTCACCGCCCCGATCACCGTCCGCACCCAGGCGGGGAACGGCCCGGGGGCGTGCGCGCAGCACTCCCAGAACCTGGAGGCGTTCTTCGCCCACGTCCCCGGCCTGCGGGTCGGCATGCCGAGCACCCCCCAGGACGCGTACGACATGCTGCTGAGCGCCGTCTGGTGCGACGACCCGGTCATCGTCATCGAGAACCGGACCCTCTACCACGGCGCCAGGTCGGACGTCCGGCTCGGCGGCGAGGTCGGGCCGATCGGCGGCGCGCGGGTCCGGCGCGAAGGCTCCGACGTGACGGTGGTGACCTGGGGAGCCGTGCAGAACCTCGTGCTGGACGCGGCCGAGGAGCTGGCCGCCGAGGGCATCGAGGCCGAGGTCCTCGACCTGCGCTGGCTCAACCCTCTCGACCCGGCCGCCGTCCGGGACGCCGTGTCCAGGACGCGGCGGCTGGCCGTCGTCCACGAGGCGCACACCTTCGGGGGCTTCGGGGCCGAGGTGGTCGGTCTGGTCGCGGAGTCCGGGCTGGACCTGCTCGCCCCTCCGGTACGCATCGGCGCCGCCCCGGCCCGCATCCCCTCGGCCGTCTCCCTGGTGCCGGGCGTCCTCCCCACCCGGGAGAAGATCGCGAACGGCCTGCGCCGCCTCGTCCGCGGGGAGAAGGCCCACGACGCCGGAGCGCTCCGATGACCGGGCCCGGCGTCACCTGGGGGATGCCCGCCTTCGCACCGCTCTACGGAGCGGGCGAGGAGCAGGTGACGCTCGACTGGCTCACAGTGGAGTACGCGACCTCACGCGAGATCGTCGACGGCGTCCTGCCCCCGCCGCTGCGGGCACCGGCCAGTCCGGCGGTCATGCTGTGGTTCGCCCGGTTCAAGGACCCCGCCTTCTCCCGGGCCGACGGCACGAGCGAGCGCCGCCCGTCGTACACGCAGGCCGGGGTGTGCGTGACCTGCGAGCACCCACGGCTCGGGCAGGCGGGCGAGCTCGGCGCGTACGCGGTCGAGACGTTCATCCCGGGCCTGAACTACGGGATCTTCGGGCGGGAGGCGTTCGGGCTGCCGAAGAAGCAGGTGCGCCAGGTCGTCGTCGAGCGTGCCGGCGAAGCGGTCACGGCGGGCGTCGTCATGGCCGACGGGGCGCCGCTGCTCGACGTGACCGGAAGGGCCGGGCGGTCCGGCCCGGAGCCGGCCGTGCCGTCGTGGATCACGCCGCACTTCACCCTCAAGCTCGTCCCCCGCGCGGACGGCCCCGGCTACGACATCAGCCGGCTCGTGCGCATCCCGTTCGAGGTCACCCCTCTCTCCCCGGCGAGCAGCGGAGAGGCGGAACTCACCTTCCACCCCCGGGATTCCGATCCCGTGCACCTGCTGCGCCCCGTTTCGACGCCGACGCTCTCCTGGGGCTCGGTCCACCTCGCCATCCGCTACGGCGCCTACCTCGAACACTGCGACCGGTTCCCCGTGCTGGGGCAGCCCTCCTGGTAGGGCCTGTCCCGGTAATGCCCCGGTCAGGAAGGACATGACAATGAGCGGACACCCCCAGCCGCCGGAGGCCGCCCCCAGGCCGTTCCGGAAGGCCGTCGCCGCCGCCTCCATCGGCAACTTCATCGAGTGGTACGACTTCGCCCTCTACGGGTTCTTCGCCAAGGCCATCGCCGACACCTTCTTCCCCTCCGGCGACGCCCGGGCCTCGCTGCTGCTGACCTTCGCCGTCTTCGGCATGAGCTTCGTCGTCCGGCCCCTCGGCGGGCTGATCTTCGGGCACATGGGCGACAGGATCGGCCGGCGGGCCAGCATGTCGCTGATCGTCATCCTCATCTCGGTCGCCTCCGCGGCCATGGCCCTCGTGCCGGGCTACGACACGATCGGCATCGCCGCCCCGATCCTGATCTTCGTGCTCCGCTGCGTCCAGGGAATCTCGGCCGGCGGGGAGTGGGCCAGCTCCGCGTCGTACGTCGTCGAGCACGCGCCGCCCGGACGCCGGGCCTTCGCGGGGAGCTGGCAGACGAGCACGATCGCCCTCGGCATGCTGACGGCCGCCCTGTCGGCCGTCGTCGTCTCGCTGTCGACGGGCGCCGAGGCCGCCGCGTCGTGGGGGTGGCGGATTCCCTTCCTGGTCAGCCTGCCGCTGGGACTGGTCGGCCTCTACCTGCGGCTGCGCCTCGGAGAGAGCCCGGAGTTCGAGAAGGTCGATCCCGGCGAGGCCGAAAGGCGGCCGCTGCGCGCGGCGCTCAGGCGCGACTGGCGCTCGATCCTGCTGATCGCCGGGCTCACCGCCGCCCCCACCATGTGCACCTACGTCCTGCTCGTCTACGGTCCCACGTTCCTGTCGACCGACCTGGGGATGGACCCGCAGCAGGCCCGCCTCGCCGGCGTCGCGGGCTTCGCCTTCATGGCCGTCGCGGTCGTCCCCGCGTCGATGCTCAGCGACCGCTTCGGCCGCCGGCCGTTCCTGATCGCCGGGGCGATCTGGGTGGCGGTCTCCTCCCTGCTGACGCTCTCCCTGATGCACACGGGCCGCTGGTATCTGGTGGTGGCCGGGCTGATCCTCACGCTCGTCGGAGACGTCATGATGCTGGCCCCGCAACCTGCCCTGTTCTGCGAACTGTTCCCCACCAGCCGCCGCGCCAGCGGGGTGAGCGTCGGATACAACCTCGGCGTGATCCTCTTCGGCGGCGCCGGTCCGTACATCTCCGGCACGCTCGTCGAGGTCACCGCGTCCACGTACGCCCCCGGGTGGTACCTCATGGGCGGCGCGACGCTCAGCCTGATCGCCGCGACGATGACCCCTGAGACGCTGCGTACGTCGCTGCGCGACGGCGTGACCCGCCTCACCGGCCGGCGAGGCCGGGGAGAACGCGGCCCGGCGTCGATCCACGAGATCGCGGAAGCGTGAGGAGGGAGATCATGGATCAACCGACGATGCGCGCCGTGGTCCACGCGGGAGCGCCCGGCGTCGCCGGATTCCGGACGGCGCTGCTCCCCCGGCCGGAGCCCGGGCCGGGCCAGGTCCTGGTGCGGATCCACTGCGCGGCCCTGAACCGGCACGACCTGTTCGTGGCGGCCGGCCGCGACGGCACCGAGCCCCCGCTGGTGGTGGGCTCGGACGGCGCCGGCGAGGTGGCCGCGCTGGGGCCCGGCGCCTCCGGAGTCGCGGTGGGCGACGAGGTCGTCGTCGATCCCACCCTCGGCTGGCCGGCCGCCGACGACGTGCCCGGCGTTCCGCGCCTGCTCGGCGGCCCTCCGGACGGGACCCTCGCCGAGTACGTCGTGGTTCCGGCGGCGAACGTCCATCCCCGGCCCGAGGGGCTGGACTGGGTGGAGGCGGCGGCCCTGCCGCTCGTGGCGGTCACGTCGTTCCGCGCCCTCTTCACCCGGGGTGGACTGCGGGCCGGACAGCACGTACTCGTCCCGGCCGTGTCCAGCGGGGTGGGCACGATGTGCGTGCTGATGGCCCTCGCGGCCGGGGCCCGGGTGACCGCCGTCACCCGGAGCGCCGCGAAGGCCGAGGCGGCGCGGGCCCTGGGCGCCCACGAGGTGATCCTCGGCGTCGACGGCGGCTATCCCGCGCCGCGTACTCCCGTCGATCTGGTGGTCGACTCGGTGGGGGCCGCGTACTTCGCCTCGCACCTCGCCGCCCTGCGCTCCGGCGGGCGGCTGGTGACCCTCGGCGCGACGACCGGCCCCGATGTGTCGGTGTCGTTGCGGGAGCTGTTCTTCCGGCAGATCAGCGTCGTCGGCACCTCGGTGGGCAGCTCCGAGGAGTTCGCCGAGGCCATGGCCTTCGTACGGCGCCACGACCTGCGGCCGGTGGTCCACGACGTCCGGCCGTTCGACGAGGCCGTCCAAGCCCTGCACGACCTGCGGGAGAGCGGCCACTTCGGAAAGTCCGTCATTCGCGTCTCGGCGTAGATCTCGAGGGAGGGGGCGCGTGGGAGGAGGCCGGCTCACCTGTCCGCGGCCTGATCAGGGCCTGAAGACGTCGGCCGCGGTGATCGGCAGAACGCCCTCGCGCACGTGCGTGACCTCCTCACGGGCGCACACGGCGTACGTCAGCGCGTCCACGTCGCCGGTGAGGTTCGCCGCCTTACGCGAAAGCCGCGCCCGCAGCCGTTCCGCGTCCACGGTACGGCTCCACTCGGCCTCGCCGACGAGGACCGGAACGCGCGTGCGGGCGGGTTCCGCGAGCACGACGGCGTCGATGACGGCGAAAGTCATTGACGTGGTGGCGACAGCGGCGAACATCACCGCAGCCGATGGCCGCCTCGTCCACCCCCGGCAGGACGGCACAGGCCGTAGACCGCCGCAGGAGGAGATTCCGCGTACGCGTCAGCGGGCGGTGGTGGCGGTGGTCCAGGAGGCGTAGAGGTCGGCGTAGACGCCGGGCTGGCCGACTAGGACGGCGTGCGGGCCGCGCTGGACGATCCGGCCGTGCTCGAACACCAGGACCTCGTCGGCCGCCTGGGCGGTGGACAGGCGGTGGGCGATCGAGATGGCCGTACGACCGCGGGTGACGCCGTCGAGGGCGCGGGCGAGCCGCACCTCGGTGGCGGGGTCCACGGCGGAGGTGGCCTCGTCGAGCAGCAGCAGGTCGGGGTCGGCGAGGTAGGCACGGGCGAGCGCGACGAGCTGCCGCTCTCCGGCCGACAGGGACTCGCCCCGCTGGCCGACCGGGGTGTCCAGACCGGCGGGCAGGCCGTCGAGCCAGTCGGCCAGGCCGAGCTCGGTCAGGGCCCGGGTGATCTCCTCCCGGGTCGCCGAGGGCCGTCCGAAGCGGATGTTGTCCTCAAGCGTCGAGTCGAACAGGAACCCGTCCTGCGGGACCATGACGATCCGCTCCCTGAGCGAGGAGAAGCCGATCGTGCGCAGGTCGGTCCCGTCCACGAGGATCCGGCCCGAGGTCGGGTCCATGAGCCGGGTGAGCAGCTTGGCGAAGGTCGTCTTGCCCGAGCCGGTCTCCCCCACCACCGCGACCCTCGTGCGCGGCGGGATGTCCACCGACACGTCGTGGAGCACCGGTGGCCCGCCGGGGTAGGCGAAGCCCACGCCGTCGAAGCGGACCGAGATCGGGCCGCGCGGCAGCGTCGCGCCGTTCTCCGGGTCGGCCACGTCGGCCGGGGTGTCGAGCACGCCCAGGATGCGCCGCCATCCGGCGATCGCGTTCTGCGCCTCGTTCAGCACCTCGGTCGCGGTCTGCAGCGGGCTGATGAACAGCGTGATCAGGAACAGGAACGCGATGAGCCGCCCCGCGGTGATCGACTCGGCGACGCCCAGCCAGACCCCGGCCACGACCACCAGCGCGATCGTGATCGAGGCGGCCAGCTCGGTGGTCGGGAACGTGAACCCGACGATCTTCTGGGCCCGGGTCTGCGCCGCGCGCATCCCGTCCACCGCCGTGTCGATCCGCTCCGCCGTGCGGTCCTCCGATCCGTACGCCCGGATCACCGCGCTGCCGACGACCGACTCGCTGACGGCGGCGAGGACGTCGCCGGCGCGCTCGCGCACCCGCGTGTACGCCCCGGCCACCAGGCGCTGGAAGCGGGGCAGGGCCAGCACCAGCGGCAGGAAGCAGGCCCACACGAGCAGCGTGAGCTGCCAGGAGTAGACGGCCATGAGCACGGTCGCCACCACCAGCTGGCCGGCGGACACGATGACCATCAGCCCGCCCCACTGCATGAACGTGCTGATCTGGTCGACGTCGCCGGTGACGCGGGAGACCAGGCCGCCCCGCCGCTCGGTGTTCTGCGTCAGCACCGACAGGTCGTGCACGTGGCGGAAGCCCTTGCCGCGCAGGGCCGCCAGGCCCGACTCCGTGGAGCGGTAGAGCCGGACGTTCATCAGGTAGCCGCACAGCGCGGTCAGCACCACGGCGAGCGCGCACAGCGCGACCGCGTTCCGGATGAACGGCAGGTCGGGCACGCCCGACCGCAGGCCGCGGTCGATCACCTGCTGCACGGCGATCGGCACGACGACCTTGCCCAGCGTGGCCAGCACGGCCAGCACGAGCGTCCCGGCGAGCCCGCGTCGGAACTCCGGCGACAGCCGCAGGCCCTGCCTGAGCGTCTCCAGGGCGCCCCGGTCGGCCGACCGCAGGGACGAGCTCTCTCCTGTGGCCGTGCCGGTCGCAGGGTCGGTCACGGCGGTCACCGCGTCACACTCCTCGTCAAGGGCTTCGGGCCGTGCGTCACGCCACGACCTCCTCATCGGTGTCTTCGCGGATGTCGAGCGCGGCCCGCTCGGCCTCCTCGCGCTCGTAGGCGGTGACGAGGTCGCGGTAGCCCGCGCAGCGGACCAGCAGCTCCTCGTGCGTGCCGTGGTCGGCGACCACGCCCTGCTCCAGGTAGACGACCTCGTCGGCCAGCGCGATCGTCGCCATCCGGTAGGCGACCACGATCACCGTGGCCTCGGCCGCGCCGTCGCGCAGGCCGTACAGGATGCGCTTTTCGACCTGCGGGTCCACGCTGGAGGTGGCGTCGTCGAGGATGAGCAGCCGGGGCTCGCGCACGATCGCGCGGGCCAGCGCCAGGCGCTGGCGCTGGCCGCCCGACAGCGTCGCGCCGCGCTCGCCGATCCGGGTGTCCAGGCCGGACGGCAGCGCGCTGACGAAGCCGTCGGCCTGCGCGAGCCGCAGCGCGGCCCAGATCCGCTCGTCCGGCACCTGGCCGCCGAGCGCGATGTTGCCGCGCACGGTGTCGTCGAACAGGAACGTCTGCTGCGGGACGAGCGCCACCGAGGCGCTCACCTCGCCCCTGGCCACCTCGCGCAGGTCGGCGCCGTCGACGCGGACCACGCCCTCGCCGGGGTCGATCAGGCGCGCGAGCAGCTGAGTGAGTGTCGACTTGCCCGCCCCGGTCGGTCCGACGACCGCGATCGTACGGCCCGGCGCGACGGCGAAGCTCACGTCCTTCAGCACCGGGCTCCCCGGCGCGTACGCGTAGGAGACGCCCTCGGCCTCCACCCGGGCCGGGCCGGACGCGTCCAGGCGGGCCGTGCCGTACTCCATGGAGCCGGTGGCGTCGAGGACGTCCCTGACCCGGGTCCAGCCGACGACGCTGCGCGGCAGCTCGGCCAGCACCCAGCCGAGCGCCCGGATCGGGAAGGCGAGGAGCGTGAACAGGTAGGCGACCTGGATCAGGTCGCCGGCCGCGACGCCGCCGGACTCCAGCCGGAGCGACCCGACGAGCAGCACGGCCAGCACGCCCAGCGTGGGCAGCGCCTCGAGCATGGGGTCGAACAGCCCGCGGACCCGGCCGACGGCCACGTTCGCGTCCCGCAGCGCGTCGGCCTTCGCCTGGAACCTGGCGGTCTCCGCGTCCTCCCGGCCGAGGGTCTTGACGACGAGCGCCCCGTCGAAACTCTCGTGCGCGACCTCGCTCACCTCGGCCCGCAGCTCCTGGGCCCGCATCACCAGCGGCGAGAGCCTGCGCTGGTAGACCAGGTTGAGCACGGCCACGGCCGGGAAGATCAGGAAACCGACGACGGCGAGCACCGGGTCGACCAGCACGATCGCCGCGGCGGCCGTCACGAGCATCACGATCACGCCCACCGCCATCGGCAGCGGCGCGAGCGGCCCCCAGGCCGCCTCGACGTCGGAGTTGGCGTTGGACAGCAGCTGCCCGGTCGGGTGGCGGTGGTGCCAGGCGAGGGGCAGCCGCAGGTACTGCCGGGTGACCGCGCGGCGGGAGTGGGCCTGCATGCGGTACTGGTGGATCCCGGCCATGATGCGCCGGCCCATGATCCCCGCGGCCTTCAGCACCGCCACGCCCACGATCAGCAGGGCCGCCGCGACCAGCGTGCCGGTGCTCGCCGCGCCGTCCCTGAACGCGGGCAGCACCGCGTTGTCGGTCGCCCAGCCGAGCGCCCAGGACGAGGCGACGGTCATCGCGCCGTAGAGGGCGCTGGCGAGGACCGCGCCGGTGAAGATCCTCGGCTCGGTTCTGATCGCCACGCCGATGACCTTGAGACCCTGGAGCATGACTGAGCTGCCGGGCCGCGCGGGGGACTCCTTCGTCGGCACGCGGTGCGTTCCTTCCGATCGGGGGACCAGCCGGGGTCGCTCCCTGCGAGCGTCCCGGAGGGGGACGTTACTCACTCGGGGACGCCGCCGGATCGGTCACCGGACCGACGCCACCCAAGCCCTTGGTCCTAGTTACTCCCTATCATCCTGATCAATCTGTTTATTCCTGGACATGCTCTCGGCCGCCGGTCCGGGGGGCGTGACAGGCGCATAGGCTGATCGCGTGACACACGCCCAGACGGAGCGCGCGGCGCTCTGCGACCTGCTCGACCGCCTCGGTCCTGAGGCGCCCACGCTGTGCGAGGGATGGGCGACCGCAGATCTCGCGGCCCACCTCGTCCTGCGCGAGCGCCGGCTCGACGCCGCGCCCGGCATCGCGCTGCCGTTCCTGGCGGGCTACACCGCCGGCGTGCAGGAGCGCATCAAGCGGAGCCACCCCTACCCCGAGCTGGTCGGGCTCGTCCGCCACGGCCCGCCGCGCTGGACGCCGTACGGTCTGGTCCCCCGCCTGGACGAGATCGTCAACACGGTGGAGCTGTTCATCCATCACGAGGACGTGCGCCGGGCGCAGGCCGGATGGGAGCCTCGCGTCATCCCGAGGGACCTGCAGGAGGCGTTCTGGGGCCGGCTGCGCGGCACCGCCCGGCTCTTCCTGCGCAAGGCTCCTGTGGGGGTCGTGCTCCGCCGCCCCGACGGGGCGAAGGCGGCCGGGCGGATGGCCGAGCCGGCGGTGGTGGTCACCGGCGAGCCGTCGGAGCTGCTGCTGTTCGCGTTCGGCCGGCAGGCGCACGCCCGGGTGACGTACGACGGGGACGCCGCGGCGGTCGCCCGGCTCCAGGAGGCCCGATTGGGGCCATGAGGATGGCGGCGCGAGACTTGTCCGGAATCCTCCACGTAAACGTCGCGCCATGGGGCAGCATGGCACCAGCACACGATGTGTGGGAGCGTTTGGGAGCCCCGGATGAACCTCAAAAAGGTCCTGACCTATGTGGCCGTCGCGTTCGTGATCTTCTATTTGTTCACGCAGCCGGCGAACGCCGCCGGCGCGGTCAGGAACCTGTTCGGAGGCATCTCCACGGGAGCCGAACGCCTGTCCGCGTTCTTCACCTCGCTGTTCTCGGGCTGAGCCACGCTCTTTCCGGGCCGGGCCGGCGGTGTCCGGGCAGGCCCGCGAGGAGTCCGGACCACGCCGCGACGAGACCGTGGACCCCGCCGTCTCACGATGAGGGCGGAACGGCCTCATGTCCTCTCGGCTAGTTATGATCAACACTGCCGCCGGGTACAAACGACCGGGATACCGATTGCAGGAGGCCCCCCGATGAAGGTGAAGAAGGTTCTTACGTACGCGGCCATCGCGTTCGTGGTCTTCTACCTCTACAGCCAGCCGCAAGCGGCGGCAGGCGCCGTGCGAGGCGTGTTCGACACGGTCAACACCGGAGCCAGCCGATTGGCGACCTTCTTCACCTCGGTCCTGAGTTGAGGCCCAGGACGATCCGCCCCCGCTCTCCCTAAGGCGACCCCGACCACAACCACAACCGGTAACAGACGACAACCGAACAGTAGGCACAGCCAGAGCCGCGAGGCTCTCCGCGCACAGGGCCGGCAGGGCATCCGCCCTTGCTCCGCCGGCCTCTCTTTTCGCATCCCTTCGCAACCGGCCACACGGGATCCCGACGCGCCGTGAACGGCTCGCCCCCGGACCGATCCCCTGCCCCCGCCTCCCGTCGCCACACCCGCCCGTTCCGTACGGGCCCCGGTGCGGGCGTGCGGTGACGTTCTACCCGGCCCGCCGGTGCTCCGCGAGCTCGTACTCCACGAACGCCCCGATCATCGCCCGCCAGACGGCCTCGGCGACCTCCGGGGACAGCCCCTCGCGCTCCGCGCGCTCCCGCGCCGCGGCCACGACCCGCTCCACCCGATCGGGAGCCCGCACGGCCCGCTCGTCCGTCTTGAAGGCGGCGGCCGCGCGTACGAGACGCTGCCGCTCGGCCAGCAGCGCCGTCAGACGGGCGTCGAGCTCGTCGATGCGGCGGCGGACGTCGTCGAGCGAGGCGGGGTCGGACACATGTTCCTCCGGGCGGCGAGACGATGATCGGTGGCAACCCTACGGGATCACCGGACATGGCCGATAAAGGGCACACAATCGCGTATGCCGGTTTTCGCCCGCTATCGCCCTATTTGCGGTGATTGGTATAGACGGTTGCGTGATGTCGCACGGACCATTGAGGAGGGCGGACTCCGGAGCGCCGCACGATCCCTCGACGGACAGGAGACAGCTATGCGTGCCAAGCGTTTCCCGAGCCTGCTGGGCCTGGCGTTCCTCGCCGCCGTCGGTCTCGCGGCGGCCCAGCCCGTCCACGAGGCGTCCGCCGCCACCATGAGCGGCGGGTGCGGCGGCTGCGGGTGCGGAGGGGGCTTCCAGGTCCAGTGGCAGTGCCAGTCGATGGCGTCCTCCTCACTCGGCACCGGACCGGAGGCCTTCCCCACGGCCATCGTCGACATCGACTGAGGACCCACCGGCCGGGGGCCGGATCCCGGCCCCCGGTGAGCGGCGCTGTGGGCGCTCAGCGGACCGGATGACCGGCCGCGCGCAGCGTGTCCTTGACCTCGTGGATCTTGAGCTGGCCGAAGTGGAAGACCGAGGCGGCCAGCACGGCGTCCGCCCCGGCGTCCACCGCGGGCGGGAAGTCCTCCAGCCGCCCGGCGCCGCCGGAGGCGATCAGCGGGACGCTCACCGCCGCCCGTACGGCCCGCAGCATCTCCAGGTCGTATCCCGACTTGGTGCCGTCGCCGTCCATCGAGTTGAGCAGGATCTCGCCGACGCCGAGCTCCTCCCCCCGCCTGGCCCACTCGACCGCGTCGATGCCGGTCCCCCGGCGCCCGCCGTGGGTGGTGACCTCGAACCCGGAGGGCGTGGGCGGGCCGTCGACCACGCGGCGCGCGTCCACCGACAGCACGATGCACTGCGACCCGAACCGGCGCGAGGTCTCGGTCAGCAGTTCCGGCCGGGCGATGGCGGCGGTGTTGATGCCGACCTTGTCGGCGCCCGCGCGCAGCAGCCGGTCCACGTCGTCGGCCGAGCGCACGCCTCCGCCGACCGTCAGCGGGATGAACACCTGCTCGGCCGTACGGCGCACAACGTCGAGCATGGTCTCGCGCTCGCCCGATGAGGCGGTGATGTCGAGGAAGGTCAGCTCGTCGGCCCCCTCGGCGTCGTAACGCGCGGCCAGCTCGACCGGATCGCCGGCGTCCCTGAGGTTCTCGAAGTTGACCCCCTTGACGACCCGGCCCGCGTCGACGTCCAGGCAGGGGATCACCCGCACCGCTACGGTCATCGCTCAGCCCTCGTCGTCGCCACGTTCCACCGGCCGATACGCCTCGACCTCGACCTCGACCAGCATGCGCTCGTCGACCAGCCCGGCGACCTGCACGCTCGTGCACGCGGGCCGTACGTCGCCGAAGATCTCGCCGTGGGCCTTGCCCGCCGCGTCGAAGTCGCCGGCGTTCACCACGTACATGCGGGTGCGCACCACGTCGGCCAGGGTGGTGCCGGCCTTCTCCACGGCGTCCAGCGCGATGGAGAAGGCGGTGAGCGTCTGCTGGTAGGCGTCGCCCACGTGCTGGACCTCACCGCCCACGGTGGCGGTGCAGCCGGACACGAGCACGTGCGGCCCGGCGACGACCGCGCGGGCGTAGCCGTAACGGTCCTCCCAGGGACCGCCGGAGGAGATCCGCCCTTCGGGCATCTGGGCGCTCATGCGCTCTTCACCGCCGCGAGCGCCTCTTCCAGGGTGAACGCCTGGGCGTACAGCGCCTTGCCCACGATGGCCCCCTCGACGCCGTCCGGCACGAGCGTCGCGATCGCCCGCAGGTCGTCGAGCGAGGACACCCCGCCGCTGGCGATGACCGGGCGGTCGGTCCGCGCGCAGACCTCGCGCAGCAGGTCGAGGTTGGGACCGCGCAGCGTGCCGTCCTTGGTGACGTCGGTGACGACGTAGCGGGGGCAGCCCTCCGACTCCAGCCGGTCGAGCACCTCCCACAGGTCGCCGCCCTCCTGGGTCCAGCCGCGGGCGGCCAGCGTGGTGCCGCGCACGTCCAGCCCCACCGCGATGCGGTCGCCGTGCTCGGCGATCGCCTTGGCGCACCACTCCGGGTTCTCCAGCGCGGCGGTGCCGATGTTGACCCGGCGGCAGCCGGTGCTCAGCGCGGCCTCGAGCGAGGCGTCGTCACGGATCCCGCCGGACAGCTCCACGTTCACGTCGAGCGCGCCGACGACGGAGGCGAGCAGCTCGCGGTTGTTCCCCCGGCCGAACGCCGCGTCGAGGTCGACCAGGTGGATCCACTCCGCGCCGGCCTTCTGCCAGGCAAGGGCGGCGGCGAGCGGATCCCCGTACGAGGTCTCCGTCCCCGCCTCGCCCTGCACGAGGCGGACGGCTTGGCCGTCGGCGACGTCGACGGCTGGGAGCAATACGAGCGACATTTGGTCATGACCTCCGGTCGAAGACGATGGTGACGAACACCGGGAGCAGCAGGATCGAGCCGAGGAACACGCCCAGGCGGGCCATCCACGAGTCGAGCAGGATCCAGGCGAGCACCTGGACGAGGAACCACAGCACGGCGACGACGGCGTTCTCCGTGCGGCGGCGGCGGGCGAGATACCCGCGCTGCCGGACCACCCGCACCGGTCTGCCCGGCCGCGGCAGCACCGCGGCCACGACTCCGGCGACGGGCCCGACGATCCGCTCGCGCATCTCGCGCCGCCGGGCGGCCCTCGCCTCGCGTTCGGCCCGGGCCGCCGCGAGGCGTTCGCGCTCGGCTTCGCGCTCCGCCCTCCGGCGGGCCCGTTCCTTGCTCATCGGGCCTCCCGCTCAGGTCCGGTCACGGCCTGGCCGGCCGTACGCGCCGCGGCCCCGATTCCGCGGACACCGTGTCCGTGCACGGGAACCACGGGAACAACGGTGTCCTCGGATGGGAGCCGTCGCGTGCCGCCGATCCCCAGTGTCCCACCGCTGCCTTGAGATTTCGCGTGCCGGACACGCTCACAACGTGCTCAGCCAGTTGGACAGCAGCACGGCCCCCGCGTCTCCGGACTTCTCCGGGTGGAACTGGGTGGCCATGAGGGGACCGTTCTCGACGGCGGCCACGAACGGCACGCCGTGCTCGGCCCAGGTGACCAGCGGCCGGCGGAAGCCGTCGCCGGCCTCCAGCCGCCACTCGCGCACCCCGTAGGAGTGGACGAAGTAGAAGCGCGTCCCCTTCTCCAGCCCGCGGAACAGCACGCTGCCCTCGGGCACGGTCACGGTGTTCCACCCCATGTGGGGCAGCACGGGCGCGTCGAGCCGCTCGACCGTGCCGGGCCACTCGCCGCAGCCCTCCGTGTGGACGCCGTGCTCGACGCCCTTCTCGAACAGGATCTGCATGCCGACGCAGATCCCGAGCACCGGGCGCCCGCCGGCCAGGCGGCGGCCGACGATCTGGTCGCCGCGCACGCCCTTCAGCCCCTCCATGCACGCGGCGAACGCCCCGACACCGGGGACGACGAGCCCGTCCGCCTCGATGGCGGCGTCGAAGTCGGCGGTGACGGTGACGTCCGCCCCCACCCGGGCCAGGGCCCGCTCCGCCGAGCGGAGGTTGCCCGAGCCGTAGTCGAGAACGACCACGCGCTTGCTCATTGCCACCACATCACTCCCGCGGTGATCGCCATGGCGGCCCCGACGCCGGCGAGCGCCGCCAGCAGCTTGAGGCCCTGCCGGATGCCCGAGATGACCCCGCCGATCAGGAAGAGGCCGATGAAGATCATTCCTCCGGAGGCGAAGGTCATCAGAGGACGCCCTTGGTGCTGGGCACGCCGGTCGCCCGCGGGTCCCGCTCCGACGCCTCGCGCAGCGCCCGCGCGAGCGCCTTGAACTGCGCCTCCACGATGTGGTGCGCGTTGCGCCCGTACGGCACGTGCACGTGGAGGCAGACCGCCGCCTGCGCGACGAACGACTCCAGGATGTGCCGGGTCATGGTGGTGTCGTAGTCGGGCCCGATCATCGGGGCCATGCCCTCGGGCTCGGTGTGCACGAGGTACGGCCGGCCGGACAGGTCCACCGTGACCTGCGCGAGCGCCTCGTCCAGCGGGCACGAGGCGCTGCCGAACCGCCGGATGCCCGACTTGTCGCCCAGGGCCTCGCGGAACGCCGCTCCGAGCGCGATCGAGGTGTCCTCGATCGTGTGGTGGGCGTCGATGTGCAGGTCGCCCTCGGTCTTCACGGTCAGGTCGAACAGCCCGTGCTTGCCGAGCTGGGCGAGCATGTGGTCGTAGAACCCGACGCCGGTCGACACGTCGACGATCCCGGTGCCGTCGAGGCACACCTCGACCAGCACCGACGTCTCCTTCGTCGTGCGCTCGACGCGGCCGCGGCGCTCGTCGATCTCGGTCATGCGAGGACCCCCTCCAGCGCGGCGCGGAACGCCGCCATCTCTTCCGGCGTGCCGATCGACACGCGCAGCCAGCCCGCGGGACCGGTCTCCCGGATCAGCACCCCGCGAGCGAGCAGTCCCTCCCACACGGACCGCCGATCCGCAAACGTACCGAACAGCACGAAGTTGGCGTCGGAGTCGGCGGCCGCCAGGCCACGCCCGCGCAGCCAGTCCACGGTGGCGTCCCGCTCGGCGCGCAGCGCGTCGACCGTGCCCAGCAGCTCCTCGCGGTGCGCCAGCGCCACCCGGGCCGCCGCCTGGGTCAGCGTGGACAGGTGGTACGGCAGGCGGACCAGCAGCATGGCGTCGACCACCGCCGGATCGGCGGCGAGGTAGCCGAGCCGGGTGCCGGCCATGGCGAACGCCTTGGACATGGTGCGCGTCACGATCAGCCGGGGGTTGCCGGGCAGCAGGGTCAGCGCCGACGGCGTGCCGGTGCGGGCGAACTCGGCGTACGCCTCGTCAACCACGACCATGCCGGGCGCGGCGGCGAGGATCCGCTCGATCACCTCCAGCGGCAGGGCCGTGCCGGTCGGGTTGTTGGGCGAGGTCAGGAACACCACGTCGGGGCGGTGCTCCTCGATCGCGGCCACGGCGGCGTCGGGGTCGATCGCGAAGTCCTCCTCGCGCAGGCCCTCGATCCAGCGGGTGTTCGTGCCGCCCGCGATGATCGGGTGCATCGAGTACGACGGCTCGAACCCGATGGCCGAGCGGCCGGGGCCGCCGAACGCCTGGAGGATCTGCTGGATGATCTCGTTGGAGCCGTTGGCCGCCCACAGCCGGTGGGCCGTCAGCCCGTGGCCGAGGTAGTCGGCGAGGTCCTTGCGCAGCTCGACGGCGTCCCTGTCGGGGTAGCGGTTCAGCGTCGCCGCGCCCTGCCGTACGGCACGGGCGAGGTCGTCGATCAGCGCGGCCGACGGGGGGTAGGGGTTCTCGTTGGTGTTGAGCTGCACCGGCACGTCGAGCTGCGGCGCGCCGTACGGCTGCTTGCCGCGCAGGTCGTCGCGGATCGGCAGGTCGTCGAGGGTCGTCATGCGGGCACTTCCCAGTCGAAGCGGGCGCGGATCGCGGCGCCGTGGGCGGGCAGGTCCTCCGCGTCGGCGAGCGCGCACACATGCGCGGCGGCCCCGGCCAGCGCCTCGCGGTTGTAGTCCACCACGTGGATGCCGCGCAGGAACGTCTGCACCGACAGCCCCGAGGAGTGGCAGGCGCAGCCGCCGGTCGGCAGCACGTGGTTGGAGCCCGCCATGTAGTCGCCGAGCGACACCGGCGCGTACGGCCCGACGAAGATCGCACCGGCGTTGCGCACGCGGGCGGCGACCGCGCGCGCGTCGGCCGTCTGGATCTCCAGGTGCTCGGCGGCGTAGGCGTCCACCACCTTCAGCCCGTCGTCGACGTCCGAGACGAGCACGATGCCCGACTGGCGTCCGGAGAGCGCCTCGGTGATCCGCTCGCTGTGCCGGGTCGCGGCCACCTGGCCGGGCAGTTCCTTCTCCACCGCGTCGGCCAGCTCCACGCTGGTGGTGACCAGCACGGAGGCGGCGATGACGTCGTGCTCGGCCTGGCTGATCAGGTCGGCCGCGACGTGCACGGGGTCGGCGGTCCCGTCGGCGAGGACCGCGATCTCGGTGGGCCCGGCCTCGGAGTCGATGCCGATGCGGCCCTTCAGCAGGCGCTTGGCCGCGGCCACCCAGATGTTGCCGGGGCCGGTCACCATCGTGGCCGGGCGGCACTCCTCGGTGCCGTAGGCGAACATCGCGACGGCCTGGGCGCCGCCCACGGCGTACACCTCGTCGACGCCGAGCAGCGCGCAGGCGGCGAGAATGGTGGGGTGCGGGAGCCCGCCGAACTCCTTCTGCGCGGGCGAGGTGACGGCCAGCGAGGGCACGCCCGCCTCCTGGGCGGGGACCACGTTCATGACCACGCTGGAGGGGTAGACGGCCCGGCCGCCGGGGACGTACAGCCCCACGCGGTCGACCGGCACCCAGCGCTCGGTGACCGTGCCGCCCGGCACGACCTGCGTGGTGGTGTCGGTGCGCCGCTGGTCGCGGTGGACCAGGCGGGCGCGGCGGATCGACTCCTCCAGGGCCGCGCGCACGACCGGGTCCAGCTCCTCGAGGGCGCGCGTGAGGGCTTCGGCGGGCACCCGGGCGGACTCCAGCTCGACGCCGTCGAATCTCGCGGTCAGCTCCCGTACGGCTGCCGCGCCGCGATGGCGGACCTCCTCGCAGATGGGCCGCACCTTCTCCAGGGCGGCCTCGACGTCGAGCTCGGCGCGGGGCAGCACGTCGCGCAGGTCATCAGGAAGGGACCCGCGCAGGTCGATACGGGAAATCACCGTCCCAGTCTACGGACGACCAGGGAGGGATCCGTGTGCGTCCAGCATTCGGGACGGGCGTTTCACCGGCGGGCACACCGCTCGGGAGCTGGGAATCTTCTGCGCCGCATGTTTTACCGGCCCGGCTCTTGACAGGTTTTCGGGCACTAATCCACACTCTCGGGCAATACCAGTCACATTCGGTCAAAGGCGGATCTCTTGCTTCCGGCACAGCGCCATCAGCGGATCATCGAAGCCCTCGGGCGGAAGGGGACCGTGCGCACCGAGGACCTGGCCGCGTTGCTCGGCGTCTCCCACGAGACCGTCCGGCGCGACCTGGCGATCCTGGAGCGCCGGGCGCTGCTCGTCCGCGTCCACGGCGGGGCGACCTCGGCGCCGTCCGGCACCGGCGAGGAGCTGTCCTATCTGGAGCGCTCGACCAGCCAGTCGGAGGCGAAGGCCGTGATCGGCGAGCTCGCGGCGCAGCTGCTGCGGCCGGGCCAGACCGTGATCATCGACGTCGGCACCACGGCCGTCCACGTCGCCAGGGCCGTCCCCCCGTCCTTCCGCGGGGTGGTCGCCACCTGCTCGCTGCTGGTGGCGGCCGAGCTGGCGGGCCGTCCCGGCGTCGAGGTGCTGGTGGCGGGCGGGCGCGTCCGGCAGGGCGACCTCGCCGTCTCCAACGCCCACACCCTGGGGTTCTTCCAGGACCTGCGCGCCGACGTGGCGTTCCTCGGCTCGGGCGGGGTGGACGCCGAAGCCGGGCTCACCGACTACTTCCTGGACGAGGTCGCGACCAAGCGCGTGATCCTCGCCAACACCGCACGGACGTACGTGCTCGCCGACAACTCGAAGCACGGCAGGGTCGCCGCCTACCGGGTGTGCGCCCTGGACAGCCTGTCCGGCCTCATCACGGACGGGGAACCCCCTCCCGCGCTCGCGTCCGCCCTGGTCAGGGCGGGTGCCGAGGTGATCAACCCGTAGGGTGGCCCGGCGGCGCGGCCACGCCGCCGGGCCCGGACCGTTGCAATCTCCCCAGCTCCAGCCAGGAGACGATCCATGACCCATCCTTCCACGCGCCCGCCATCGCATGATCGGAACAGCGCGGACCAGGCCGACGCGGCCATCTCCCACGCCGGGTACGCCCAGCAGTTCTCCCGCACGCTGAAGTCGTTCGAGTCCTTCGCCGTCGCGTTCTCCTTCATCTCGATCACCACGGGCCTGTTCACGACGTACGGCACCGTGCTCAACTCCGGCGGGCCCGCGGGCATCTGGACCTGGCCGATCGTCGGCGCGGGCACGGTCGCGGTCGCCCTCCTGTACGGCGCGCTGGCCAGCCGCATCCCGCTGTCGGGCTACAGCTACCAGTGGGCGAGCAGGCTCGCCTCTCCCGTGCTGGGCTGGTGGTTCGGCTGGGTGTCGTTCGCGTTCCTCGCGATCGTCGCCGTGGCGGTCGACTACGGCCTCGCCCAGGTGGCGCTGTTCCCGCTGTTCGGCTGGGAGTACACGCCCATGGCCGGCGCGCTGACCACGCTCGTCGTGCTGGTCGTGCAGATGGTTCTGATCATCTGGTCCACCCCGATCACCACGAAGATCAACAACCTCGCGGTGAGCGCCGAGGTGATCGCGATGATCGGGCTGACCCTGCTGATCGCCGGGTTCGCGATCTTCGGCGGCCACGCCGAGTGGTCCAACCTCACCTCCACCGGCACGGTCTCCGGCGACGGATACTTCGGCTGGCTCGGGCCGTTCATGCTGTCGGCCCTGCTCGGCGCGTTCACGCTGGTCGGCTGGGAATCGGCGGCCAACCTCGCCGAGGAAACGATCAACCCCAAGCAGGTGGTGCCCCGGGCGATGGTCCGCGCGATCCTGCTCAGCGTCGCCCTGGGCATGCTGTTCCTCGTCGTGGTCACCGCCGCCCTCGGGAACGACGTGGCGGCGATCACCGCCTCCTCCGCGCCCGTCGCCCAGGTGGTCGAGAACGTCCTCGGCGCGGGCGTCGCCCGTGCGTTCCTCGTCGTCGTGAGCCTCGCGATCTTCGCCTGCGGCCTGGTCATCATGGTGAGCTGCAGCCGCCTGGTCCACGCGATGGCCCGCGACGGCCGGCTGCCCTTCTCCACGGCGCTGAGCCGGGTGCCGCGCGCCACCGGCGGCCCCACCTGGGCCACCGTGCTCGCGGCCGGCGCGTCGATCGCCATCGTGCTCGCCTTCTCCGGCAACGCCGACGCCCTGTCGCAGCTCCTCGGCGCGGGCACGCTCATGCCGGCCCTGCTGTACGCCGGCACGGTCGCGCTCTACCTCGGCACCCGCCGCCGCCACCGGCCGCGGCCCGACGACTTCCGCCTCGGGAAGTGGGAGCCGCTGGTCGTGGCGGGCGCGGTGATCTGGCTGGTGATCGAGCTGGCCGTCTTCCTCATCCCGTCCGACTTCCGCACCGCGCAGGTGTACGCCCTGGGCTCGCTCGTGCTCGGCGCCGTCGTGTTCGCCGTCGTGTGGGTGCGCGGCCGGGACCGTCTCACCCGCGAGACCGGCGACCGGGCGGAGCTCCTGTGAGCGCGCCGGCCGTACTGGCGATCGACCAGGGCACCTCGGGCACGAAGGCGGTCGTGGTCGGCGGCGACGGCGCCGTCCTCGCGCTGGCCGAGACGCCGGTCCACCCCGCGTACCTGCCGGGCGGACGGGTGGAGCAGGACCCCCGGGAGCTGCTCGATTCCGTCCTGTCCGCGGGTCGGGAGGCCGTCGCGGCGGCGGGCGTGCCGGTCGGCGCGGTCACCCTGGCCAACCAGGGCGAGACCGTGCTGGCCTGGAACCCGGCGACCGGCGAGCCGCTGACCACCGCGCTGGTGTGGCAGGACCGGCGGGCCGAGGAGGTGTGCGCCGGTCTCGCCGGGCACGCCGGGAGGGTCGCCGAGCTGACCGGCCTCGTGCTCGACCCGTACTTCTCCGCGCCCAAGATGGCCTGGATCCGCCGCAACCTCACCCGCGAGGGGGTGGTCACGACCAGCGACACCTGGCTCGTCCACCACCTGACCGGGGAGTTCGTCACCGACGCCGCGACCGCGAGCAGGTCGGCGCTGCTCGACCTCGACGCGGTCGAGTGGAGCGGGGAGCTGCTCGGCCTGTTCGGCCTGGACGGCGAGCGGCTGCCCGCGATCGTCGCCTGCGACGAGGTCGTCGGCACGACCCGGGCCTTCGGCGGGGAGATCCCGGTCGGCGGCCTGGTCGTCGACCAGCAGGCCGCGCTGCTGGCGGAGGGCTGCCTGTCGGCCGGCGAGGCCAAGTGCACGTACGGCACCGGGGCGTTCCTGCTCGCCAACACCGGCGAGCGGGCCGTGCGCTCGGCCTCCGGCCTGACCACGTCGGTGGCGTGGCGGGCCAGGGGCGCCACGCCCTACTGCGTGGACGGGCAGGTCTACACGGCGGCCTCCGCGGTGCGGTGGCTGAACGGCCTCGGCCTCATCGGCGATGCCTCCGACCTGGACACGCTGGCCGCGCCGGACGCCGAGGGCGCGCTGTTCGTCCCCGGACTGGCCGGGCTGGCCGCGCCGTGGTGGCGGCCGGACGCGACCGGCGCGTTCCTCGGCATGACGCTGTCCACCCGGCCCGGGCACCTGATCCGGGCCGTCCTGGAGGGTATCGCGGCCCAGGTGGCCGACCTGGCCGCGGTCGTCGCGGCCGACCTCGGACGCCCGCTTGCCCGCCTGCGGGTGGACGGCGGGCTCACCCGGTCGGCCGCTCTCATGCAGGCGCAGGCGGACCTGCTGCAGGCGCCGGTGGACGTCTACCCGTCGCCGCACGCGACCGCACTCGGCGCCGCCGCGCTGGCCCGCCTCGCCGTGACCCCCTCGCTCGCGGTGGCGGACGCCGTGCCCGCGTGGGCCCCGGCGACGACGTACGAGCCGCGCTGGCCGGCGGAGCGGGCGGAGGAGTTCATGGCGCGCTGGCGGCGGGGCGTCCGCGCGGCGATCGAGACGGGGAGGGACGTGTGAACAGCGGAGTCAGCAGGTCCGGGCCGTTGCCGGAGGGTGCGATCGACGTGGCGGTGGTCGGCGGCGGCGTCGTGGGCGCCGCCGTGGCCCGCGAGCTCGCCGGGCGCGAATCGGGTGGCCGCGCCCTGTCGGTCGCGCTGGTCGAGGCGCGCGCGGACGTCGGCGACGGCACCAGCAAGGCCAACACCGCGATCCTGCACACGGGCTTCGACGCGACGCCGGGCACGCTGGAGTCGCGCCTGGTGCGGCGGGGATACGAGCTGCTCGGCGAGTACGCCGGGCGCGCCGGCATCCCGGTCGAGCGGACGGGCGCGGTGCTGGTCGCGTGGACCGGCGAGGAGCTGGCCGCGCTCCCGGGGCTGGCGGACAAGGCGGTGAAGAACGGCTACCGGGAGTGCGAGGTCGTCGGCGCGGACGAGGTCTACCGGATGGTCCCCGCCCTCGGCCCGGGCGCGCTCGGCGGCCTGACCGTGCCCGGGGAGTCGATCATCTGCCCGTGGACCACCACGCTCGCGTTCGCCACGGAGGCGCTGGCGCGGGGCGCCCGCGTGCTGCTGAACACGCGGGTCGAGAGTGTCCAGCGCGGCGGCGGCGAGGAGGGCGACGAGGAGACCGTGCTGCTGACGAGCCGGGGCCCGCTGCGGGCCCGATGGGTCGTCAACGCCGCGGGACTGGGCTCCGACGCCGTCGACGGGCTGTTCGGGCACGAGCGGTTCACGGTCACCCCGCGCCGGGGCGAGCTGCTGGTCTTCGACAAGATGGCCAGGCCGCTGGCGAACCGCATCGTGCTGCCCGTGCCCAGCTCGCGCGGCAAGGGCGTGCTGATCAGCCCGACGATCTACGGCAACGTGATGCTCGGCCCGACCGCCGAGGACCTGCGCGACCGCACCGACACCTCCACGTCGGAGGAGGGGTTCGCGTTCCTGGTGGACAAGGGCCTCGCGCTCATGCCGGCGCTGCTGAAGGAGGAGGTCACGGCCTCCTACGCCGGGCTGCGGGCGGCCACCGAGCACGGCGACTACCAGGTCCACCTCGACGCCGCGCAGCGCTATCTCGTGCTCGGCGGCATCCGGTCCACCGGGCTGACCTCGTCCATGGCGCTCGCCGAGCACGCCGCCGGGCTGCTGGCCGAGGCGGGCCTCGTCACCTCCGTACGCGACGACCTGTCCGAACCGCCCCGGATGCCCAACATCGGCGAGGCGTTCCCCCGGCCGTACATGTGCGGCGACCTCATCGCGAAGGACCCGGCGTACGGCACCGTGGTCTGCTTCTGCGAGCGGGTCACCGCCGGGGAGATCAGGGACGCCCTGGCCTCCCCGCTCCCCCCGGCCGACATCGACGGCCTGCGCCGCCGCACCCGGGCCATGATGGGCCGCTGCCAGGGCTTCTTCTGCGGAGCCGAGATCGCCGAACGCCTGGCTCGTGTGGAGGAGTCATGATGAAGCTGACCACCGACGTCGCCGTCGTGGGCGGCGGCCCCTCCGGGCTGACCGCCGCCGCCGGTCTCGCGGCGGCCGGCCTGCGGGTCCTGGTGCTCGACCGGGAGCGCGAGGCCGGGGGCATCCCCCGGCACAGCGACCACACCGGCTACGGCCTGCGCGACCTGCGCACCGTGATGACCGGCCCGGCGTACGCCCGCCTGCTGGCCAACCGCGCGGTGGAGGCCGGGGCGCGGGTGCGCACCTCGGCCATGGTCACCGGGTGGGCGGGAGAGCACGCCCTGGACGTCACCACCCCGGAGGGCCGCCTGCGGGTGGACGCCCGCGCCGTCGTCCTGGCGACCGGCGCCAGGGAACGTCCCCGCACGGCCCGGATGGTGCCGGGCGACCGCCCGCCGGGCGTGCTGACGACCGGACAGCTCCAGAACGTGGTCCACCTGCACCACGGCAGGGTCGGCACGCGGGCCGTCATCGTCGGGGCCGAGCTGGTGAGCTGGTCGGCCGTGCTCACGCTGCGCGAGGCGGGCTGCCGTACGGTGCTGATGACCAGCGAGCACGCCCGTGCCGAGTCGTACGGGGCGTTCAGCGTGCCGGGCCGGGCCGTGCTGCGCGTGCCGGTCGCCACGAGCACCCGGGTCGTGCGGATCGACGGCCGCGACGCGGTGGAGTCGGTCGAGATCGAGGACCTGCGCACGGGCGAGCGCCGTACGGTGCCCTGCGACACGGTGGTGTTCACGGGCGACTGGGTTCCGGACCACGAACTGGCCCGGGCGGCCGGGCTGTCCATGGACCCGGGCAGCAGGAGCCCGGTCGTGGACAACACCCTGGCGACCAGCCGGCCCGGCGTGTTCGCCGTCGGCAACCTGGTCCACCCGGTGGACACCGCCGACGTGGCGGCCCTGGACGGCCGCCACGTGGTGCGGCACGTCCTCGCGTACCTCTCCGGGACCCCCGGCACCACGGGCCCGGGTACGACGGACTCGGGCACGACGGGCTCGGGCACGACGGGCTCGGGCGGGGGCGGCGCGGCGATCCCGCTGCGGGCCGAGGCGCCGTTCACGTGGGTCTCCCCCGGTCTGGTCCGGCCCGGCGCGGGCGCGCCGCCGCGTCACCGGATCCTGTTGTGGTCGGCCGAGCACCGCCCGATCGCCCGGGTCGTGGTGACGCAGGACGGGCGTGAGATCGCCCGCCGCACGCTGCCGTGGCCGGTCTCCCCCGGCCGGGTGTTCCGCGTGCCGTCGTCCCTGCTGTCCGGCGCGGACCCGCGCGGCGGGCCGATCACGATCTCGCTGGGCTGACCGCGAACCGGCCGTCGGCGGCGCCGGGCCGGCGGAGGCGGTGGGACCGGTCCGTTCACACCGCCTCCCGGCAGGCACCGGGAGAGCGCGCGGCGGACGACGTGCCGCCCGCGGCCGGAGACGGTGCGGCGATCGGGGGCGCGACCAGCGGGAGCGTCCTGGCCAGCACGAGGGCGAATCCGAGCTGGAACGTCGCCTCGCCGTGAATGAGCAGCCCCTCAGTCTGGAGCACGTACACCGCGGCGAGCACCCCGCCGCCGAGCTGGACCAGGAGGAACGCGGCGCCGGCGAGGTCGCCGTGGGCCCACGCGACGAGCCGCCCGGCCAGCAGGAGCTGGAGCACGAACAGGGCCGCGCCCAGCCCCCGGTGGGCCCAGTCCACCACCCCGCCCAGGGTGTACGGCGTCAGCACGATCCCGGCCAGCAGCACGACGAACGAGTCGGCCATCCGCCGGAGGTGGGCCGGGGACGGCATGCGGCCCGCCGCGTCCCGCAGCGCCCGGTGAGTGAACAACGCCGCCCCGGCGAGACCCGCCGCGTACGGAAGCACGGTCTGCCAGTGGACCCCGTAGTAACTCATGCCGTGGTTGACCGCCAGGCCCTCCGGCCGCAGGGTGACACACACCGCCAGTCCACCGAACAGGCACGCCTGCCCCTTCGCGACGTCCCCCGCGACGCTACCGTCCGTCCCCATCGGCTGCCCTTCCGCGCTCGGCCACTCCCATCGACAAAGGCCACGTAAAGAGATTGTCCCCTTTAGATCGTTTTGCCATTCGCCGGGTGGGCATGAGGACCCGTTTACGCGCAGCCGGGCGGGACAATGGGCGCATGGAGATCTGGATCAATCCGGCCTGCTCGAAGTGCCGGTCGGCCTTGTCGCTGCTCGACGCGGAAGGCGCCGGGTACACGATCCGGCACTACCTGGAGGACCCGCCGAGCGCGGCGGAGCTCGCCGGGGTGCTGCGCCGCCTCGGGCTGGAGCCCTGGGACGTCACCCGTCTCGGCGAGCCGGTTGCGGCCGAGCTGGGTATGGAATCGTGGCCGCGCGACGAGGCGGCCCGGGAGCGGTGGATCGAGGCCATGGCGGCCCACCCGATCCTGATCCAGCGGCCGATCATCACCGCCGACGACGGCACCGCCGTGGTGGCCCGCTCCCCCGAGGCCGTGCGCTCCGTCCTGCCGTGACCTCCCCCTTGGACGGCCGGGTTGCCGAGCCTCCGGTCCGTCCGATGAGGAGGGGCCTCACATTCCGTAGGGCAAGGTCACGTCGAGGACGGTCGGCCCGCCGGGAGGGCTGTTCAGCACGAACGACCCGTCGTGTGCCTCGACCCGCTGCCGGATGCCGACGAGCCCGGAGCCGCTCTCGTCCGCCCCGCCCCGCCCGTCGTCCACGACCTGGAGACACAGCCGGTCGTCCAGACGGCGCACGCTGACGACGGCGTTCCGGGCTCGGCTGTGCTTGGCGATGTTGGTGAGCGCCTCGGCCACCGCGAAGTAGGCGGTGGCCTCGACGGAGGCGGCGGCTCTGACCGGGAGGTCGGCGTCGATCCTGCAGGGCACCGGGCAGGCCGCGGCCAGGCCGGCGAGCGCGTCGACGAGGCTTTTGTCGGTCAGGATGGGCGGCAGGATGGTGCGCACCACGCCCCGAAGCTCAGCCAGCGCCTGCTCGGCGGCGCTCTGCGCCCGTTCGAGTGGCGCCTTGGCGGTGGCGGGATCGCGCTCCAGCGCCCGTAGCGCCGCCCCGAGCAGCACAGTGACCGCGACGAGCCGGTTCTGCGTCCCATCGTGCAGCGACCGCTCGATCCGGCGCAGTTCGGCGGCGTGCGCGTCGAGCACGGCGGCGCGGGTCGCGGTGAGCTGCGCCACGCGCATGCTCAGGTCGACGCCGGGGCCGGGCCGAAGCAGGCGCCGGCCGAACCACGCCTGCAGCCGGGCCATCCGGGAGGCGAGGACCACGGTCAGAGCGATCTCGATCGGGGCCAGTGCGGCGACGGCGAGAGCGCTGGGCGTGTCGCTGACTTCCCACAGCCCGTAGGCCGCGGTCGCGGCCTCCTCCGGAGGCAGCAGCCACCACCACAACGCGAACGTCGCGTCCTGCACCGCGTGGACCGGGAAGGTGAGGGCGACCAAACTCAGGAGCAGCCCGGCAGAGGCATGCGTGACCACCCAGGCCAGTTCACGCCGCACCGTCGGGTCGGCGAGGGAGGCGCGCAGCCCGGCCGGTGGCGGGGGTGGGGCGATGATCTCTTCCGTACCCCAGTGCGAGAGCCGGGCCCGCTCCCGGTTGGCCACCGCACGCAGCCCGCGCAGCGTGGCCGGCACCAGCGGCAGTCCCACACCGGCCAGGCAGGCCAGGGCGGTGACGGCCACCGACAGGAGCGCGACCAGCGCGAGGACTCCCGTGCCCATGCCGCCGACGAGGTGTTCGAGCGCGTCCAGGACGGCACGGCCGCGCGCGGACAAGTCCCACCGTCGCGGCCGCCGCAGCGGCGAGTGCCGTAACGCCCGGCCCTTTCCGGCCGCCATGGGGACGCACCTCCTCGGCTGCGCACAGACCGTTCGCGGTCATCGCGGGAGACACAGCAGGCTATAGCGGACTTGTCATTCGGTCAGAGTCTTCGTCACAGAGGGCTGCTCGCGCAGGCCGGCCTCCTCGACCGGCGGCATCGCTCCCGGGTGTGCCGGACCGTCGAACAGACGGCTCAGTCCTGGAGGGCGGGTTCCCCAGGACGGTAGCCCAGACGGCCGCGGGTCCCGATGAGCACCAGGAAGGCCGCCGTGGTGCCCGCGAGCAGGGTGACTCGGGACGACAGCGCGGGGGTCGCGATCGACGGGAACATGTCCGAGTAGGCGATCGACATGAAGTTGTTGACGCTGACGTGCAACAGCATGACCAGCGGCAGGCTCTGCCCGGTCCGGTTGAAGACCCAGGTGACGACCACGCTGAAGGCGCAGCAGAAGGCGATGAACTCGCCGACCCGCGTCCACGTGACGTCCGGCCACCCGCCCCACTCGCTCAGGAACAGCGGCAGGTGCCAGACGCCCCACAGCGGGCCGAGAATGACGGTGGCGCCCAGCGGGCCGAACTTGCGCTGCATGCGGGCCAGGGCGAAATCACGCCAGCCGGGCTCTTCCGCCAGCCCGGTGGTGACCATCTGGAGCAGCAGGCCGGGCACGTAGGCCGCCAGCACGGCGACAGGCGGCATGCGGATGTCTCCGTCGGTCATCGCGACGGCGGTGGCGATGATGACGGCGGGAACGCCGAGGGCGGTCACGACGTACCAGGCCCAGCCGACCCTCCACTTGGTCATCCGCCCGATCCACACACGGACGCCTTCCCTGCCGTCCGTGACCCTGGTCACGATGTAGGCGGCGAAGACGGGGCCGAGATAGGCCCCGGGGAGAACGCCGAGGAACTGGGTGGTGCCGAGCAGCGGAGGGAAGGAGAACCCCACGATCCCGAGGCCGTTCGCCGACAGGATGTAGGGCGACCAGGCGACCCAGCTCATCAGATTGGCCAGGACGAAGAAGCTGAGCAGTGGACGGCGGCGGATCAGGCCCCGGAGCCCGGTCCGGCTCGTCCCTTGCCCGGCGACGGGCCGGCTGTTGACTGCCATTGCGATGTATCCCTTGGGGAGCGCTTGATGGACAGTGATCAGCACACCAGTGACGGGCCCTCCCGGTCGTTCCCATGGGCACCCCAACAGGAGGTACAGCCAGGGGTACCAAGGAGAGAACGATTCGACCTCGACATGGAGCCCGCCCGGTGAGCACCGACAGTACGTTCCTGGCCGTCGGCGACGCCCTGCACGCGCTCGCCCTGGCCGACAACTGGCAGACCGGCGCCGCCCTCGCCGAGCAACTGCTCGACAAGCTCGCCGAGGGCAAGCGGGTTGTCGTGCCCTGCAGGCGCTCGGCCTAGGAGGGGCGGGCGCGTCCCTTCCCCTCACCGGTACTACGACCTCTGCTGACTTCTGCCTGGTCAGCCCCCACTTCACAGCGGCAGCCGCCGGCGCGGCGACACACTCAGCACAACCGACCCCAGACAGATCTCCCCTGGTAAGAACGATCACTTCCCCCTACGCCCGCCGCGTCTACATGACGACCCTGTTGATGGTGACGGGCTTCACCTTCGCTTGCAGGCTCACCCAGATCGCCGCCTCATACGCGGTTCGTGTCCCTCGGTGCAGGGTTTCGCCTCGGGCTTCCTTCAGACCCCACCTCACGATGACGCCCTTGCCTCCGGCTCGGAGTCAGCACCACCTCTTCCTCCAGGGGACTTCCACCCCCCAAGCGATCGCCCATGCCGGGCGCACCAGACGAAAGGGGCCGGTCGGCGCGCTGCCGACCGGCCCCCAACGTCTGCCCCCGGCTACTCGGGGTCGGCGACCTCCGTGACCTGCACCCCATCCAGCTCCAGCCCTGCCCACCGGCCCGCGTCCAGCGTGAGGATGTCGGCCCCCTCCAGCCGCGCGAGCATCACCGTGTGCGCGTCCTCCCACAGCGGCCGGCTGTCCCGGGCCAGCCCCGCGGCGACCTGCCCGAGCTCGAGCGCGTCGTCGAAATCGCCCAGCGGCGCGTACACCCCGTGCTCCAGGCGGGCGATCCCGCGCACGGCGGGCAGGAACCCCTCGTCGGCGCCGCCCATCTCCGCGGCCGCCGCCGCGACGACCAGCGCGGGCACCATCAGGCGCAGGCCTTGGGCGTCGAACTCGAACAGTAGCGTGATCATCGGCAGGTCACCCCGGGCGACCTCCGACACCACGCTCACGTCCAGGACGAACCCGCGTTCACTCACCAGCGGCCCGAGGGAGGTCCTGCCCGCGCTGCGCGAGCACGTGCGCCTTCATCCGCTCCACCTTGGCCGACGCGGCCGGGTCCGACCGCACCTGCTGCACCGCGGCGCGCACCGCGGCGTCGGCCTCGCGGTCCAGTTCGGCCCGCCGCGCCAACGCGGCGTTGACCACAGCCGATATCGACCTGGCACGGCCGGCGGCCACCTCACCGTTGGCGTACTCGAGCAGGTGCTCCTCGATCGTCACGCTGACAGGCTTCGTCGTCATGCGATAACCATACGATGACCGCGGGGCGGTTGTCCCCCTCTTCCCCGCCTCACCCCGCTCCGACAGGATCGAGCACATGCGACTCCTAATTCTCGGAGGCACCTGGTTCCTCGGACGGGCCCTGGCCGAACAAGTACAGCGCGGCCACGAGGTGGCGACGTTCACCCGAGGCAGGTCCGGCAGCGACGTCCCCGGTACCGTCCCCATCCGGGGAGACCGCACCAGCATCGAGGACCTGACCGCTCTGGCCGCGCGCGGCCCCTGGGACGCCGTACTCGACACCAGCGGCATGACCCCCGACCTGGTCGAAACCTCCACCAAGGCCCTGTCCAACGCCGCCGACCGCTACCTCTACACCAGCACCGTCAACGTCTACCAAGGCTGGCCCGGCACCCCGCTGGACGACTCCTCACCCGTCCGCGCCTACACCCCCGACGGCCCGCCCGGCGAAAGCGGCGCCGACGCCTACGGCCGGAGAAAGCCGGCTGAGAGAAAACCGTCACCGACACCTTCGGCGACCGCTCCATCCTGCTACGCCCCGGCGTGATCGTCGGCCCTCACGAATACGTCGGCCGCATCCCCTGGTGGCTGCGCCGCATCGCCGCCGGCGGACGGGTCCTCGCCCCCGGCACACCCGACTGGCCCATCCAGCCGATCGACGTCCGCGACGTCGCCGCCTTCACCCTGCACGCCGCCGAATACCACCTGTCCGGCCCCTACACCCTCGCCGCGCCTATCGGCTCGGCCACCTTCGGCGACCTCCTGGAAACCTGCGAGCAGGTCACCGGCAGCACCGCCACCGTCGAATGGGTTGACCACGATTTCCTCATCGCCCAGCAGGTCACCGAGTGGACCGAGCTGCCGCTGTGGCGGCCCTACCCGGGAATCTGGCGCATCGACGCCGCCCGCACCCGCGCGGCCGGACCGACCTGCCGACCGCT
Organism: Microbispora sp. NPDC046933; assembly: GCF_040644635.1. Lineage (NCBI taxonomy): Bacteria > Bacillati > Actinomycetota > Actinomycetes > Streptosporangiales > Streptosporangiaceae > Microbispora > Microbispora sp. NPDC046933. Next base: position 60,293 of record NZ_JBEYWW010000034.1, on the reverse strand, counting down.
GGATGCCTGCCACCACCATCGGCGCCCCGCCCGGGCGGTAACCCCACGCCCGGGACAAGCCCCAGCCCCGCGGCCGGGCGAGGAAGGCCACCCGCGCCGCCGCCCCGCACCGCAGGCACGAGCGCATCGGCCGGGAGACGGCGAGCCGGAGCCTCGGCACGTCTTCGGCGTCAGCCGCGGCCGTGGGTCTGTTCCAGGTAGCGCAGGACGGCCGTGACCCGCCGATCCACCCGGTCGGTGGGCGCCAGGTCGAGTTTGGCGAAGATGCTGCGGATGTGCTTGTGGACGGCGCCTTCGGTGACGAAGAGACGTTCGGAGATGGCGGTGTTGCCCAGTCCCTCGGCCATCAGGGCGAGCACGTCGCGTTCCCGGGCGGTCAGCCGTTCCAGCCCGCTGTCGGTGCGGGTGCGCGTGAGCAGTTGTGCGACGACCTCGGGGTCGATGGCCGTGCCTCCGGCGGCCACCCGGTGCAGGGCGTCGAGGAACTGGTCGACGCGGCCGACTCTCTCCTTGAGCAGGTACCCGAGCCGGTCGGTTCCGACGGTGAGCAGTTCGGTGGCGAACGCCTGCTCGACGTAGGCGGACAGCACGAGCACCGCCAGGCCGGGTTGACGGCGCCTCGCCTCGACCGCCGCGCCGATGCCCTCGTCGGTGTGGGTCGGAGGCATCCGGACATCGACGATGGCGACATCGGGCCGGTGGGCGTCGACGGCCGCCAGGAAGGCGGCCGGGGTGTCGGTCGTGGCCACCACGTCCAAGGACTCCGCGCGCAGCAGCAGCGCGACCCCTTCGCGCAGCAGCGGGTCGTCCTCGGCTATCACGATCCGCATGGCAACTCCGCATCGAGAGTGGTCGGCCCACCGGGTGGGCGCCGCCGTCATGCACCCCTTCGGCCAGACAGCTTAGAACCGACGACCACGCGGACCGGTGACCCGCCCGCTCTCCGGCGGCCGTGCGCTCCGTTCTCGGTGGCGGAGTCGGCCGCGGAGGGCGGAGCGGGGAGAAGCGGCCCCACTAGGCTTGCGGTCGTGAGCAAGACCAAGAGCAAGGGCGGCCAGAGCACTCCGGCGACGGTCGCCCTCACGCAGGCGAAGGCGGAGTTCACCCTTCACCCCTACGACCACGACCCGAACGCCCAGGCGTACGGCGAGGAGGCGGCCGACGCGCTCGGCGTGCCGTACGAGCGGATCTTCAAGACGCTGGTGGCGGAGACCGAGGCGGGCCTGGCGGTCGCGGTCGTGCCGGTGGCGGGCAAGCTCGACCTCAAAGCGTTCGCGGCGGCGCTGAAGGGCAAGCGGGCGGCGATGGCCGACGCGACCAAGGTGGAGCGGGTCACCGGCTACGTGGTCGGCGGCATCAGCCCGCTCGGGCAGCGCAAGCGGCTGCCGACCGTGGTGGACGAGTCCGCGCTCGGCTTCGAGACGATCTACTTCTCCGCCGGGCGGCGCGGCCTGCAGATCGAGACCACGCCCGGCAACCTCGTCCGGCTCGCCCAGGCCGTGACCGCCCCCATCGCGAAGCTCTGAGCCTGTCTACTGTTGCCATCGCCCGTACGGCTCGCCGGCCAGGAAACTGACCGGGAACCACAGGGAACGGGGGGAATGTGAACGAGCTGAGCGGACTGACCGCGACGGAGATGGCCGCGCTGCTGCGGGCGCGCGAGGTGAGCGCGGTCGAGTTGACCGAGGCCTGCCTGCGGCGGATCGAAGAGACGAACCCGCGGGTCAACGCCGTCGTGACGCTGACCGCCGAGCGGGCGCTCGACCGGGCCGCGCGCGCCGACGAGGACCTGCGGCGCGGCCTCGTGCGCGGCCCGCTGCACGGCATCCCGGTCGCGCACAAGGACCTCGCCGACACCGCGGGCGTGCGGACCACGTACGGCTCGCGGGCGTTCGCGGACCACGTCCCCGCCGAGGACGACCCGCTCGTGCGACGCATCCGCGAGGCGGGCGGGATCGCGCTGGGCAAGACGAACACCCCCGAGTTCGGCACCGGCTCGCACACCGTCAACGAGGTCTTCGGGGCGACCCGCAACCCCTACGACCTGTCGAAGAGCGCGGGCGGCAGCAGCGGCGGCGCGGCGGCGGCGCTGGCGTGCCGGATGGTGCCGCTCGCCGACGGCTCCGACATGGGCGGGTCGCTGCGCAACCCCGCGTCGTTCTGCAACGTGGCGGGCCTGCGGCCCACCCCGGGGCGGGTGCCGGCGAAGTCGGCGACGGCGGCCTGGTTCACGCTCGCCGTGCCGGGGCCGATGGCCCGCACGGCCGGCGACCTGGCGCTGTTCATGTCGGCCGTCGCCGGGTTCGACCCGGTCTCGCCGTTCTCGATCCGCGAGGACGGCACGGCGTTCGCGGCGTCTCTGGACATGGACCTCGCCGGAGTCCGCGTCGCCTTCAGCCCCGATCTCGGCGGCCTCCCGGTCGACCCGCGCACGGCCGAGGCGACGGCGCGGGCGGCCGAGACGCTGGCCGGGCTGGGGGCCAAGGTCGAGCAGGTGGACCTGGACCTGTCCGGCGCCGAGGAGGCGTTCCGCGTCTACCGGTCGTGGTATTACGCGCTCAACTTCGGCGACCTCCCCGAAGTGGGCCCCAACGTGGCCTGGAACGTGGAGCAGGGGCGGAAGGTCACCGGGGCCGACCTCGCCCGGGCCGAGCGGCTGCGCACCGGGCTGTTCCACCGCATGCGGGAGTTCTTCGGCCGGTACGACTTCCTGGTGGCGCCCGTCAGCCAGGTGCCGCCGTTCCCGGTCGAGCAGCCGTACGTCACGGAGGTCGCCGGGGTGGAGATGCCCGACTACCTGGCGTGGATGCGCTCGTGCTACTGGATCAGCGTGCTGCACGCGCCCGCGATGTCGGTGCCGTGCGGTTTCACGCCCGACGGTCTCCCGGTCGGCCTGCAGATCGTGGGCAGACCGTGGGCCGACATGGACGTCCTGCGCCTCGGGCACGCCTTCGAGCGGGCGACCGGCTTCTGGCGGACCGAGCCCAGGCTCCGCTGAGAGCACTTTCGCCCGGACCCCGGCGCCGGCCGCGCGGGCTCGTACTCGCCGGCCGCCGTCTCAACCGGCGACCGTGTCCCCCCGCAGGAGGGCCGTGCCCAGGGGGGTCAGCGCGTGCAGGACGGCTCCGCCGATCCGGGTCGTGGAGACCAGCCCGGCGTTTCGCAGGACCGTGGCGTGCTGGCTGGCGGAGGCGAGGGACACCCCGATCCGTTCGGCCAGGACGGTCGTCGTCGCCGGGTCGCGCAGGGCGGCCAGGACGGCCGCCCGGGTGCGGCCGAGCAGAGGGCCGAGGGCGTCGGCGGAACCGGCCCGGTCGTCGTCGCGGCAGATCGGGTAGACCAGCACGGTGGACTGGCCGGGCCGCCAGGTCAGCAGGGGCGTCGGCGCGAAGTACGAGGGGATCAGCAGCAGCCCCCTCCCGCACAGCGGAACGTGGTGGCTGAGACGCGACGGGACGTGCAGCACGGGAGGCTGCCAGTGCCAGCGGGGGTTGAGGGTGGCGAGCAGCGCGTCGACCCCGCCGCGAAGCAGGGTCTCGGCGCGCAGGAAGCGGTCGGCGGCCGCGGCGGCCTGAACCGTCTGCCACACGGGCGCCAGTGACGAGTTGAAGTAGCCGCGGAGGTCGTCGGCGAGCGTCCGCCGCGCCGCGACGGCCCCGGACGCCAGCTCCCGGAACCAGCGGCTCGGAGATGGGGACGGGGGCAGCGCGGACAGGTCGGCGGCGAACTGCGCCGCGGGCACCTCGGCGATCAGCTCCACTCCGCCGGCGAGGTCACGGGCCGCCGGCTGCAGCAGGAAGTCCGGGAGGAAGCCCTCCGGCGGGACCACCTCGAGGAGCACCCCCGCCCGGGCCGCCAGGCTGCCGTTCACCAGGTGGTGGAGCTGCCGCAGGCCCGGAAGTGACCGGCCGCCGCCGCGCGGCCCGGTGCGCAGCCGGCGCACACTGAGGGCCGTCTCCAGCACCACGTCCGGAGTGGCGGCCACGGTGATCTGGCGCAGATCGGCATCGGTGAACTCCAGTCTGAGCATGCTGATGATCATGGCATCACCGGGCCTGCCCTAAAGGACCGAATGGTCTCACCTCCCGGGCACGGGCGCCGCACGGCCTGACGCCCGGGGCGTCCCGTACGAGGGGACTCGGTTCCCGCACCGTGACCCCGGACCCCGGACCCCGGACCCCGGACCCTTTCAGTCAGGGATGAAACCCGTTGTCGCGCCGATCCGGCCACGACAGGCTTTGTGCACCGGGCGGCTACCGGGGCCCGCCCGGAAGCAGCACCACGGGCCGCCGGCCGGCGGGCCGTGGTCAGGACTCAGCGGCCCCGCTGGTTGTAGGTCACGGCGAACTCGATGACCCAGAAGACCGCGGTGGCCACGAGCGGCCAGGCGAACAGCACGCCGTGCGCGGTCAGGTCCAGCGAGGTCGTGGTGGTGTAGCCGCCCGGCCCCGCCGCCTGGACCCCGCCCTTGGCCATGCCGCCGACCAGCATCGCGACGTACCCGGCGAGCAGCCCGCCGGCGGCGAGCCCCACGAGGACCTCGACCGGCCGGCCGCGCGACAGCACGTACCCCGCGATGCCGCAGACCAGGCCGGACACACCGGTGACCACGGCGAACCAGCCGTCGGCCTCGATGAGCGACTGCGTCTCGGGATCGGCCAGATGCGGCGTGCCGTCGATCAGCACGTATTGCGCGGCGGGAGCGAGCACCGACCACACGTATCCGGCGACCACGCCGAGAACGGCGAGTATGAGGACGGTCACGACGGTCGTCGCCAGATTGCCCCTCAGGTGCCGCACCGTCCCGATAGTACCCACATGGTGATCGGGTCCGGTCCCGTTACTCTTGCTGGAGCCGGGTGCAGGGGACACACGGCATCGGTGTGGGCCAAGGAGGCCGAGTGAGCGAAGAGGTTTGGCAGATCGACCCGTCCGGCCCCCTGCGGGGGGACGTGGAGGTCCGGGGATCGAAGAACGCGGTCTCGAAACACATGGTGGCGGCGATGCTCGGAACAGGTCCGAGCACTCTGCACAACGCCCCGGAGGTCGGCGAGGTGGGGCTCACCGCCGCCATGCTCGAAGCCCTCGGCATCCACGTGGAGATCACCCCGGGTGAGATCACCATCGAGCGGGGCACCGAGATCCGGCCGCGGGTGCCGGAGGAGTACACCGGGCTCAACCGCATCCCGATCCTGATGCTCGGCCCGCTGCTGCACCTCGCGGGCGAGGCGTTCGTCCCCCTCGTCGGCGGCGACCCGATCGGCAGGAGGCCGGTCAACTTCCACGTCGAGGCGCTGCGGTCGATGGGCGCGGAGATCGAGGTCGGCGACAACGGCATCACCGCCAAGGCGGCGCGGCTGCGCGGCAGCCGCATCACGCTCCCCTACCCCAGCGTGGGCGCCACGGAGACGATCCTCATGACGGCGGTGCTGGCCGAGGGCAAGACCGTCATCAAGGGCGCGGCGATGGAGCCCGAAGTGGTGGAGCTTGCGCTGTTCCTCCAGCGCATGGGCGCGATGATCGAGCTGAGCCCCGACCGCCGCATCGTCATCGAGGGCGTCGAGCGCCTGCACGGCGCCTCCACCTGGCTGGCCGGCGACCGCATCGAGGCGTTCTCCTACCTCGTGGCGGGCCTGGTGACGGGCGGCGAGGTGCGCGTGCACGGCTGCCACCAGGACCGGCTCGTCACCGCCATCACCACGCTCGCGAGGATGGGCGCGCGGTTCGAGATAACCGACGAGTGGCTGTGCGCCTCCGCCCCGGACGGCCTGCGCGCGGCGGCGGTGCAGACCGACACCCACCCCGGGTTCATGACCGACTGGCAGACGCCGCTGATGGTGCTGTTCACCCGCGCCGAAGGCATGTCGGTGCTGCACGAGACGGTGTTCGAGAACCGGCTCGTGTACGTGCCCGCGCTGCAGAAGATGGGGTGCGAGATCGAGGTGTTCGCCCAGTGCCTGGGCGGACCGGCGTGCCGCTACCACGACACCAACGCCAAGCACTCGGCGGTCGTACGCGGAGTCTCCAACCTGCGCGGGGCCGACGTCACGCTCCCCGACATCCGCGCCGGGTTCTCCGCGGTGCTGGCCGCCGCCGTGGCCGAGGGCACCTCGACCCTGCGGGGCGTCAACCACATCGAACGCGGTTACCACAGACCGTTCGAACAGTTCACCTCTCTCGGGTTGAAGATCAACAGGCTTACGTAAAGCTTTGGGGCCCTCGGGTTTGGAGAAACGCCAGAGGTCGCACTGATATCCCGTGACCTCTCGTCTTCTCGGCCGCGTCGATCTCGGGCGCGCCGTCCTCGCGTTGGGCCTGTGCGGCGCGGCCGGGGGCACGCTGGCCGCCGGGCTGGTCATGCCCTATGTGGGCGGGGCCGGCCTGGCGGCCAAGCGCGCCGCGGCCACCTTCGCGGAGCTGCCCGCGCCGCTGCGTGAGGAGCCGCTGCCCGAGGTGACGCGGCTGCTCGACCGCAACGGGCACCAGATCGCCCAGTTCTACTACCAGAACCGGCAGTCGGTGCCGCTGAGCGCGGTCGCCCCGGTCATGCGGCAGGCCATCGTGGCCATCGAGGACGCGCGGTTCTACGAGCACGGCGGGCTGGACATCAAGGGCACGCTGCGGGCGCTCGTCACCAACACCCGGGCCGGCGGGATCCGGCAGGGCGGCTCGTCCATCAGTCAGCAGCTCGTGAAGAACATGATGCTCAACCAGGCCGAGTCGGAGCAGGAGCGGGCACAGGCCCTCGTCAGGACGTTCCGCCGCAAGTTCGACGAGCTGCGGTACGCGCTGGCGCTGGAGCGCAAATACACCAAGGACCAGATCCTCGAGCGCTATCTCAACATCGCCTACTTCGGCGCGGGGGCGTTCGGCGTCCAGGCGGCGGCCAAGCGGTTCTTCGGCGTCGACGCCGCCGATCTCACGCTCACGCAGGCCGCGACGCTCGCCGGCGCCGTGCGCACGCCGTACGACACCGATCCCTCGCGCGGCGACGAGCACCAGGACCGGCTGCGCGCCCGGCGCGACCTGGTCCTGGGCCGGATGGCCGAGCTCGGGGTGATCGGCAAGGACGTGGCGCGCGCCGCCGCGGCCGAGCCGCTGGCGCTGCACCTGCGCCCCGAGCCCGGCGGCTGCGCCGACAGCGCCCGCCCCTTCTTCTGCGTGTACGTGGAGCGCGAGGTGCTCACCAACCCGGCCTTCGGATACACCAGCGCCGACCGGGAGCGGCGCCTGCAGCGGGGCGGGCTGACCATCTGGACGACCATCGACCCGGTCGACCAGCGGGCCGCCCAGCGTGCCATCGCCGCACGGGTCAGGCCCCGCGACAACCAGGTGGCGTCGGAGACGATGATCGAGCCGGGCACCGGGCGCATCCGCGCGATGGCGGTGAGCAAGCGATACGGGCGCAACCCGCACAACCGTGACCTCGGGCCCAGCACCACCTACAACCTGGCGGCCGACACCGCGCACGGCGGCGGGCTCGGCCTGCAGGCGGGCTCCACGTTCAAGGTGTTCACGCTGGCCACCGCGCTCAAGCAGGGGATGCGGTTCGGCGACGGCTTCACCATCCCCGGCGCGTACGTCCCGTCGTACGGCTACCGCGACTGCTCGGGCAAGGCCGTCAACGACCCGAACACGGTCATCCACAACGCGGGCGGCGAGGGCGGCGGCGGGCCGTACAGCCTGGAGATGGGCACCTGGCAGTCGGTGAACATCTTCTACATGCGCCTGGAGCGCGAGGTCGGCCTGTGCGACGTCGTGGAGACGGCCAGGTCGCTCGGCATCAGGCGGGCGGACGGCACGCCCCTCCACGAGGTGCCGACGTTCACGCTGGGGGCCAACGAGATGGACCCCACGACCGTGGCGGCGGCGTACGCGGCGTTCGCCGCCCGGGGCCGCTACTGCCGGCCGATGGCCATCACCGCGGTCGTGGAGCGCGACGGCACCCGCACCGAGATACCGCCGGCCTGCGTGACCGCGCTCGAACCCGCGGTCGCCGACGCGGTCAGCCACGTGCTCACGGGGGTCTTCACCAAGGGCACCATGCGCGGCCAGTCCATCGGCCGGCCCGCCGCGGGCAAGACGGGCACGAACAACGGCTACACCTCGGCCTGGTTCGCCGGGTACACGCCCGGCCTCGCCGCCGCCGTCAGCGTGGGCGACATCCGCGGCTCCTACCGCTATCCGCTCACCGGCGTCACCATCGGGGGCCGGTACTACGGCGCGGTGCAGGGCGCCTCGCTGCCCGGCCCCATCTGGGTCGACTCGATGCGCGCGGCCCTGCGGAACACCCCGGCGTACGGCTTCGTCCCGCCGGACATGGCCCGCTTCGGCGGCGGCTTCACGCCCGGCCTGAAGGAGGCGCTGGAGAAGCAGCGAGAGAAGGAGAAGAAGAAACGAGAAGCGGAGCGCGGCAAGCACGACGACGGCGCCTCGGCCTCCGAGAAGCACGCGACGGACGGCGCGGCGAACGGCGGCGAGGAGGCTTCCGGCAGCGCCCGGACCACTCCCGTCGCCGGAGGCGGCAGGACCGCGTCCACCGCCGGAAGCGGCGGTACCACGTCCAAAACCGGAGGCGGCAGGACCGCGTCCAACACCGGAGGCGGCCGGGCCGCCGCCGCCCCGCTCCGGCAGCCGGCGGGCCGCTCCACCGCGGTCAAACCCACCCGCGGCTTCGCCCGCAGCTCGCCGGTCACCGCCGGCGCGCGGACGCCCGGCCGTTCGCTCGCCCCCGGAGCCCACTCGGTGGCCCGTGGCTCCTCGCCCCGTGCGCCGGTCCGCACGGGCTCCGGCGGCGTGCCGGCGACGAACGGCAGGGCGGGCTGGGCGAGTCTCGCCCAGCCCCGCACCGCTCCTCCGGAGTCGAGCCCCGCCGCCAAACGCGCCAAAGCCCACCATGGCGCGGTTCACCTCGCAGGCCACCACGGCGCAGTCCACCACGGCACGGCACGAAACGGCGCGACACGGAACGGCGCGACACAGAACGGAACGCCGAAACACGGGACGGCAGAACACGGGACGGCAGAACACTTGACGGCAGAACACTTGACGGCGGAGGGCCGGCGCCACGCCGTGACCCACGAGGGCCGGCACCCGCGGGCGGCCCACGGCGCGGCGCACGCGACGAAGCATCCGGCGGGCAGCCGGGGAGCGGGCCGAGTCCAGCAAGCACCGGCTCGACGCGACCGGCCTGTCCAGCGCGTGCAGCGCCACGCCTGAGCGCACGGGTGCGGGCGCCACCCCTGAGGGGCGGCACGGGTGCGGGGCAACACGGGTGCGGAC
>NZ_JBEYWW010000034.1:0-50912 GCF_040644635.1 Microbispora sp. NPDC046933 | reverse complement strand
GGCGCCACGCCTGAGGGGCGGCACGGGTGCGGGACAGCACGGGTGCGGACGCGCCACGCCTGAGGGGCGGCACGGGTGCGGGACAGCACGGGTGCGGACGCGCCACGCCTGAGGGGCGGCACGGGTGCGGGACAGCACGGGTGCGAGGGGGTCGCGGAGCGGCTGTCATCGCGTCCCTGCGCCACGACCGCCGGGAGCGCGCTCCGGAGTCGCGCCGCCGGGCGGCTGGGGCGGTATAGCCCGTTCTTCAGCGGTGGTCGCGATTGTGCCTGCCGCGGAGGGAGCCGGACGGCGATGATGGAGGCATGCGCGGACGTGTTCTCACACGTGTTCTCACCTGGGCCGGCGGGATCGCCGCGCTCGGGGCCGGCACGGCGCTCGCGGTGTATCTCTCCTCGGTGGGGCTCGAGAAGGCCGACAAACTCGCGAGCGTCATCGGGCTCTTCGTCGGCCTCGCGGGCCTGGCCGTCGGGGTGTGGGGCCTGCTGCTGACGCACCGGCAGGAGGCACACGCGCCGACGAGCGGCGCGGCCACAGCGGCCACAGCGGCCACAGCGGGCACAACGGGCACAACGGGCAGCGGAGTGCGCACCACGATTCACAACGAGATCAGCGGCGGCACGTTCCACGGCCCGGTCATCCAGGGGCGCACGATCACCGGACCGGTCGTCCCCGGTCGCCGCCCGGCCACACCGGACGAGCGCGCGGGGAAGGACTGAACGCGTGGCCGCGACCCGCAACACGATCAGCGGCGGGCTCTTCCTCAACGCGGTGATCCAGGGCCACACCGTCACCGTCCGTCTTCCCCCGCAGGTGACCCCGGCGCTGTCCGGGGCGCCCCCGCGGACGGAGGCGTTCACCGGCAGGGACGACGAGCTGTCCACGCTGCTCGACCTGCTCGACCCGGCCCGGGACACCGGTTCCGGTACGGGTGCCGAGCCGGTCCACCCGCGCATCGCCCTCGTCACGGGCCTCGGCGGATCGGGCAAGACCGAGCTCGCCCTGCAGGCCGCGCATCTCGCCCGCGAGCGCGGCTGGTTTCCCGGCGGTGTGCTGTTCACCGACCTCCAGGGCTACAGCGACATCCCGTGCCATCCCGAACAGCACGACGGGGACGACCACCCCTCAGGGACCGGGCACCGCCGCGGAGCGTCCGGCCACCCCGGAACCTGCCCGGACGAGCGGTCCGGCCACCTCGACGGGGCCGGACACGGACGGGGGTGCGGTGCGCGGTCGGGCGAGGTGCTCGGAGAGCTGCTGCGGGCACTGGGGCTGGACCCCGAGCGCATCCCTCCCGGCACCCAGGACCGGGCCCGGCTGTTCGCGACGGTGCTGGACGCGTACGCCGAGCAGGGCCGGCCGATCCTGCTGGTCCTCGACAACGCCTCCTCCGCCGAGCAGGTCAGGCCGCTGCTGCCCGGCACCGGGAAGGTGCTGATCACCTCCCGGCACACGCTGGACGTGGGGGCGCGCATCCTCGATCTCGGCATGCTCGCGCCCGGCACGGCCGTCGAACTCCTGGCCCGCCGGCTCCGCCTGGCCCTGGGGGACGCCGACACCCGGGTCGCCCGCGAGCCCGCCGCCGCGACGGACGTCGCCGGCCTGTGCGCAGGGCTCCCGCTGGCCGTGCGGATCGTGGCCGCGCTCCTGGCCGCCGATCCCGCCCGTCCCCTGCGGGCGATGGCCGAGGACCTGGAGGAGGCCGCCACCCGGCTCGACGAGCTGTCGTACGACGACCGCGGGGTGCGTGCGGCCTTCGAGCTGTCCTACCGCCGCCTGGGCGCGGAGGAGGCCCGGATGTTCCGGCTGATGACCGCCGTCCCCGGCCCCGACCTGTCCACCGAGGCGGCCGCCGTCGTCGCGGACCGCGAATCGCGCCCTGCCCGCCGGCTGCTGGAGGCCCTGCACCGCGCTCATCTCGTCGAGCGCGGCGGCGCGTACGGCCGGTGGCGCATGCACGACCTCGTCCGCCTGTACGCCGAGGAGCGGGCCCGCGACCAGGCGGGGCCCGACCGGCACGAGGAGGCGTTGGACCGGCTCCTCGGCCACTACTGCTCCCGGACGCGCGCGGCCGGAGCGTGGCTGTCCCTGCCGGAGGCACAGGCCCGGTGGGAGGGGACGTTCGCCTCCCGGGAGGAGGCCGTGACGTGGCTGGACGCCGAGGGGCGCGCGCTCGTGGCGGCCGTCGCCGCCGCAGCCGGGCGCGGCCGCTGGGAACGGTCGTACGCGCTCGCCGTGGACCTCGCCCCCTACTTCGAGTTCCGCCGGCGCACCGACGACTGGATCGCCACGGCCCTGGCCGCCGTCGGCGCGGCGGAGCGGCTGGGGCCCCGCGCCGCGCTCGCGGCGGCCATGACTCTGGGCAACGCCTACCGCCTCGGCCGGCGCCACGAGGAGTCCGCCACCCAGCTGCGCAGAGCCCTCGGCCTGGCGCGCGACGACCGGGCCCGCAGCCCCGTCCTGCACAACCTCGGGCTGACGTACCTGCGGATGGGGGCCCTGGCCAAGGCGGAGGCGTGCCACCGCCGCGACCGCCGCATCTGCGCTCTCGCGGGCGACCTTCGCGGCAGGGCGCAGGCCGCCGTCGCGCTGGGGGACGTGCTACGCGCGAGGCGGCGCTACGGGGAGGCGGCCAGGGTGCTGACCGAGGCCGTCACGCTGCTCCAGCGGCTCGACGGACTCGGCCTGGGCAGCCGCACCGCCCTGATGGGGGCGCGGGTCAACCTCGCGCTCACCTATCTGGCCGGCCGCCCGGACCGCACGCCCACCTACATCCTCTGGCAGTTGTGCGCCGCCCTCGCCGCCGCGCGGGACCTCGACGACCGCCACGCGCAGGCGCTGATCTTCCTGAGCCTGTGCACCGCCTACCGGAACAGGTGCGCGGTCTGCCACGAACCGTCCGCCCTGGCGTGGGGCCGGCGCGCGGTCGCGCTGTTCGGTGAGCTGGGCGACCCCTACCACCGGGCCAGGGCGCTGACGGCGCTGGCTCTGGCGGCCGGGCCCGAGGAGGCCCGCCACAGCCTGGCCGAGGCGCTGTCGATCTTCCAGGATCTCGGTGCCGAGCGGGAGTGCCGCGAGGTGCGCGCGGCGTCACGCGCCGGACGTCCGCCCGTGCCGCCCGGCGAGGCCTGTACGAGCGACGAACCCGAGCTGGTGCGCGACTGGCTGGACGACCTCCCGCACGCCGTGCTGCGCGGCGACGACGGACGCCTCGGCGAGGTGCTCATCCCCGGCTGCAACGTCGGCTGAGACACGCGACGGCGGGGATCAGCCTCCGGGGTCCTCGTCGAGGCCGGGACGGTCGCCGTTCATCTCCTCCGCGCGGCGAAGGGCGTCGGCGAGTGGGGGAACGTCCCAGTCAGTCCGCTCCTCGTCCGTGGTGGCCGGATCGACCCGGTAGAGGCGCCACCTGCCCCCCGTGTCGACGTACTGCGTTCCGTACCGCTGGGGAAGACCGCGATGCAGGAGCCACCGGTCGAGGGCCGCCGCGGCGAGCCACCGCGCGGGCCGGAACCCCGCCGCCGCCGACCGTCGTGCCAGCTCGAAGCCCAGATGGTAATGCTCGAGCAGGCCACTGTGCTGAAGGACCATGGCCAGGTGGTAGTAGTCGCCGGGGCTGCGTACCCGTCCGAGCGCCAGCAGCTCCATGGCCCTCCTCCGGCGGGCCAGGTCTCGTGTCCCGCTTCCCTCGGCGACGCCGTCGTCGTAGCGGTCGCTCTGATCCTGCTCGAAGAGGTCCGTGAGCTCGGGATCGTCGGCGGCTCGGGGATCGGGGCCGGCGAGACGGACAAGGATCTCCGGCAGGTTGAACGCCTCCGCCTGCTCACGCCCCGACCACGCGTCGGCCGCCCGGGACCGAGCCGTACGTCCGCGATGCAGCGAACCGCTCATGGTGCCAGGCCGAGAGCACGCGCTTGGACGTTGAACATCTCGGCGAACCTGCCCTCCTCTTCGAGCAGTCGTTTCACCTGCCCCTCCTGGACGATCCTGCCGTCCTCGATCACGAGGACTCTATCGGCCTCCACTATGGAGGACAGCCGGTGCGAGACGACGATGACCAGCTTGTCGGAGCACAGCTCCTTCACTGACTTGACCAGCTCGAACTCGGCCACCGGATCCAGCGCCGAGCTGGCCTCGTCGAGGACGAGCAGGTCGGCCCGGCTGTCGAACAGGCCACGAGCGATCATGAGGCGCTGCCACTGACCGCCGGACAGGTCGGTGCCGCCGTCGAACTGGCGGCCCAGCATGGTGTCGGCACCGTTGCCGAGGGCCGTCACCGCGTCCGACATCCCCACGCGGGCGAGCAGGTCCTCCGCCCGCGCGTCCGCCTCCTCGCGTCCCAGTGTGACGTTCTCTCTGACGGAGAGGGCGAACCTGGCGGAGTCCTGGAAGACGACACCGGTCCGGCGGCGCAGCGCGCCTTCCAGCCCGCCGTTCACGCCGATCTCGTTCCACCGCAGCCTGCCCTCCCGCAGTGGGAGCAGCCCACAGAGGATCTTCACCAGGGTCGACTTCCCGGAGCCGTTCTCGCCCACGATGGCCACGAACTCCCCGCGGTGGAAGTGCGCCGACACGCCGCGGAGCGCCGGCCGGTCGGAATCCGGATAGGCGTACGACGCACCGGTGAGGGAGACGACGCGAAGTTCCGGGAGCTCCTCGGCGGTGGAGGCGTCCCGGTACCGGTCCCGGGCCAGCGTGCGCAGAAGGTGGATGTCGTTCAGCAGCGTGCTCGCCTCGGCCGCTTCCGCGAGTCCCCAGGACAGGGACATGAGGAAGCCCTTGAGCCGTTGGAAGGCGAAGACGAACGCGATGATGGACGCGATGTCCCCGATGCCGCGAAGCGCCATGAGCAGCACGACCGCCCAGGCCGCCCATCCGGCGACGCCCGAGAAGACCAGGGCGACGAGCTCGACCCGGCGAAGCTCACGAGCCTCCCGTACGAGTTCGGATCGCCGCCGGGACAGGGCCTCCAGACGCTTGCCGTCGAAGAACCCGGCCACGCGGAAGGTACGGATCTCCTTGGCGCTCGACCGATCGGTGAGGACGGACATGAGGTAGGCGGCGGCACGCTCGGTCGGGGTGGCCTCCTGGATGAACCTCATGCGCACGGCGCCTCGGCGCTGCGCGAGCCACCATGTGGGAACGAAGGAGATCAGGGCGACGCCGAAGAGCAGCGGGTCCAGCGAGATGACCGCGACCGCCGTCCCGATCCCTCCCGCCAGGGCCGTCACCGTGTTGAGCAGCGACTGGGCCATCTGCGTGGGCCGCAACGAGGCGGCCCGGGTCGCACGGTCGAGGTGATCGTAGAAGTCCGAGCGGTCGAAGGCCTCCAATCCGACGCCGGTGGTGGTGTCGACGATCATGCGTTCGGCGGCCAGCCGCACGTCGAAGGCGAGGTAATCCAGATAGCTCGACCGCCACACCTGGATGACCCGTTCGACTCCTACGGCGAGCACGCCCGATGCGAGCGGAAACAGAAGAGACGCGACCTCGACCCGGGCGACGCTGCCGGCGGTCATGAGCGTACCGATCACGGCCGCGGTGGCCAGGGGAACCACCGCCGCGCAGGCGCCGGCCACCGCGCTCATGGACAGCAGCACCGAGTAGGAACGACGGCTGGCACGCAGGATGAAGCGCAACCCCGTGACCAGATGACGAAACTGCGCCGGGACTCCGTTCATGGGAAGACTTCGAGAGCGACGCGGACGCAGTTCACGCAGACGAACCCGGCGTGCCGCTGATCGGGAAACTTGTCGACGTCGGGAGCCACGTCGGCCGAGATGCCACAGAACAGGCAGGCCAGGCCCGCTGTCTCGGCGGGCTGACCCGGCCTCATCGCGCCCCCGCTCGCGAGGAGCGCGCAGGACCGGCAGACGGAGGCTCGATCTCCGAAGACGATGTGCCGGGGGTCGGGAACGGTCCCGCACAGGCAGCATTCGAAGTCCCGGGTGAGCCCAAGCCGTTCGCTG
Source organism: Microbispora sp. NPDC046933 (assembly GCF_040644635.1). Classification (NCBI taxonomy): domain Bacteria; kingdom Bacillati; phylum Actinomycetota; class Actinomycetes; order Streptosporangiales; family Streptosporangiaceae; genus Microbispora; species Microbispora sp. NPDC046933. Next base: position 44,943 of record NZ_JBEYWW010000034.1, on the reverse strand, counting down.
GCGCTCTCGCTCTCATCGGAGAGCAGGATTTTCAGCAGGCGGAGGCAGCGCGCGGCGACCTCCTCGCTGAGGCCCGCGCCCAGAAGCCGGGCTCGAAGGGTCGCCACCGCGCCTGTGTCGCCCTCCGGGAGTGTTCTGAGGAGAAAGGCCAGGGCTCCGTCGAGAACGACGACCGATTTCGCGACAGCCGTGATCGCCCCGTCCACTGCGTCCGGCGGCTCAGCCATGTCTCCCCGCGGACTGCAGCGAGGTGGCTCCCTGAAGCGCGTCGCAGATGGCCGCTGTGATCGGCAGCCCCAGCTCTATCTCCAACCAGGCCCACTGCCCGGAGGGGTTGATTTCCAGAAATACATACCGCTCGTCCGGTGTCAGGATCAGGTCGATCGCCCCGAAGGCCAGCCCGAGATCTCGGACCAGCGCCACCAGGGCGTCCGACACTGCCGCGGGCAACTCGAGATGCCGATACGTGATGCTGGAGTAGGAGGTGCGGAAGTCGACTCTGCCCTCGGGAGTCGCGGAGGCGTCGATTCCCGCAGTGAACACCTTGTCGCCCACCACCGTGACCCGCAGTTCGAGTTTCTTCGCCACCTCCTGCTGGAACAGGCACGGCGATATCTTTATCAGGCCGTCGTCGAGGTCGTCCTCGGTGATGACGCTGGTGTAGATGACCTCGTTCTCGCCGGACACCGGATTGACCACGTCGGAAAACGCCAGGGTTTTGTAGACCGTCCGATGACCGGCGCGCCGATTCTCGCGGATGAACGCACGCGCCTCGTCTGCTGAATTGGTGATGAGGGTTCGCGGTATCTCGAGTCCGCGCCGACGGGCGGCCTTCAGTTGAATCGGTTTGAACTCCGCCCGCATCGACGCCTCCGGATAGTTCATCCAGAACGCATCCTGCAGTCGCAGCAGACCGCCGAACGCCGCCGAGGCCTCGTCCCGGGCGAACCAGCGCTCCTCACGGGTCAGATGTTCGGGGAACTGGAAGGACGTCGGCCGGCGCCACCAGACGCTGCGGACGCCGCCGAGCCGCACGCTGCGGCTCGGCCTGTGAAAGGCGCCTTTCCAATCGCCTTCGCCACTGTCGATCGAAGCGGACAGATTCATCCGGGACGGGAACTCTCCCAGGTCCATCCGAACGAACGGGACAGATCGCCGGTTGAACTCGTGCGCGACGAAGTCCGCGGTCGGGTCGATCTGCTGGGTCAGGACAAGGATGGTCGGCGCCGACGAGTCGGGCACTTCTCCGTCTCCGCCGGGTCTAGTCTCTGTCGCGGTCGGTGGCGTCCGTGTCCTTGTCCGAGTCGGGGCAGACCTGGTTGCCCGTCGAGACGATGAGCGTTCCGGTGGCGGGCGTCTGCTCGATGGAACCGGCGACCGTCACCATTCTGGGCAGAATCGAGCCGTCCCACGGCCCGGCCAGTGATTCCAGTGCCAATTGCAGTTCGTCGTTGTACTCGAGTTCGAGCCCCTCGATAACTTCGGCGAACGGGCGGCTCAAGGACAACCCGAACACCGAGGGACGATCCTTGCGGACTTCGGTCGTACTGAGCGGAACCCCGAACGGAACGCCCAGCGGGAGAGGACTCGTGGCGATGTCGGAGCGGCGATTCGGCATTTCCGAAACGCGCGTCACTGCCTCTGCTATCACGCCCATGTTACCCCCGTAGGTGTGGAAATGATCGCATTAGCAGGCAAACATGGCGGCCCATTTCGGGTCAAGTATGATTTTCTCCCGGCCGGTGACCCTGCGAATGGGCGAAGTCACTCAGGTGAACGGTGAAACGGCGGGCAAGGCCGGTGGTTTCTCGGCGTACCCGGTTCGACCAGCACGATTCCCCGCTCCGGACGCCACCGCGGACAACGGGGGGACGGCGGCTTCCTTCCCGGCGCGGGCCGTCGTCATACGGCTCTCGGAGGTTTCCGGACGGGCCGCACGATGCCGCGTGGCCGCTCCTAACGGGAACACCTTCGGCCGCGCGGAGACGTACACCGCCGTCCGTCGCGGCGGGTCGCCGCCGCGGCCGTCGGCGTGTTCGGGCCGCCGCCTCCCGCGCAGCGGCCCGGTGGCCGGTCAGCCGGCCAGGCAGGCCGGGCCGAGCAGTTGCTTGAGGTCGCCCATCAGCGCGGGTGACGGGCTCACGCGGAGCCGGTCGTCCAGCCGCATGACCGTCGTGCGCGGCCCGTTGTGCACCTGGAGATGGACCTCCGTGGTCCCCGGGTGGGTGGTGAGCACCTCCTTGAGCCGGCCGACGACGGGCGGCGTGCAGCGGTTGATCGGCATGCTCACCACCAGCGGCCCGCCCGACTCGGCCGTGAGGTCCGGCGCGGTCACCTCCATCGCGATGATCTTGGCGACGTCCTCCCGCTTGTCGATCCTGCCCTTGACGAAGACGATCGCGTCCTCGGCGAGCACGGTCGCGCAGAGCTGGTAGGCCGACGGGAAGATCATGACCTCGATCGAGCCCTCCAGGTCCTCCAGCATGGTGAGGACCCAGGTGTCGCCCTTCTTCGTGACCTTCCGCTGCAGGCCCGACAGGATGCCGCCGACCGTGACGACCTGCCCGTCGGGGCGGCTGTCGTCCTGCAGCGCCGCGATCGAGCAGTCCGCGCCCGCCGACAGGATGTGCTCGACGCCGAACAACGGGTGGTCGGAGACGTACAGGCCGAGCATCTCCCGCTCGAACTGCAGCAGCGTCGTCTTGTCCCACTCCCCCGGCGGGATCTGCACGTCGAAGGTCTGGTCCTCGGCGCCGTCGATCGCGCCGAACAGCGAGTCCTGGCCGATCGCCTCGTTCTTCTTGATGTCGATGATCGCGTCGACGGCCTGCTCGTGCACCATGAGCAGGCCCTTGCGCACGTGCCCGAACGAGTCGAACGCGCCCGACTTGATCAGCGACTCGATGACGCGCTTGTTGCAGACGATCGCCGGGACCTTGCGCAGGAAGTCCTTGAAGTCGGTGAACCTGCCCTTCTCCTTGCGCGCCGCGATGATCCCGTCCACGACGTTCGCGCCGACGTTGCGGATGGCCGACAGACCGAACCGGATGTCGGTGCCGCGCGGCGTGAAGTCGAAGTCGGAGTCGTTGACGTCCGGCGGGAGCACCTTGATGCCCATGCGACGGCACTCGTTGAGGTAGAGCGCCGACTTGTCCTTGTCGTCCTTGACGCTGGTCAGCAGCGCCGCCATGTATTCGGCCGGGTAGTTGGCCTTGAGATAGGCGGTCCAGTACGACACCAGGCCGTACCCGGCGGTGTGGGCCTTGTTGAACGCGTAGTCGGAGAACGGCAGCAGGATGTCCCACAGGGCCTTGATGGCCGCCGCGGAGAACCCGTTCTCCTTCATGCCCTTCTCGAAGAACTCGAACTGCTTGTCCAGCTCGGACTTCTTCTTCTTGCCCATCGCGCGGCGGAGCAGGTCGGCGCCGCCGAGCGTGTAGTTGGCCACCTTCTGGGCGATGGCCATGACCTGCTCCTGATACACGATCAGGCCGTAGGTCGTGCTGAGGATGTCCTTGAGCGGCTCCTCCAGCTCGGGGTGGATCGGGATGATCTCCTGCTGGCCGTTCTTGCGCAGGGCGTAGTTGGTGTGCGAGTTGGCGCCCATCGGGCCGGGCCGGTAGAGCGCGAGGGCCGCGGAGATGTCCTCGAAGTTGTCGGGCTTCATCAGCCGCAGCAGCGTGCGCATGCCGCCGCCGTCCAGCTGGAAGATGCCGAGCGTGTCGCCCTTGGCCAGCAGCTCGTACGTCCTGGTGTCGTCGAGCGGGAGCTCCAGCAGCTCGATCCTGTTCCCGGTGTTGCCCTCGATCATCTTCAGGCAGTCGTCGATGATCGTGAGGTTGCGCAGGCCCAGGAAGTCCATCTTCAGCAGGCCGAGCGTCTCGCAGGTCGGGTAGTCGAACTGCGTGATGATCGCGCCGTCGGAGTCGCGGCGCATGATCGGGATGTGGTCGGTCAGCGGCTCGGCCGACATGATGACACCGGCGGCGTGCACGCCGGTCTGCCGGATCAGGCCCTCCAGGCCGCGCCCGAGGTCGATCGTCGCCTTGACGTCGACGTCCTCGTCGTACAGCTTGCGCAGCTCGCCCGCCTCGTTGTAGCGCGGGTGGTCGGAGTCGAAGATGCCCGACAGCGGGATGTCCTTGCCCATCACCGCCGGGGGGAACGCCTTGGAGATGCGGTCGCCCAGCGCGTACGGGTAGCCGAGGACGCGGCCCGCGTCCTTCACGGCCGCCTTCGCCTTGATGGTGCCGAACGTGGCGATCATGGCGACCTTGTCGGCGCCCCACTTCTCGGTCACGTAGCGGATCACGTCGGCGCGCCGGCGCTCGTCGAAGTCGATGTCGATGTCGGGCATCGAGACGCGCTCGGGGTTGAGGAACCGCTCGAAGATCAGGCCGTGCGGGATCGGGTCGAGGTCGGTGATGCCCAGCGCGTACGCGACCAGCGAGCCGGCGGCGGAGCCACGGCCGGGACCGACCCGGATGCCGTTGTTCTTGGCCCACATGATGAAGTCGGCGACCACGAGGAAGTAGCTCGGGAAGCCCATCTGGAGGATGACGCCGATCTCGTTCTCGACCCAGGCGCGGTGCTCCTCGTCCACACCGTTCGGGAAGCGGCGCTTCATGCCCTCCCAGACCTGCTGCCGGAAGTACTCCTCCTCCGTCATCCCCTCGGGGATCGGGTAGGTCGGCATCAGGTTGTGGTAGGGGAAGAAGCCCTCGGGGTCGACCTTCTCGGCCACCAGCAGCGTGTTGCGGCACCCCTCCTGCCAGATGTCGGAGGAGTCGACCGCCCGCATCTCGTCGGCCGTCTTGATGTAGTAGCCGCTGCCGTCGAACCGGAACCGGTCGGGGTCGCTGAGCTGCTTGCCGGTCTGGATGCACAGGAGCGCGTCGTGACCGGCGGCGTCCGACTCGTACGTGTAGTGGGAGTCGTTGGTGACCACCGGGGGGATGTCCAGCTCGCGGCTGATCCGGATCAGGCCGTCGCGGACCCGGCGCTCGATGTCGAGGCCGTGGTCCATGATCTCCAGGAAGTAGTTGTCCTTCCCGAAGATCTCCTGGAACTTCGCGGCCGCCTTGAGCGCCTCGTCGTACTGGCCCAGCCGCAGCCGGGTCTGCACCTCTCCGGACGGGCAGCCGGTGGTGGCCATCAGGCCCTCGGCGTGCTCGGCGAGGATGTCGGCGTCCATCCGGGCCCACTTGCGGACGAAGCCCTCGGTGTAGGCGCGCGAGCTGAGCTTCATCAGGTTCTGCAGGCCGGTCTTGTTCCGCGCCCAGATGGTCATGTGGGTGTAGTAGCCACCCGCCGACACGTCGTCGCTCTTCTGGTGCGGCTCGCCCCACAGCACCGGCTTCTTGTGCATGCGCGACTCGGGCGCGACGTACGCCTCGATGCCGAGGATGGGCTTCACCCCTGCGCCGGTCGCCTGCTTGTAGAAGTCGTAGGCGCCGTGCATGTTGCCGTGGTCGGTGATCGCGATCGCGGGCATCTCCAGCTCGCCCACGAGTTTGAACATCTGCTTCAGGCGCGCCGCTCCGTCGAGCATCGAATACTCGGTGTGGACGTGCAGATGAACAAACGAATCACCCATGAGACCCCCATCGTCACCGGACCGCGGACAGAGCCTAACGCGAACCAGTGGGACTCACGTGGTTCGGATCCTACCGTGTTTCCCGCTCACCATCGGGGCGCTCACACCCGCCGGTCGTGCCGTAGGCGCGCAGTGGGGGCTTCCCTCGTCGCGCTCCTCAGTCCAGACCGGCGGCGCGCCCCTCCGGATCGCTCGGGTTTTCCTGTTGGGCGGCGTGCAGGCGCAGCCCGGCCTCGATCACGGCGTTCATGATCGGGGCGAGCAGCCCGGCGCCGAGGCTGGGGGCGCGGCGGGCCATGGCCGCGACCAGGCGCCTCTCACGTTCCATGTCCCGCCCCCGGAAACCGCCGACGGGCTTGAGCCGCTGGATCCGCCCGGCCAGCGCGGCCCGGCGTTCGAGGAGCGTGGCGAGGGCCGCGTCCACCCGGTCGATCGCGGCCCGGGCCGCCTCGAGGGTCTCGGGGCTGTCCGGCCGTACGAGCGCCGCCATGACGGTCGCCGCCTCGTGCGCCGCCGCGAGGGCCCGCACGGGGGCGCCCGGGCCGACGAGCAGGCCGTCGGCCCCCGCCGCCACCGCCGCGTGCGCCAGCACGCCGTCGCCGCCCAGCCCCGCGAGCACCGGGCGGCCGGTGCGCTCCCGCGCGGCGCGCATGAGCCCGAGGTCGGGCGCGGCGTCCTCCGGCTCGGCACGGCCGCCGCTCTCGCAGAGCACGACCGCCTCGTTGCCCTCGGCCACGCAGGCGTCCACCGCGGCCAGCCACTCCTCCAGCGTCGCCACGCGCCCGCGCTGGACGAGGCCCCGCTGGAGGACGACGGGGAGCCCGAGCCGGGCCGCGGCGCGGACGAGTTCGGGATCGCCCGCCCAGGCCGCCCCGACCACCACCCCGTCGGCGTGCCGGGCCACGGCGGGCAGGTCGGCGACCGAGGCGGGCTCCACCAGCAGCGGGCCGGCCCAGCGCGCCCTGGCCTCGGCGACCGTCCCCTCCGCCGCCGTGTCCACCGCCGTGTCCACCGCCGTGTCGACAGCTGTGTCGACCGCCGTGTCGGCCGCTGCGTCCACCGCCGTGTCCGCCGAGACGTCCGTCACCGTGCCCGCGCCGCCTCCGGGAGGGCCGCCGTCTCCGCGCAGGCGCAGCCAGCGGGCGTCCTGGCCGCCGACGACCACCACGGGTAGCCCGCCGCCGATCACGAGATCGCCGATCCGTACGGCGTCGCGGTCGAGCTGGGCTGCCTTCGACATGTGGGCTCCTTCTTACGCCGGGAAGCTCTGACAACGAAAAAGGCAGAGACGCTGGCGTCCCTGCCTCAAGCCGGCTCCGGATGGTCGCTAGCTCACCGTCACGCGACCGGCCCTCCCGGAGCCGGCCTCATAAACGAGCTGTACGTACCCATAACAAGGACCTTAGCAGCGCCCGGCCACGACTCGAACCGATCTGTCTCGGATTCCGGGATCGCCACGCATGGACGCGGTTGATCCCTTTGCCATCCGTGGGACGATTCATGGGTCCAGGAAGGGGTTCGAGTGTCGCGTGCGGAAGGCCGGCTCGTCGGAGGCCGGTACCAGTTGATGGAGCCGATCGGCCGGGGTGGCATGGGCGTCGTCTGGCGCGCCCACGACCAGTTGCTGGACCGCGCGGTCGCGGTCAAGGAGGTCCGCTACGACAGCGCCATGGGCGACGAGCTCAGCGACCTCAATCGCCGGACCATGCGCGAGGCCCGGGCCGCCGGGCGCCTCACCCATCCGAACGTGGTGGTCGTCCACGACGTGATCGAAGAGGACGACCGGCCCTGGATCATCATGCAGCTGGTCCCGTCCCGCTCGCTCGGGCAGGTGATCAGGGAGGACGGGCCGCTGTCCCCCGAGCGCACCGTCGAGATCGGCCTGCAGATCCTGGACGCGCTGCGCGCCGCCCACCGCCAGGGCGTGCTGCACCGCGACGTCAAGCCCGAGAACGTGCTGCTCACCGAAGACGGCCGGGTGGTGCTGACCGACTTCGGCATCGCCAGGCTCGAAGCCGACTCCACCATGACCCGCACCGGCCTCGTCGGCACCCCCGCCTTCATCGCCCCCGAGCGGCTCCGCGGCGAGGCCGCGCAGCGCGAGTCGGACCTGTGGTCGCTCGGCGCCACGCTCTACACGGCGGTGGAGGGCAAGCCCCCGCACGACCGGGGCATGGCGATGGCCACCATGCACGCCGTGCTGAACGAGGACCCGGCCCCGCCGCGGCGCGCGGGCGCGCTGGGTCCCGTGCTGCTGCGGATGCTCGCGAAGGAGCCCGCCGACCGGCCCGGCTACGACGAACTGACACGGCTGCTCAAGCGGGCGTCGCGGGAGCTGTCCCCGCCGCCGTCCCGGCCCGCCGCCGCGCCCGCCGAGCCCGCGCCGGCGCGGTCCACGACGCCGGAGGCCGCGGAACCACCCGTTTCCCGGCAGGGCAAGGCGTCCCGGGGCGCCACGCCGTACCCTCCGGTGTCCTCCGCCCGCCGCGACGGGCGTCCCGCGGAGCGCGACGACGCGGCGGGCCGTACGTCCGCCGGCGAGGAAGCGGCGGACGGGCGCGGCGGAGCCGGGAACGGGGCGCGCAGCGAGACCGCCGGTCCCGGCGAGATCACCTCGCCCATCCCCGTCGTCCAGGACGACCCCGGGACCCCTCATCCGGACGACGGCCCTGCTGCGGCGAAGGCCGCCGGGAAGGCGCCGGGCCCCATGCCGGAGACCGGCGTGCAGGCCGCCCCGCCCGCCCGTACGAAGCCCTCGACCGGCGCCTCCGCCGAGGACAGGCCCGGCACGGTTCAGGAGACGGCGCGGGAGGAGGGCGACGGCACCGCCAAGGTCTCCCCGGCCGCCGCCTCCGGGACGACCGCCACCGAAAAGACAGAAAAGGCCGGGAAGACCGGAAAGGGCGGCGATTCGCCGGAGAGCGGAGCCGCCTCCGGTAAGGGAGCGGCCCCGGCGGCCTCCCCCACGGACGGGACGTCGAAGGACACCGCCGGCACGGGTTCCGGCGCGAGCAGCGCCGCCGGCCGGAAGTCGTCCGCCCAGGGCGCCGGCGCCGGCTTCGGGGCAGGAAGCTCCAAAGCAGGGGGCTCCGAGGCAGCGGGCTCCAAAGTAGGGGACTCCAACGCGGGGGACTCCGAGGCGGGGGGCTCCAAAGCAGCGGGCTCCGAGGCAGCGGGCGACAGCCGTACGGACCGGGCGGGCGACCGCGCCGGAGCGGCCCGCGCCGGGACGCCCCAGCTTGCCGCGAGCGGCGGGCCCGCGCCGGGCGCGAGCGACGAGCGGCGGGCCGCCCCGGCCGATCAGGCGCAGGACGCCCCGGGCGCGGCCGGCATCGCCGGCGCCGGGAGCCCGATCGCCGGGCTGAGGCAGGCGCCTGCGACGGTGCCCCCGCAGGCCGGGGCGGCGTGGCACGAGGTGTCCACGGCCGCGGTCGCGCCACGGTCGTCGTCGAACGGCCTGCTGAAGGTCGCGCTGATCCTCATCCCCGCGCTGCTGGTCATCGCGGGCGTCGCGGGCTACCTCGGCCTGCAGGCGGGCGAGGGCGACGGGGGCGAGCCCGCCGCCGGGTCGGACCCGGCCACCGCGGCACCGGGGAAGACCAAGAAGCCCTCCACCTCGGCGCCCTCCTCGGCCGCGCCGTCCTCCGCCGAGCCGTCCGCGTCCGCCTCGGACGAGGCGACGACGTCCCCGTCTCCCGAGTCCTCCCCGAGCCCCGAGACCATCGAACCCGGGGATGTCCCCGAGGGCTGGCACAAGTACAAACACTCGAGCGGCTTCTCCATCGCGCTGCCGAAGGGGTGGCACGCCGACGGCAGGGGCAACGGCGAGGTCCGCTTCCGCGGCGACTCGCACACCTACCTGGAGGTCCACCACACCACCAGCCCCGAGTCCGACGCGCTGAAGGTCTGGCAGCGCGATGTGCCCGGAATGAGCCGGAACTTCCCCGGCTACAAGCTCGTCGAGATCAGAGAGGTCAAGGGGTACTGGAAGACCGCGGCCGACTGGGAGTTCACCTTCGGCGACAGCCCGTACCGGTCACGGGTGATCGACCGCGGCTTCGTCACCGACAAGCACAACGGCTACGCGCTGCTCTACAAGACCCAGGACAAGGACTGGAAGAAGAAGAAGGAGCTCTTCGAGACCATCGCCTCCACCTTCAAGCCCGCGAAGTAGGGGGGCGGTCGGTCCGCGGCCCTGGGCCGCACGCCGACGGCGGGGGCCGGGCCGGACCTTTCGGCTCCCCGCGTGTACGCGCGCCGCGTCCTCCATCGGGTACGGCGGCCGGCAGGCCGCTCAGCCGGCCTGTCGGGCCTGCTCCAGGTAGGCCACCAGGCCGGCCATCCGCTCGGCCGGCCAGGGCAGGCTCCGGGCGATCTCCGCGCTGTTGTCCCGCCATATCCTCCGCGCCGCCGCCGCGGTCCGCTCGCCGTCCGGTCCGCCGGGGTGGAACCCGCCCGCCAGCGCGTCCCAGCGGCGTACGAGGCCCCGGGCGCGCTCGTCCTCCGCGGGCACGCCGGCCTCGATGAGCCGCAGCCCCTCCTCGACCAGCCCCGCCCACTCGCGCCTGGCCGCCTCGATGCCCTCGCCGCCCAGCGCGTCCCTGCGCTCGGCCAGCCGCTCGCGCTGCTCCGCTGTGAAATAGGTCTCGAACACCGACATCATCTCCAGGGTCGTCATGAACCGGTCGGGATCGGGGACGGACGACTCGTCCAACCGGCCGAGCAGCCCGCCGATCTGGCTCCGCAGCGCCTCGATCCGCCCGGCGTGCTCGTCAAGCTTGCGCAACTGCGCCGTCAGCAGGTCGCGCAGCGACTCCGGGTCGTCCGCCGAGCCCGCGAGGACGCCTGCGACCTCCTCCAGTGACAGACCGAGCGCCCGCAGGGCGCGGACGCGGTACAACCGCCGCAGGTCGCGCTCGGTGTACCGGCGGTGCCCCGCGGGCGTACGCTCGCTCGCGCTCAGCAGCCCGATCTCGTCGTAGTGGTACAGCGCGCGCACCGTCATCCCGGTCGCCCGCGCCAGCTCTCCGATGGACCACCGCCGTCCGGCGTCGTCTGCCCCGATCACGCCCGCAACGCTACGACCTCACCCAACGGAGGGTTCAAGCCTCGGCGTAGCTCGCGTACGACCGGGGTGACGACGATGCCCGGCGGGTGGCCGACGGTATCCGACTGGGCTTCCCCAGGCCGGGGCAGGAACCCGCCTGGCTACACTCGCGACTGCAATCAGGTCGCAGCTCAGGGCAAAGGTGAGCCACAGGAGACTGACACCCCACCGGACAGCGCCCCGAGCGTGCCCGCGCGTCGATCCGTGACCGCCATCGCCCAGGGGAACTCGATCTGGGCGCGACGGTCTGCGAGAACCCCCGGTCACGACCCTGTCGACGGCCGGTCACCGATCGCGCCGGGTGCCGGCCGTCGGCAGGACGTCGTGGTCTGGAGTGGCATGGCGCCGGCGGCCGTGGCCTCACCCGCGCACGACACGAAAGGCACAGCACGATGGTCGACCGCGACGCCGTCAGGCTCGACGACCCGGTCGGTGAGTCGCTCCGCGGCCACCACGCGCACCTGGCCCGCCGGCTCGGCCGGGCGGCCGGTTACCTGCCGGAGGTGGCGACCTTCTCCGCGGTGTCCGCCGATCCGGACCCGGCGGAGTGGGCCGACCTCGCGCGATTGCTCGGGCGCGGCGAACTCGCCGATCTGTTCAACTGCCCGGCGGCCCCGCCCGCGGACTGGGAGCCGGTCTTCACCCTCGACGGCCTCCAGATGATCTATCCCGGCCGCGCCGAGACCGAGAGCGACTCGGGGATGGTCGAGCTGGGCGTCGGCGACGTGCCCGAGATGCTCGATCTCACCGCGCGGACCCGGCCGGGACCGTTCTGGCCCCGGACTCTGGAACTCGGCACCTATCTGGGTATCCGCGAGAACGGCGCCTTGGTCGCCATGGCGGGCGAACGGCTCCGCCCGCCCGGATGGACCGAGATCAGCGCCGTCTGCACCACCCCCGAGGTTCGCGGGCGAGGTCATGCCGCCCGCCTGGTGCGCGCCCTGGTCACCCGGATCACGTCCCGGAACGAGCGACCGTTCCTCCACGTGGCCGAGGCCAACGTCCACGCGATCGCACTCTACGAGCGGCTCGGCTTCGTGGTCAGGAAGCGCGTGACGTTTCGCGGGTTCCGTACGCCGTGAGAAGCCTGCGCACTTCGCCGGGTTCCGTCATCTGTGACGACGTCCTCAGGACGCCGCGGCGGATCACGCCGTAGTCGCCCTGCTCCCTGTGACGCCGGCCGCTCCTGGGCCACGCGGGAGCGCCCGTTCCCCGTCAGCGCGGAGAACGCCGGCGCCTTCCGCACGGTGGACGGCGACGACCTGCGGGAACTGTGCCACGCCATAGCCGAGCAGGAAAGCCTGGCCGATCCTTCACTTCCGAATCAGGGCGGCGCCCATTGATCCGTGTGAGACGTCGTCCGGGGATGTCACCACACGACGGCGTCGGGGCGGGTGAAGTGCCACAGCCTGTCGCTGGAGTTCTGGTCCTGGTCGAGATAGATGTGGTCCCAGACGCCGGAACCTTCGTAGGTCTGCAGTGTTATCGCGAGCGAGGTGTTGGTACGCGGTCGCAGGCTGCCCCATTCGGTGTTGACGTTGGTCTCGGACACCTCGTCCCGGCGCGACCAGTCCTGGAGGGGTGAGCCGTCGCATGTCTTGACGACCAGCGTGTCTCCCGCGTTCGGGGCGCCGGAGGCGGGCTGGAGACACTTGCCGGCCACCTCGTTCCTGATCACCAGGAAGCCGTCGTCCTTCTCGGTGATGGTCCAGCGGGCCGACCTGTGCTGGATGGTCGGGGCGCGCAGTGTGACGGCCCGGGTCCCTTCCGCGACCGCGTCGCCCGAGAGTGACATCCGGCTGCCGTCCATCTTGTTGATGATCCGCATGTTGAAGTCGGTGGTGTCGGCGTGGGCGGCAGCCGGAAACCCGACGAGGACGGCTGACGCGATGGTCGAGGTCATCAGCGCGGAGCACCTGATGTTCGGCATGGGCGTATCTCCCTGTCTCTCGGTGGAAGCGCGTGGAGGGATCCCCTGGTGGATCACTGGCGGTAGTCAATCCCGGCCGCGGCTCGGATCTCGCTTTCCGCCCACAAAGGCGCGTGCAAGACATGATCAAAGCCCGGTGGCGCCGCCGGATGGGAGCGTCTGCCCCCTTTGAGAGCGCCTTGTGAGATGCGCCCCCTTTTCACTGCGGGTCGCCTTTTGAATGGCCCTGTCTCGGGGCGTTGCGCCTCTTCGGAGGATTACCGAGTGAGGGCCGGCACGCTCGGCGTGGTGATCTTACTTTTCGGGTTCGGCTGACTACGGTCTGCAGCTGTGCGTCCGTTCGACGCCTGAGTCATCCGTTCCGAATCGCCGGAAGAAGGACATGCGCAATCTTCGCCAGGCTGGCGCTTTCGCCACGCTCGCATTGGCTTCGACGTTCGTCGCCGCCTCTGCCTTCGCCCCCGCTCACGCCGGGGTGACGACCGCCGCCCGAGCCGCCGTACTGGAGCCGGATCCACCTGAGGACAAGCCCTGCCCGAACGGGGAACCGAAGCCCTGCGGCGCCTCCGGGCAGGACCGGGAAGGCGTCGACTCCGGCCGCGAGGACGCCAAGAAGGATGCCGAGGCGGCCAAGAAGGACATCGCCGCCGCCAAGGACAAGGCCGATCAGTGCCCTCCCGGGTCCGCGCAGGGCAAGCAGTGCATGCAGAACCTCATCGGCGACGGCGCCGAGCAGCGAGAGGGCATGGCCGGCGTCCAGCAGGAGCTGAACACCTTCCAGCCCGCGCCGGCCGACAACGCCACGTCGGCGCTGAACGCCACCTGTGACGCGTTCGCCGCGGACCTGCCCGCCGCCTTCAAAGTCAGCGACGGCTCGCCCTCGCTGACCGCCCTGTGCGAGTTGATGAACAAGTGAGCTTCATGACACCTCTGACTCGGCGGATGCCGGTGCTGTCCGCCGCCGCCCTGATCACGTTCCTTCCGATGGCGGCGTTCGCCGGTTCGGAGCCGGACCTGCCGGCGGCGCAGGCGTTCGACGGCGACACGCCGCTGCCGTCCGTGCGTCCGGTGACCGAGTACTGCGCCGCGCATCCCGGTGCGTGCCGGTTCGCCGTCGACAAGGCCGGGTCCGGGGACTTCTACAGCGCCGTCAAGTCGCTGGGCAACGCCGCCGTCAACTGCACCGATGACGAGATCACCGTGACGCGGCAGATCACCCTGCGTACCGGCAGCACCGACAACCTCGGCGGCGAGATCACCGGGAAGATCGCGGTGGAGGGGCAGCTCAACGCCTCCGGCGAGGTCTCCGCCGCGGTGAACGCCGAAGGCAGCGGCAGCTTCGACACCCCCAACAAGCAGCAGGGTCCCAGCGCGACCTTCGGCGCCAAGGCCGGCGCGAACGGCAGCGGCAAGGTGGGCGGCTCCCTGGGGCTCAAGGGCGCCTTCGAGGGCGCGTTCAAGCTCGCCTACCAGCACACCTGGACCAGCGAGCAGACCGAGTCGACCACCTACACCACCGTCGTCCGGCCCGGGGACGCCCTGGTGTTCGGCGCCAGCGCCGCCATGCAGCGCGTCGCCGGGACGATCACCGCGCCGGGCGGCCTGTCGGTGCGCAACGTCGTGGTCACCGGGCCGTCATCCGTCAACACCAGCACCTTCGTCGCCGAGACCTTCGTCGTGGGCGGGAACACCTGCGAACAGGTGCATCCGCACGCCAAGACCGCCGCGGACGACAACGTCAACCAGTCCCCCCGCCGCGTCGACGCGTTGACGCCCGTCTCCGCGCTGCCGCCAGGTGCCCGGCTCAGGGAGCGGACCGTGCTTCCGCTCCGGACGTCCTGACCGTCCCGCCAGCCTCTCTGATGGAGATCATTGTGAACATCGTGCAGACCCGTGCCGTGACGGGCATGGTTCCGGCCGCCGGCCTCGCCGCGGCCCTCTGCCTCGGCGTGCCCGCGGCCGTCCAGCCCGCGTACGCCGACGCACCACGTAGTTCGGACAGCGCGGGCAGTTCGGGCAGTTCGGGCAGCGCGGCCAGCCGGCCGGTCGCGGTCATCAACGGCGACTTCGCCCTCCCCGCCTTTCCCGCCGGCAGCGTGAACTGGAGCCCGGTGCAGGGGTGGTCCGTCGGTTCGACCGCCGGATCCGGCACCGCCGCGGGGGTCGGGCGCTACGCGGGCGCGGACTCGGGACATCCGGACGGCAAGACGGCCATCATGCTGCGCTTCCCGGCCGCCGCCTACGGCTTCAAACAGCGGCTGCGCGGGGTACGCGCAGGCGCCCAGGTGACCGTCACCTTCGACGACAGCCCCGGAATCGCCGCCGCCTGCACACCGGCGGCGGTCGCCCAGGGCCAGTCGTACACGATCGAGGGCGCCGGGGGCGAGGTCAGCGAGCGGACCACCGCCCCCGACCCGGACAAGAAGCTCAACACCCTCGGCAAGGGCGTCTGGCGCACCGGGCAGACCTACACCTTCACCGCGTCCGAGCACGAACCGCTGCTCACCTTCACCTCGAAGGTGCCGGCTCCCACCAACGCCAACGGCAACTGCGGCCCGCTGATCGCCGACGTACGGGCGGTCCAGGTCCCGCCGCCGGTCGACAAGACCATTCCCAAGACCGCCCTGCCGCCCTCCCAGGCCTTCTACGGCAACGACGCCAGGCCGGTGACCGAAGCGGTGAACTACTGCAACGGCGCTCCCGGCAGGTGCGTCTTCACACCGGAGAAGGAGTATTCGTATGCGTACTACGAGCCGGCCCAGGTCAACGGGGACACCTACATCAACTGCACCCGCAACGCGCTGACCCGCACGCGCCCGGTCACCTTCGCCGGGCGCTCCTACGGGGACCTGCCCGCCGGCGCGGGCCTTCCCGGCACCACCGGCACGCCCAGCAGCATGGCCCAGCAGTTCGCCGCCGGGACCGCGACCAGTCCCGCGTGGGCCGCCAAGAGCGACCACACGGTGACCGAGGCCCTTCAGCCTTCGGAGGCCGCGTGGATCGAGACCCAGGCCGGCCGCCGCCGCACCGAGGGCTGGTTCGCGTCCAGCCCCGCTCCGGCGGACCCGAACACCGAGTGGCGCCTGTACACCGTCCTGGACTACCCGGCTCCGGAGCTGTCGGACCGCGTCTACCAGCGCACCGGCCCGATGACGGCGTCGGAGAAGCAGCGTTGCCAGGCCGACCGTCCCACCGCCTCCACACCCGTCGGCATGAACACCCCGGCGGGCACCAACCGCTCTTCCTGACCGTCACGGCGTAGCCGGCACCCGCCGGCTACGCCGCCCAAGCCGCCCTCGCCGGCACGTCAGCGGGAGTAGTGCTCGACCACGAGCTGCTCGTCCACCGGGACCACGATCTCCTCGCGCGCCGGGCGCCGCAGCAGGGTGAAGCGCAGCCCCCGGTGGTCGACGTCCAGGTAGGGGGCGGTCCGCTCGTCCGCGTACGTGCCCTCGGCGGCGGCCACGAACGGCTGCATCCTGGCCGACCGGTCCCGTACGGCCACCGACTGGCCCGGCTTGACCAGATAGCTCGGGATGTCCACCTTGCGGCCGTCGACCGCGATGTGCCCGTGGTTCACGTACTGCCGGGCGGCGTAGATCGACGGCGCCAGGCCGGCCCGCAGGACGAGCGAGGCGAGCCGGGTCTCCAGGAGCGCCAGCAGTTCCTCCCCCGACCGGCCGGGACGGCGGACCGCGAGGTCCCAGTAGCGGCGGAGCTGGCGTTCCGACACGTCGTAGTACCAGCGGAGCTTCTGCTTCTCCAGCAGCCGCACCCCGTAGTCGCCGGTGTTGCGGCGGCTGGTCTTGCGGCCGTGCTCCCCCGGCGGGTAGGGCCGGGCCTCGAAGTACTTCACCGCCTTCCGGGTGAGCGGAACGCCCGCCCGTCTCGACAGCCGCACCTTCGGACCCGTGTAACGCATGACGCCCTCTTTTCAAGTTAGGTAAGCCTTACTAAGGTAAGCCTAACCTACTTACCCGAGGAGCTCCCCATGCAGCACCCCGTCACCGCTCCCCCCGCCCCCGAACGCGTGCGCACTCTCGCGGCCCTGGCGGCGCCCACGCACGTCTCCGTCGCCGGGTCCGACGTGCCCGCGGCCGCCGCACGCGGCGGCGTGGACGGCAGAGGCCGGCCGGTCCTGCTGGTGAAGCCGGGCGAGATCCTTTACGGCGCGCCCGCGGAGACCCTGGTGACCGTCGATCTCACGGCGAGCAGGGCGGTCGGCGGGGTCGAGCGGCCCCGCGCGCTGCTGAAGGTGCGCGGATGGACGCAGCCCGTGCCCGAGGCGGAGACCCGCGCCGCCGCCGTCGCCATCGCGGAGGCGTGCCCCGACGAGGACCTGTTCGCGGCCGTCGAGGGCGGTGCCCCCAGGCTGCTGCGCGTGGACGTCTGCCATGTGATCTACCTGACCGGCCAGGAGTCGGGCGTCCTCGACGCCGAGAGCTACCTCGCCTCGGCCCCCGACCCGTTGCTCCCCCTGGCCGAACGCATGGTGCGCCACGTCAACGAGTCCCACCCGGGGCAGCTGCGGGAGGCGGCGGAGCGGCTGACGGGGGAACCCGCCCAGGAGGTGTGGCTGTGGGAGCTGGACCGCTACGGCGCCACGCTGCGGCCGGGGCCCGGCCACCTGGTCAGGGTCGCCTGGGCGGCGCCCGTCGCGACGCCCGCAGCGCTCGAACACGCCCTCGCCTGCCTGCTGTCCCCGTGAAGACACGACGATGAAAGTTGCACGTCCATACGAAATCGGCCGCAGGTCAGAGGCTTGCGGACCCCCTGATCGTTGACCGTACGGCATGGCGAGGAAAGGATGCGGCTCGACCTGCGCCCGGAGAGGGCGACAGCGCGACCGCTCGAAGGAGCTCCCCATGCACGGCTCGCTCACCCGCCGGCGGCGCGCCGGCCTGGCCCTGCTGACGTCCGCGGCGCTCGCCGCCGCGTCGGCCCTCGTGGCGGCGACGGCCGTCACCGCACCCGCCTCGGCCGCGACCTCCGCCACCGTGACGGTGAACACCGGCACGAGCCTCGGCACGATCCCGGCCGCCGGGCACGGCGTCAACGTCGCCGTCTACGACGGCAACATGAACAGTTCCCCCATCTCGGGTCTGCTGCGGGACGCCGGCTTCACCGCCGTCCGCTACCCCGGCGGGTCGTACGGCGACATCTACCACTGGAAGACGCACACCACCGAGGGCGGCTACGTGGCCCCGGGCACCGACTTCGACACCTACGTCAGCACGGTGCGCTCGGCCGGCGCGCAGCCCGTCGTCATCGCCAACTACGGCACGGGAACCGCGCAGGAGGCCGCCGACTGGGTGCGGTACGCCAACGTCACCAAGGGATACGGCGTCAAATACTGGGAGATCGGCAACGAGGTCTACGGCAACGGCCACTACGGCTCGGGCTGGGAGCAGGACAACCACGCCGACAAGAGCCCGAAGGCGTACGCGAACAACGTCCTGCAGTACATCTCGGCGATGAAGGCCGTGGACTCCTCGATCAAGGTGGGCGTCGTGCTGACCACCCCCGGCGGCTGGCCGGACGGCGTCGTCGGCTCGGGCGACAGCGCGGACTGGAACAACACGGTCATGTCCATCGTGCAGGACAAGGCCGACTTCGTGATCATCCACTGGTACCCGGGCGCCACGTCGGCGGCCGACAGCCTGACGAAGGTCTCCCAGATCGCCCCGATGGTGAGCACGATCCGCTCCCTGCTCGGCAGATACGCCGGGAGCAGGGCGTCGAGCATCGGCATCGCGGTCACGGAGGCGAACCTCAACTACCAGCTCAACAGCGCGACGACGGCCCTGGGCGCCGCCGACAGCTACCTCACCTGGTTCGAGAACGGGGTGATGAACGTCGACTGGTGGAGCCTCCACAACGGCACCAGCAGCAGCCCGAAGACCAACGACGACGGGACCCCCGACTACAACGACTTCGGCATCCTGTCCTCGGGCAGCTCAGGAGAGCCCCCGGTGAACACGCCCCTCCCGCCCTACTACGGCCTGGCCATGGTCGGCAGGGCCGGATCGCCCGGTGACACCCTGGTCAAAGCGTCCTCGTCCAGCTCGCTGCTCGCCGCGCACGCGGTGAAGACCTCCGGCGGCGTCAACGTCGTGCTCGTCAACAAGGACCTGAACAACTCCACGACGGTCTCGCTGTCCTACTCCGGCTTCTCCCCCGGCGCCTCGGCCACGGTCGTGCAGTGGCGCAAGGGCGCCACCTCGATCAGCACGAGCAGCGCGTCGTCCGCCACCTCGATCACGCTCCCGCCGTACTCCATCACAGTCCTCAAGGCGTCCGGCGGCGGCACCGCATCCCCCTCGCCGTCCCCCTCGTCGTCCGCCTCGCCCTCGCCCTCGCCGTCCCCCTCGCCGTCCGTCTCGCCCTCGCGTACGCCGTCCCCGTCGCCCTCGGCCTCCCCCACGCCCGGCGGCTCGGGGTGCTCGGCGACGTACAAGGTGGTCAACTCCTGGCCGGGCGGCTTCCAGGCCGAGGTGACGGTCACGAACACCCGCACCACCGCGATCTCCGGCTGGACCGCCGGCTGGTCGTATCGGAACGGCCAGACGATCAGTTCCTCGTGGAACGCCACGGTGTCCCAGTCGGGCGCCGCCGTCACCGCGAGGAACGTGAGCTACAACGGCAGCCTGGCCGCCGGAGCCTCCACGTCGTTCGGCTTCACCGCCAACGGCACCGGTGACGTCCCGTCGCCGATCTCCTGCACCACCGGCTGACACCCGGCCGCGCCCGCCCCGTACGCACGAGCGGGCGGGCGCGGCCCCACCACCACTCTCAGACCGTCTCCGGGGTGGCCACCGGCTCCCGACCCGCACGCGCCCGGTACACCATGTCGATCACCCACGCGGCCAGTATGAGGGCGCCTGTCATCAGCACCAGCTGCACTCCGTAGTTCGTGACCTGCGTGGCCGCCAGACGCAAGCCGACGTGCAGGCCGGTGTGCACGCCCACCGCCATCCATACCGCGCCGCTCCGCATCCGGGCCACCGCGCACGCGAAGCCGAGCGCGGTGGCCTGCACGACGTACAGGAGCTTGACCGCGAGGGTGTCGGCCGCGCTCTGGGAAAGGATGTGCAGCGCGCCGAAGACGACCGATACGGTGATCAGCACCGCGCGGGGGGACAGCCGGGCCGACAGGGTGTCGTACACGTGCCCCCGCCACAACAGCTCCTCGGGGAACGCCTGACTGAGCATGAGGATCGCCAGTGCGAACGGAAGGTACCGCAGCAGCACCGCGCCCTGCTCCGCCCACGGCAGCCAGGTGGTCAGGCCCAGCGCCACCGCGAGCGCCTTGGCGGACGCGACGGCCGCCGCTCCGGCGAGCAGTCCCGCGAGCGCCTGCCACAAGGCGCTCCACGACCAGGTCAGCCGTACGCCCGACCAGCTCTGGCGGCCGAGGAACCGGCGGACCGCGTACACCAGAGCGAGCGAGACGAGCGTCACGGACAGGGCGCTCAGCGTCTGGACGAGGATGCCGTGATCGTCGGTCAGCAGGGCCACGAGCAGCGGGCCGCTGAACGCCTGGACGAACATCACGACGACGGCGATCGACACAGCCCACACGGGCTTGGTGGCTCTCATGGGCGAGACGCTAGATTCGCCCTGCTCTCCGGCACATCGAGCGGCGGATAGACGCGGGCATGACCATGGTCATGGTCCCGATGGGCGATTGCGTCCGCGCCGTGGCGCTCTAGGGTCGAGAACATGGCGCGTTTCGACTGGCTTCGCGACGCCGACCGGCCGTTCCTGTTCAACGTCGTGTTCTGGGCGATGACGGCCATCCTGACCTTCGGCCTCGCGCAGGGATTCGTGAACGGCGGGGTGACCCCGCTGCAGGGCGTGCTCTTCGGCGCGGACCTGGTGCTGCTCGCGGCGCTCTGGCCGGCCCTGCCCTGGAGCCGGGCGCGGGGCCGCCTCTGGGTGGCCCCGCTGTTCCTCGCGGCGACGATCCTGCTGGGGATGACCGGTTCCCGGGAGACCCACCTGCCGCTGATCCTCGTCGCGGTGGCCAACCTCGCGTTCCTGTACGGCATGCGCGTCGCGACGGCCATCCTGTCCTGCGTCGTGGCCGGTTCCGTGTTCGTGCCCCCGCTTCTCGGGTCGACGATCGCCAACGGCATCGTCCAGGCCACCGCGATGGCGGTGTTCTCCGCGTTCGTCCTGGGCATGGCGGCGTCCACGCTGGAGGCGCGGCGCAGGCGCGAGGAGGCCCAGGGCCTGCTGGAGCGGATCAGGGAACTGGCCGTCGCCGAGGAGCGGGCCCGGATGGCGGCGGAGATGCACGACTCGGTCGGCCACCACCTCACCGTCATCAAGATGGGCCTGGAGAACGCCGAGCGGTTCCGCGAGCGCCGCCCCGAGGCCGCCTGGGCGGAGGTCCGCCAGGCCAAGGAACTCACCGTGGAGGCGCTGGCCGACGCGCGGCGCTGGGTGCGCGCGCTGCGGCCGCTCGCGCTGGACGGCCGCGTCGGCAGCGCCGCGCTCGAACGGCTCGCGGCGTCGTTCGACGGCACCGGCATCAGCGTGAGCTTCGAGGTGCGGGGCGAGGAACGGCGCCTGGAGGCCGACACCGAGCTCGTCCTCTACCGGGTGCTGCAGGAGGGGCTCACCAACGCGCTGCGGCACGCGAAGGCGGAGCACGTGCACGGCACGCTCACGTTCGGCGACGGCCAGGTGGCGCTCGTGGTCAGCGACGACGGAACGGGCAGGGACGACCAGGCGCGCGGCGGCTTCGGGCTGGCGTCGCTGACGGATCGGGCCAGGGCGCTCGGCGGCACGCTGGCCGGCGGCAACAGGCCGGGCGGAGGGTTCGAGTTACGCGCCGAGCTGCCGCTGGGGGTGCGGGCATGACGCCGGTCAGGGTGGTGCTCGTGGACGACCAGGCGCTGCTGCGCCAGGGGCTGCGCAAGCTGCTGGAGGTCGAGGACGGCATCGAGGTCGTCGGCGAGGCGGCCGACGGCTACGAGGCGCTGCGGGTGATCGGCGACCGCCGCCCGCACGTGGCGCTGGTGGACATGCGCATGCCGGGCATGAACGGTGTGGAGCTGATCGTCCGCCTGGCCGCCCGGCATCCGGAGGTGGCGGTCGTCGTGCTCAGCACGTTCGACGAGGACGAGTTCATCTTCGGCGCGCTGCGCGGCGGCGCGACCGGCTATCTGCTGAAGGACTGCTCGCCGGAGGAACTGGTCACGGCCGTCCACCGGGTGAGCCGCGGGGAGACCGTGCTGGGCAGCCCGGTCGCGGCCCGCCTGGTCGCCGAGCTGCGGCACCTGCCGGTGACCCCGGTCGCCTTCCGTGGGCAGGAGTCGCTGTCGGCTCGCGAGGTGGAGGTGGCGCGGATGGTCGCCGCCGGGGCCGCCAACAGGGAGATCGCGGCGCGCCTGTTCATCACCGAGGGCACGGTCAAGAACCACGTGTCCAGCGTGCTGCGCAAGCTGGGCCTGCGCGACCGCATCCAGCTCGCCCTGCACCTGCGTTCGTGAACGCGCCACCCGGAAAGACCGGCGGCTCCCCTGCCGGGGAGCCGCCGGAACGGGTTCACCAGGAGGCGGGCTTGCCCTTCTGGAACAGCCACACGTCGAAGAACGCCTTCAGGTCCATGCCCGAGACCTTCTCCGCCGCCCGGATGAAGTCGGCGGTGCCGACGTTGCCGTACCGGTGCTCCGCCGCCCAGTCCTTGATCAGCTTGAAGAAGGCGGCGTCGCCGATCTTGCCGCGCAGCGCGTGCAGCGTCATCGCGCCGCGGTTGTACGGCACGTTGCCGAACATGTCCTCGGGGCCGGGGTCGGCCGTGACGATCTGCCAGAACGACGAGGTCGCCGCCCGGCCGTAGTTGCTGGAGCTGTTGAACGTCTGCTGCGCGGTGGCGCCCCCGCTGTGCTCGGTCCACAGCCAGGTCGCGTACGTCGCGAAGCCCTCGTTCAGCCAGATGTCGGACCACTTGCCGACGCTCACGCTGTCGCCGTACCACTGGTGCGCGAGCTCGTGCGCCATCGTGCCGACGCCGGGCGCGCTGGAGAAGATCGGCTTGGTCTGGCTCTCCAGGGCGTAGCCGACGTCCGGCGCGCGGTCGATGATGGCGCCCGCCTGGTTGAAGGGGTACGGCCCGAAGATCGAGGAGAAGTACTCGAGGATGTCGGGGATCCGGGCGACGGCCGCGGCCGACTGGGTCACCAGGCGCGGGTCCACCGCCGTGTAGACCGGGATGCCGCCGGGCGTGGTCGTCTCGTTGACGACGAAGTTGCCCAGGGTCACCGTGGCGAGGTAGGTCGCCATCGGCTCGGCCGAGTCCCAGACGAACGTCGTCCTGCCGTTCGCGGTCGTCCTGGACACCAGGCGGCCGTTGCCGACCACCGTGACGCCCTCGGGGACCGTCGCGCGGAAGGTGAACGTCGCCTTGTCCGCCGGGCTGTCGTTGGCCGGCAGCCACGCCGGGGCGCCCTGCGGCTCGCCCGGCACGAAGGCGCCGTCGTCCGTGGGCACCCAGCCCTCGATCGAGCCGTCGGGGTCGGTGACGACCGGCGGCGTCCCCGCGTACGTCACCGTGACCGTGAAGGTCTCCCCGGTCTTGAGCTTCGGCCGCGGGGTGACGACGAGCTCCTGCCCGTCCCGCCGGTAGGCGGCCGGGTGCTTGCCCACCTTCAGCGACGTGATCTGCGGGCCGCGGAAGTCCAGGTCGAACTGGTCCAGGTCCTGGGTGGCGACCGCGGTGATCACCGTCGTGGCGTCCATGACCTTGGTGGCGGGGTCGTAGGAGAAGGTGACGTCGTAGTGCCGCACGTCGTAGCCGCCGTTGCCCTGGTCGGGGAAGTACGGATCGCCGAGCGAGGGGGCGCCCGCGGAGTAACGCGGCTCCCCGGGGTTCCCGGGAGCCGCGAGAGCCGTGGTCGCCTGGGTCGCGGTGAGCAGCGCGGCCGCGAGGGCCGCGCCGCCGAGCCGCGCCGCCCGGCGCGAACGGGACGATGTCATGGGAGTCCTTTCCGCGGACCGGGCGGCCGGGAGACCGGCCGCCCGGCCCGGTCCTTCAGGTGGGATCAGGCGACGACGGAGCGGAGCGGGATGCCCGCCGCGCCGAGGTCGCGGACCAGGTCGCGGACGAACGGGTGCTCGTCGGCGGACAGTCCGTCGGGGTTCGGGATCGTGATGTAGGACGAGCCGTCCGCCGAGGCGGTCAGCGCCGTGTCGGTGTAGCGCTCGACCACCGCCCGGGTCCGCGCGAGGTCGGCGTCGGCCACCTGGATCACGATCGGCCGCCACTCCCCGCCGAGGTTCGGCGGCTCCTCCGTCGTCGCCGCGGCGATGCGCAGGGGCTCCGCCGGAGCCGAGGCGATCCGCTGCTTCGCCTGGGACGCGCCCGCCGGGTACAGCAGCGCGTTGGCGAGGAGGTGGATGCCGTTCTCGTTGTACGCCCTGAACAGCGGGTTGTACGCGAACAGCACGGCGCGCCCGGCGCCGGTCGGCTCGTCGACGAGAGAGGCCGTGCCCTTGAGCGCCTCGGCCCCCACCGTGTAGCCGTTGGACCAGAACGTGTCGTCCGAGGGGTAGGTGAGCACGTTGACCCCGGTCTGGCTGGGGTTGAGGATCGGGTCGCCGTTGTTGAACTGGAAGTCCTCCGCCGGGCGGCCGAGCGACACCGGGCTGCCCTGGGTCACGTCCACCCGGAAGTGCGACCCGATGACCTGGTAGCCGGTCGGCTTGGCCTTCTCGGTCGTGGAGGTGAGGCCCGCGGCCCTGGCGACCCGGGTGCCCTCGTTGCGCAGCCCGACGTACGTGCCGCCCGCGGCCACCCACTGCCTGAGGTTGGCCAGGCCCTGCGCGGTCAGCCCGCCGTTCGAGCTGCTGCCGTCGGGCACGAGCAGGACGGTCCGCCCGGTGAACGCCGGGGTGTTGCCGTTGATGTCGGCCGTGGTCACCGGCGTGAGCCCGAGGCCCCAGCGGTCGCCGAGCACGTAGCGGGCCTCGCCGTAGGAGCCGGAGGTGGTGGAGACGCCGGTGCCGGCGAACAGGCCGACGTCGGGCGTGCGCAGCGCGGCGCCGGAGGCCGGGGCGGCGGAGCCCTCGACCGTCACACCCAGTGAGCGGGCCAGCTTGTCCAGCTCGCCGCGGTTCATCGCCGTGGCGGGCAGGCCGACGACCCCGGTCCGGGCGTCACGCGTGAGCGGCACGCCCGCGCCGAGCAGCCGGAAGGTCAGCTCCGACGCGGCGGCCGAGTCCATGGGGTAGGAGTACGACCCGCCCCGGGGCGCGGCCGAGGCCACGCCGCCGTCGGCGTCCTTGACGAGGTCGGCCTTCGGCGACAGCACGTCGCCGGTGGAGATGGTGTTCACGCCGGAGAGCAGCGGGTTGCTCCACGAGGAGACGTCGTAGAAGTAGGGGAACGGGACGTACGGGTCCTCCCCCATGACCCCCTGGATCCAGTGCTTCTGCGGCTGGTCCATCGGGATCCAGTAGGCGCCCTCGGGGACCGTCACGTCCCTGGCCGTCCGGCCGCCGAAGACCCGCGCGGAGGGCACCTTCACGGGCTTCTTCACCCGGTAGACCTCCACGTCCATGCGGCGCAGCCGCTCGACCAGCCGGCGCACGTCGCCGAGCTGCCGGTCGGGCAGCAGGAAGTACGACCGGATCGTGACGTCGGGCACCGGGAACCGGACCGTGTTCGTCGGCTGGACGACCTCGTTCGGCTCCAGGGTGCCGGCGGCACCCTCTGCGAGCGCGGTCTGCCAGATCTTGAAGTAGCCGTCCAGAACCTCGCGCCTGTTGTCGGCGGCCCAGCCGGTCGTCGCCCACTGGGTGTTGAACTGCTGCTGCACCCGGTCCTCGACCGCCGACGAGCTGCCCTTCTCGAACGTCATCCCGGCGGCGCCGAAGCCCGCGGCCGGGACGGTGTCGCCGTAGCCCATGTAGAACAGGTCGTACGTCGCGTAGTTGAAGTAGCACTCGGTGGTGACCGCGCCGCCGCAGGCGCCGTTGTAGCCGAAGCCCGCCGCGTTCGCCGCGCCGATGCGGTTGATCCAGTTCACCGGCTGGTCGGCGATCTCGTGGTGGATCGGGTCGGCGTTCGGCGGGAAGAAGTACTGCCGCCCGCCCATCTCGTGCGCGTCGACGAAGACCTGCGGCGGATACCGGCGCAGCATCTCGATCTTGCCGTCGGTCTCCGGCTGGGTGCGGGCGAACCAGTCCCGGTTGAGGTCGAAGCCGTACTCGTTCTGCCTGCGGTTCGCGTCGCGGCCGTCCGGGTTCTGGGTCGGCACGATGACCGTGACCAGGTTGTCGTTGCGCTTGGCCACGTCGCAGGACAGGCCGCTGGCCAGCTCGTACAGGGTCTTGAGCGCGGCGTCGGCGCCGCTCTTCTCGCCGCCGTGCACGTTGCCGGCGATCCAGACGATGGCGGGCGAGTCGCCGGCGATGCGCGCCGCCTTGTCCGCCCGCAGCGACCTCGGGTCGCGCAGCGAACGGATCTGGTCCGCGATCTTCTTGAGCTGCCCCGGGACCATGTTGTGGGAATTCGACACGATGGCGTACGGCAGGTCCTGGCCGGTCACGCTGTGCGCCACGGTGCCCGTGACCACGCGGTCCGAGGCGCCTCCCACGGCTGCCACGTACTTCTCGATCTCTTCGGTCGTGAGCACCCGGGGCTGTCCCTTGCCCAGCGGGAAGCCGAAGAACTGCTCAGGAGCCGGCACCGTGGCCAGGTGCGCGTTCGGGTCGGTGCTGCACCGTTCGGGCGCTTTGCGCGCATCGGCCGGGTCGGCCTGCGCCGGGGACACGGGCGTCAGCGTGAGCGCGGCCGACACCAGGACCGCGGCGCCGAGCGCCATGCCGTAGGGGGATCTTCCGCACAACGTCGTGCGTAACCGCATCTCGCCTCCAGGCGGGGGGACGGGGGAGGTCTCGGGGGGAGCACCCGTCCGGGAAACGACAAAGTCACTGCGGACAGTATTAGAAGGGAATAAACCGGACAAGACGCCGCGAAATATAACCACGCCTGGACGGAAACTGTGAGCAATGACGTTTCCGCATGTCAGCGCGGCATCGTCTGACCGAATCGTCCTTTCATAACGTCCGATAACAACTGGGCATCGGCTTCGCCCGCTTCGGCGGTGGTCACAGCCCGCCGCGGTACTACGCGGTACTGCCGATCGGCGCGGCGGGCGCGGTAGGTGGCGCGGGGGAAGACAGGCCGGCCGTCGACGACGGCCCAGCCGATGCGATCGAAGTGCGGGTGGGTGAAGACCACATCGGTCACGTCGAACGTGCTCTCGTCGTCTGGTCGCGACCACGACCTGTCACGGACTCGGACGCTGCGATGAAGGCTTGTACGAGGGGACGGTCGTCTCCTCGGCGGGTGGCCATGAGAATCCGGCTCATTGTGGGAGGTCCGTCGAGTTCGAGACGTTGGGCGCCTGCCGGGAGCAGTGTCGTGACGCTGTAGGGGGCGATGGTGACGCCAAGGCCCGCGGCGACGAGCATGATGATGGTGTGCCAGTTCGAGCACTCTTGCGCGACCTGGACGTCGATGCCGGCGTCCCGCAAGGGCTGTGTGTTCACGTCGAACGCCTGGGCACCTGCTGAACGCGGAAAGAGGATCAGCGGATCGGCGGCCAGCGCCGTTGCCGCCACATGATCAGCCCTTGCGGCGGGGTGTTCCGTGGGGATGACGGCCACAAACCGTTCCGTTGTCAGCGGGGAAAGGTCGATGTCGTCTCGCTCCTCGGCGTCCCGCACGATCCCGACGTCGGCCGTGCCCCGCTCCAGGGCCGCCAGGACATCGACGGTGAAGCCGTCGTGCAGTTTGACCTGGACGTCTGGACGGCAGCGGGAGAATTCACGGAGCCGTTCGCTGACGATCGCGGCGGCGGAGGTGATGAAGGCGACATCCAGGCGACCGGCCTCGCCGCGCCCGACCCGGCCGGCCTCGTCGAGGTCGGCCGCCAGACGGCCCAGAAGGTCCCTCGCCCGTGGCTGGAACGCCGCTCCCGCGTCTGTGAGGCGGACGCTTCGAGAGGTCCGCCGGAACAGCTCAACGCCGACGATCTTCTCGAGCTGCCTGATCTGCTGGGACAGGGCGGGCTGAGCGATGCTCAGCCGCTGGGCGGCACGGCCGAAGTGGAGTTCCTCGGCCACAGCCAGGAAGTACCGCAAGTGGCGGAGCTCGACTCGCTGATCCATAGTTCTAGCTTATTGATGGAGGTTACCGCTTGTATTGGACATATGGGTGAGGGGGCCGGAGGCTAGCGGGAAGCTAACACCCGAAGGGAAACCGCCTCATGCCGTACATCTCTGCTCCGACCGTGGTCTCCTCGATCGCCTCACAAAGTGATGCCGACGCGTTCCGCGTGTTGAACGAGGAGTGGATCTCCCGGCTGTTCACCCTTCAGGAGGAGGACCGGTCGGTTCTCGGAGATCCGTTCGGCCGCATCGTGGGCCCGGGCGGTGATGTGCTCATGGCGCGCGAGCAGGGCAGCGGCGCCGTGGTCGGATGCGTCGCGCTTCTGGCTTATCCCGGCGCCGTGTTCGAGCTGGCGAAGATGGCCGTGACCCCCGCCGCGCAGGGACGCGGCATCGGCCGCCAACTCATAGCCGCGGCGATCGACCGTGCCCGGGCACTTGGTGCGGCCCGACTGTTCCTCGGCACCAACAGCAAGCTGGCTCCAGCCATCCACCTGTACGAGGAGGCCGGGTTCGTCAGGATCACCCGCGACCGCCTCCCGGTGGCCGACTATTACGCCCGCGCCGACATCCTCATGGAACTGAAGTGACGCCCCGGCCCGGAGCTCGCACTCTGCCTCGCGCCGCGAGGCCGGCCGGCGCCGGCACGTCGAACGCACGCACGCCTGGCGAAACGCCTTCCACCGGCTCGCCCGCTGCTACGAGCGGCGCACCACCGTCATCGACGCCTTTTCGGACCTCGCCGATACGATCATCACCGTGCGCAACCACAACTGGCGGATGCGGATAGGGCGGCGGCGTCTCGATCTCGGTGCGGTCAGGGACGCCGCCTTCGCCCGCGTGAGCGGAACCCCGGAGGAGGAACTGAGACGCGAACCGGCCTCCCTCGAACCGCTGCGCCTGCTGGTCGGCCGCGACCACCCGTGCTCGCCGCCGTGTCACCGGCAGCACCGCCATCCGGTGCCGGGCCGGCTCGTCGGCTTCGTCGCGGACCGCTTCCGGCCGTTCGACCCCGGGCGCCGACGGCTGCCGCATCCCGGCCGCGCCGCCTTCACCGCCTCCTGAGATCGAAAACGGACGGCCGCGCGCCGTGCTGTGGGAACATTCAGGTGGTTTCGAGGAGGACAGGGTGGACGAGGAGCGTCGGGTGGCGGGCAGGTATCACCTGCTCGAACCGATCGGCCGCGGGGGCATGGGCGTCGTCTGGCGTGCCCACGACGACCTGCTCGACCGTACGGTGGCCGTGAAAGAGGTGCTCTACCACCCCACCTCCGAAGAGGACAGGGAGACCTTCAACCGGCGCACCATCCGCGAGGCGCGGGCGGCGGGACGCATCGACCATCCGAACGTCGTCGTCGTCCACGACGTCATCGAGGAGGACGGCCGTCCCTGGATCGTGATGCAACTGGTCCAGTCGCGGTCACTGGGCCAGGTGCTGCGCGAGCAGGGCCCCCTCCCGCCCGGCCGGGTCGCCGCGATCGGCCTGCAGGTGCTCGACGCGCTGTGCACCGCGCACGCCGCGGGAGTGCTCCACCGGGACGTCAAGCCGGAGAACGTGCTGCTCAACGGGGAGACCCGGGTGGTGCTGACCGACTTCGGCATCGCGACGATGCCGGAGGAGCCCGGGCTGACCATGACCGGCGGCATCACCGGCACCCCCGCGTTCATGCCGCCCGAGCGGCTGAACGGCCATCCCGCGACCCCCGAGTCCGACCTGTGGTCCCTCGGCGCGACGCTGTACGCCGCGGTCGAGGGCAGGACTCCGTTCGACCGCAACTCCCCCGTGGCCACGATGGCGGCCATCCTGCACGACGATCCGGCCCCGCCGCAGCGGGCGGGCGCCCTGACGCCGGTGCTCGAAGGTCTGCTGCGCAAGGACCCGGCCCGGCGCATCGGCGCGGCCGAGGCCGCCGCCCTGCTCGACGCCGCCATGGCGGCGGGTCACAGTTCGGCAGGTCACAGTTCGGCGGGTCACAGCGCGGCGGGTCCCGGACCCGAGCCGGGCTCGTGGAGCGGCGCGCCGTCCGGCCCGTCGCAGCCTCCCGCGGGCCCGTGGCCGCAGACCCCCTCCGGTCCCCGGCAGCCCTACGACGGCGCGCCCTCCGGCCCGGGGCATCCGGGACAGCCCGGGTCCTGGAGTCAGAGCCCGGCCGGCCCCCCGCAGCCGTACGGCGTCCACCAGTCGCACGGCGGCCCGCACCAGTCCGGCGGTTCCCCCTCCTGGCCCGGGGCCGCCACCTACCCCGGGTCGGCCGGCCCGGGCGGTGGCGCGGCGATGGCAGGGTACGCCACGAATCCGGGCGGCCAGGGGCCCCAGCCGGGCCACGCCGGCCACGCCGGTCCCGGCGGCCCTGCCGTTCCGCCGGGTGCGCACCCCGGCGCGCACGCCGCACCGGGTGCCCGCCCCGCGAGGCGCGGCGCCGCCGCCAAGGTGACCCTGCTCGTCCTGTTACCGCTGCTGCTCGTGGCCGTCGTCGCGGGCGGCTGGTACGGCTACCGCACGCTGGCCGGGAGCGGGACCGCCGCCGAGGATCTCACCCCGTCGGGGACCGGCCCCACCTCTGGCTCCGACACCACCTCGGGCTCCGACACCACCTCGGGCTCCGGCACCACCTCGGGCGACACCGATCCCACCCCGGGGGACACCGAGCCGAGCGCCTCCCACGAGCCGTCGGAAGAGCCGTCAGAGGAGCCGTCGGAGGAACCGTCGCCGGAATCCCCCACGCCGACGGCGGCCAGGCCGCCCAAGGGGTGGAAGACCCACCGCGACTCGCTGGGCTTCTCGATCGCCCTGCCCTCCGGCTGGGTCCCGTTCAAGAGGGAGGCCACCCGGGTGCGCTTCCACGACCCGAGCGGACGGGACTACCTGCAGGTCGACTTCACCCCCTGGGAGACCACGGACCCGGTGGCCGCGCTGCGTACGGTCGAGGCGGCCTCGACCAAGAAGGGATACCTGCGCGGCTACGAGCGCATCGGCCTCGCCTCCGGAAACTACCTCGGTGTTTCCTCCGCCGACTGGGAGTTCACCCACATGACCGACGCCGGCAAGGTGCGGGTGCTCGACCGCGCCTTCAGGCTCGACGACGGCCGCTGCGTCGCCCTCTACTGGCAGGTCGCCGACTCCCGATGGACATCCGGTTTGTCCTACTTCAATGTCTTTACGGACACCTTCCGACCAAAATAACGATTCGGTGAAGATCCGCAGGTCAAGGGGGATTTCGCCCCAGAACAGTAACGATGTCGCATGCGTTCGCCCAAGACGGGTAGCGCGACAACCATGGCTGAAGCGCAGACCTCCGAACGTGTCGTGGCAGGACGCTATCGCCTGATCGAGCCGCTGGGGCGGGGCGGCATGGGCACCGTGTGGCGAGCCGTCGACCAGGTGCTCGAGCGGGAGGTCGCCGTCAAGGAGCTGCTCGCGTCGGCCGAGCTCACCGGCCCGGAGCGGGAGGTCTTCACCATCAGGACCTTCCGCGAGGCCAGGGCCGCCGGCCGGTTGAGCCATCCCGGCGTGGCGGCAGTGTACGACGCCTTCGAGGAGAACGGCTACCCCTGGATCGTCCTCGAACTGATCCCGTCCAGGACGCTGGGATCGGTCATCCGCGAGGAGGGCCCCCTGCCGCCGCGTCGGGTGGCGGAGATCGGGTCCCAGGTGCTGGCCGCGCTGCGCGTCGCCCACGCGAACGGCGTGCTGCACCGGGACGTCAAACCCGACAACGTGCTGCTCGCCGACGACGGCCGGGTCGTGCTGACGGACTTCGGCATCGCCGCGATGGAGGACGACTCCCCGGTCACCCGCACCGGCATGCTGATCGGCACCCCGGCGTTCATCGCCCCGGAGCGGGCCGCGGGACGGCAGGCGCAGCGGGCCTCGGACCTGTGGTCCCTCGGAGTGACGCTGTTCATGGCCGTCGAGGGGCGCTCGCCGTTCCACCGGGGCCACGCGCTGGCGACGCTGGCCGCGGTGATGTACGAGGAGGCGGGCCCGATGCACTACGCCGGGCCGCTGGCACCGGTGATCGAGGGACTGCTGATCAAGGACCCGGACCGCAGGATGACCGCGGACTACGCCGCGCAGCACCTGCACGCCGTGGCCACCGGCCAGGTGACCGGCCCGGTCGTGCCCCGTCCGCGGCAGCCGCCCCGGCTCGCCCGATTGCTGCCCGGATTCGACACCGCGACTCCGGCTCTCACGCCCACTCCCGTGCCCCTCGGCGAGGGCACCCCGACGCCGACGCCGGTCCCCGCGCCCGTGCCGGTGGGCGGACGCCGCAGGCCCTGGGCGCTGGCGGCGGGTTCCGGGGCCCTCGTCGCGTTCGTCGGGCTGGCGGCCGGCGCCGTCGCCTTCACCACAGCCCGGCATCCGGCCGACCCGAGGGGCACCGTCGTGAGCACGCCCACGGTGACGGTCTTCGCGACCAAGACCGCCGAAGCCGGGACCGCCGAGGCCGGCAAGCGGACCGAGAGCCGCGAGGCGGAGAAGACGGGCACCCAGCCGGTGGCGAAGCGCTCATCGCGCGCCTCCGGCACGACCGGGAGCGGGCACCGCACGGAGGATCGCGGCAGGTCCGCGGACAGGACCGGAAGGTCGGCCGAGAAGCCCACCGGGGCCCCGTCCAAAGGCGCAGGCAAGCCCAAGGGGTCTCCCCCGGCGAAGCAGACGGGCAAGGGGTCCGGCAAGGGGAAGCCCTCCACGTCCAAGTCAGGGAACGGCGGCGAAACCGCCGAGCCGTCCCAGGGCAAGGGTGGGGGCCGGGGAAAAGGCGAGGGCAAGAAGGCCACCACGGACGACGGCGCCGGTGACATCCCCGACGGCTACACCCAGCCGGAGAACGACTGGGAGGCCTGACCGCCGGACGAGGCGGAAGGCACGCGCCGCCATCGGCGACATCACCGGGCCCCGTAGGACTCCGGGAGTGCCGCGCCGTGGCCGCCGGCCGAGCCTTGATCGGCCGCGCGTCCCCCGCCCCTGAGGTCGGGCGAGGCCCTCCGCTCGCCGGGCGGACCGCCTGACCGCGTCACCACGAACGGGGGCGGCCGCCTCGAACGCCGTTCGGCGCATCGCGGCCCGGAGCGCGGCGTCAGCCCTCGTCCGCGAGGATCTCCAGCGCGCCGGCCAGGTCGGCGGGGTAGTCGCTGGTGAAGGTCATCCACTCCCCCGTCGCCGGGTGCTCGAACGACAGCGAGACCGCGTGCAGCCACTGCCGGCCCACGCCGAGGCGGGCGGCGAGGGTGGGGTCGGCGCCGTACAGCAGGTCACCCACGCAGGGGTGCCTGAGCGCGGCCATGTGGACCCGGATCTGGTGGGTCCTGCCGGTCTCCAGCTTGATGTCGAGCAGCGACGCCGCCCGGAACGCCTCGATCGTGTCGTAGTGCGTGACCGAGTCCTTGCCCCCGGCCACCACCGCGAAGCGCCCGTCGCCCGACGGATGCCGGTCGATCGGGGCGTCCACGGTGCCCCGCAGCGGGTCCATGTGCCCCTGGACGAGCGCGTGGTAGCGCTTGTCGACCGTGCGTTCCTTGAACGCCCGCTTGAGATGCGAGTAGGCCCGCTCGCTCTTGGCGACGACCATGACGCCGGTGGTGTTGGCGTCGAGCCGGTGCACGATGCCCTGCCGCTCGGCCGCGCCGCTCGTGGACACGCGGTGGCCGCCGCCGAGCAGGCCGCCGATCACCGTGGGCCCGGTCCAGCCGACGGTCGGGTGCGCCGCCACGCCGATCGGCTTGCTCACCACGACGATGTCGTCGTCCTCGTGCAGGATCGTCATGCCCGGCACGGGCTCTGCCACGGGCATCGGCGCGGCGGGAGGCGGCGGGATCGTGACGTCCAGCCAGGCCCCGGCGTGGACGCGGTCGGACTTCGCCGGGACGGCGCCGTCGACCAGCACGTCCCCCGAGGCGATCAGTTCGGCCGCGCGGGTGCGGGAGAAGCCGAAGAGCCGGGCCAGGGCGGCGTCGAGGCGCTCGCCCTCCAGGCCGTCCGGCACGGGCAGGCTGCGCTGGTCACCCATCGGCCCGCTCCCCCGCCGGCTCGCCGGCCTGCTTGTCCGCCTCGCCCTCCGCGTGGCCCTCCGCGTGGTCCTTCGTGTGGTCGCCGGCCGGCTCGTCCATCTGGCGGGTGCCGTCGATCTGGTAGCCCCGCCAGGCGAGGAACACGGCGAGCACGCCGCCGCACACGATGGCCGAGTCGGCGAGGTTGAACACCGGGAACCGGGTGACCGGGAACACCTGGATGAAGTCGACCACGTGCCCCTGGAACGGGGCCGGCGACCGGAAGATGCGGTCGGTCAGGTTGCCGACGGCCCCGCCCAGCAGCAGGCCGAGCGTGATCGCCCAGGGCAGGCTGCGCAGCTTCCGCGCCGTACGCACGATCGCGACGACGACACCCAGCGCGATCACGGTGAACACGATCGTCATGCCGGTGCCGATGCTGAAGGCGGCGCCGGCGTTGCGGATCACGGTCAGCACCAGCGCGCCGGGCACGACGGTGAGCGGCTCCTCGTGCTCCAGGAACTCCACGACGAGGAACTTGCTGACCTGGTCGAGCACGTACACGACCGCGGCGACGACGACGAGGAGAGCGATCCTCCGCGCCCGGCCGGGCCACGCGGGCTCGCCGCTCAGCGGCGCTCCTCCCGCTGCTTGCACGCTACGCACAGCGTCGCCCTCGGGAATGCCCGCAGGCGCTCCTTGCCGATCGGCTTGTGGCACGATTCGCACTCTCCGTAAGTCCCCGCCTCGACGCGGGCGATCGCCCGCTCGTTCTGCGCGAGCAGGTCGCGCGCATTCAGGGTAAGGGCGATCTCGCGCTCACGCTCATACGTCTTGGCTCCGGCGTCCGCCGGATCGTCCCCCGCGCCCTGGCTCACGTCCCCGGACGCGAGCTGTTCCTCCGCCCGGGCGATGTCGGCGTGCAACTCCTCGATCTCGTGCCGCAGCCGCTCATGGACCTCGGCGAGCTCCTCGTCGGACCAGACGTCGTCACTGGTGGCGGTTCTCGCCGTGCGCGTCGTCATTGCGGGCCTCCCCTTCGCCCAGAACCCTTCGAGCCCAGGGCACCCTTCGAGCAGGGTGCGATTCGAGCCGGTCCGGGCAGAATAAGCCGCCGATAACGGATCGGCAACGGACTCGCTGAGGCTTTTACCCCACCCGTAACCGGGTGGCGCATTCGGCCAGCTCCTCCTCGTCGCACTCCATTTCGATCACTTTGTCACGGGCGGTGCCGCTGGGGCGGTGCCACTGGGACCGCGTGCCCCGAATGCCGAGGTGACGGCCCGCGGGCCCCTCCGTCGCCCTTCCGCCGGGCGCCGGGGCCCACCCGCACACCAGCACAACAATCGCGGAGTCTCCGTGTGTTCCTCCCACGTATTCCCGCGATGTGCCGGGTCTCACCCGGAACGTCACCCGTATATCGGGAAGCCCTTCCGGCCGGGTTGCGTTATCGTCTTAGTCTGCAAGGCGTTGATGGGGACGAGTACCTCCGCATCCGCCCGCTCAGCGACCCGGGGACGGTGTGAGCCCGGGGCGGGCCGCGAAGGGAAGATCACCCCGGAGCCGCCGGAGGAAAGGCCGTCCCGGCCGAGTAGAACCGGCAGCGGAGAGCAAACGAGAGGGCGTCCGGCACCGGCCGGGCGTCAAGAAGGGTGGTACCGCGGAGCCGTCCCCGGCTTCGTCCCTTCACGCCATGTCAGCAGCGCTGTCACAGCCACCGCGTGGAGGTTCCGCCCGACGATGTCTTCCCACTCTTTCCGCTCACTTCCCGCGCAGGTCGACCTGCCGGCCCTCGAACACGAGGTCCTCGAACGCTGGCGGGACGGGAAGGTCTTCGAGCGCTCGATGGAGCAGAACGCCGACGGCCCCTCCTGGGTGTTCTACGAGGGCCCGCCGACCGCCAACGGCATGCCCGGCGTCCACCACGTCGAGGCCCGCGTCTTCAAGGACGTCTTCCCCCGCTACAAGTCGATGCGCGGCTACCACGTCCCCCGCAAGGCGGGCTGGGACTGCCACGGCCTGCCCGTCGAGGTCGCCGTCGAGAAGGAACTCGGCCTGTCCGGCAAGCCCGAGATCGAGGCGTACGGCATCGCCGAATTCAACGCGCGCTGCCGCGAGTCGGTGCTGCGGAACGTCGACGCGTTCGAGGAGATGACCGAGCGGATGGGCTACTGGGTCGACATGTCCCAGGCCTACCGCACCATGGACCCCCAGTACGTCGAGGCGGTCTGGTGGTCGCTCAAGACCGTCTGGGACAAGGGCCTGCTGTTCCGCGACCACCGGATCACGCCCTACTGCCCCCGCTGCGGCACGGGCCTGTCGGACCACGAGCTCGGCCAGCCCGGCGGCTACGAGACCGTCTCCAGCCCGTCGGTGTACGTGCGGATGCCCGTCGTCTCCGGCCCTCTGGCCGAGATGGGCGCCTCGCTGCTGATCTGGACCACCACGCCCTGGACCCTGGTGTCCAACACCGCCGTCGCCGTGCACCCCGACGTGACGTACGTCGCGGCCCGGCGCGGCGACGAGGTGCTGGTGGTCGCCGAGCCGCTGCTGCGGCGGGTCCTCGGCGAGGACGCCGAGGTGCTGGCGACCTACCGGGGCGCCGAGCTGGAGCACACGGCCTACCAGCGTCCCTTCGACCTGGTGGACATCGAGGGCGCCCACTATGTCGTGCTCGGCACGTACGTCACGGTCGAGGACGGCACCGGCCTGGTCCACCAGGCCCCCGCCTTCGGCGCCGACGACATGGCCGTCTGCAAGCGGTACGGCCTGCCGGTGGTGAACCCGATCGGCCCGGACGGGCGCTTCCTGCCCGACGTGCCGTTCGTGGGCGGCCTGTTCTTCAAGGACGCCGACGAGCCGCTGACGGAGAACCTGCGCGAGCGCGGCCTGCTGTTCCGCGGCGAGCACTTCGAGCACAGCTACCCGCACTGCTGGCGCTGCCACACCCCGCTGCTGTACTACGCGCTCCCGTCCTGGTACATCAGGACCACCGCGATCAAGGACCAGCTCCTCGCCGAGAACGAGCGCACCAACTGGTTCCCCGAGACGATCAAGCACGGCCGGTACGGCGAGTGGCTGCGCAACAACGTCGACTGGGCGCTGTCGCGGTCCCGCTACTGGGGCACCCCGCTGCCGCTGTGGGTCTGCTCGCAGGACGAGGACCACGTCACCTGCGTCGGCTCGCTGAAGGAGCTGGGCGAGCTGGCGGGCCGCGACCTGACCGGCCTCGACCCGCACCGCCCGTACGTCGACGACGTGACCTTCGACTGCCCGGCGTGCGGGGCGCAGGCGCGGCGGGTGCCCGACGTGATCGACGTCTGGTACGACTCGGGCGCCATGCCGTTCGCCCAGTGGGGCGCGCCGCTGGTCAACAAGGACGTCTTCGACAGCTCCTTCCCCGGCCAGTTCATCTGCGAGGCGATCGACCAGACCCGCGGCTGGTTCTACTCGATGATGACCGTCGGCACGCTGGTGTTCGGCCACTCGTCGTACGAGAACGTGCTCTGCCTCGGCCTCATCCTCGCCGAGGACGGCCGCAAGATGAGCAAGCACCTGGGCAACGTCCTGCAGCCGATGCCGCTGATGGACCAGCACGGCGCCGACGCCCTGCGCTGGTACATGGCCACCTCCGGGTCCCCCTGGGCGCCCCGGCGGATCGGCCACGCCGCGCTGGAGGAGATCGTCCGGAAGGTCCTGCTGACCTACTGGAACACCGCGTCGTTCTTCACGCTCTACGCCAACGCCGAGTCGTGGTCCCCGGCGCGGATGGCCGAGGCCCCGGCGTACGCCGACCGGCCGCTGATCGACCGGTGGGCGCTGGCGGAGCTGCACCGCACGGTGGCCGAGGTCACCGCGTCGCTGGACGAGTTCGACACCGCCAGGGCCGGGCGGCGGCTCACCGAGTTCCTGGACGACTTGTCCAACTGGTACGTCCGCCGCTCGCGCCGTCGCTTCTGGTCCGGCGAGGCGTCGGCCTTCGCGACGCTGTACGAGTGCCTGGAGACCGTCACCCGGCTGATGGCCCCGCTCGTGCCGTTCACCACCGACTACCTGTGGGACGTGCTGCGCGGCGAGGACGCCCCGGCCTCGGTGCACCTGGCCACCTGGCCGGAGGTGAACACCGCCCTGCTCGACCCCGAGCTGTCGGAACGGATGGCGCTGGTGCGCAGGCTCGTCGAGCTGGGCCGGTCGGCGCGCGCCTCGTCGTCGGTGAAGACCCGCCAGCCGCTCGGCCGGGCGCTGGTCGGCGCCCCCGGCTGGGCCGCGCTCCCCGGCGAGCTTCGCGATCTGATCGCCGACGA
Source organism: Microbispora sp. NPDC046933 (assembly GCF_040644635.1). Lineage (NCBI taxonomy): Bacteria > Bacillati > Actinomycetota > Actinomycetes > Streptosporangiales > Streptosporangiaceae > Microbispora > Microbispora sp. NPDC046933. The sequence continues at coordinate 6,829 of NZ_JBEYWW010000034.1, read as the reverse complement.
GCTCAACGTTCAACGGCTTGAGGACCTGTCCGGGTTCTCCGCCGACCTGGTGACGTTCACGGTCAAGCCCAACTTCCGCAGCCTCGGCAAGCGCTTCGGCTCACAGACCAAGCTCGTCGCCGCGGCCGTGTCGGCCGCCGACCCGGCGGAGCTGGCCCGCGCCCTGCGCTCGGGCGGGTCCGCGACGGTCGAGGCCGGGGAGCTGGGCACGGTGGAGCTGGGCGCGGACGACGTGATCGTGACCGAGCAGCCCAAGTCGGGCTGGGCCGTGGAAACCGGCGCGGTGGACACCGGCACCGGCGAGACCGTGGCGCTGGACCTGGCGATCACCGACGAGCTACGCCGGGCCGGCCTGGTCCGCGACGTGATCCGGCTCGTCCAGGAGGCCCGCAAGTCCACCGGCCTGTCCATCACCGACCGCATCCACCTGTGGTGGTCGGCGGACGGCGAGCTGGCCGAGGCGCTGCGCGAGGGCGGCGGCGCCGTCGCCGACGAGGTGCTGGCGGAAAGCCTCACAGAGGGCACTCCGGACGAGGACCTGCCGGTCCACGAGGACGCCGACCTCGGCCTGTCCTTCCGCCTCCGCAAGGCCTGATCCGCAGTCGATGGGGCCGGTCGCCGACCGGCCCCATCGGCGTCGGGAGCCCCCTTCCGCTCCCGGCGCGTCCCCGGAGGCTCTCCGCGTCGATGCCAGCGATGCCGGCGAGGCGGTGATGAGGGTGATGCGCAACGCCATCTCTTCCGGAGAAAAACGTGTTTGCGCGATGAAAATACCAATGTCCCAGCGGTCGCCTTTTATCCCGCCCACCAAATGAAGCGGAATAGCCGCCCATTGACATCGTCCCGCACGGGACGCACTATCGCAGAAATGGGCGGGATTTCCCTCGAGAAAGCGGGAGGCGACATGCTTTACAGCCTGGGCAGGGAGGACAGTTCGGTCGTCGAATGGGCGAAATGCGTCGGTCCTCTCGCCGACGCCGCCAGGCACTTCCCGGCGCGCTCCTTACCGGATTTCATCGAGAGCTGGTCGAAGGCCGTCTCGTACGTCGGCGAATCCGAGCTCTACGCGCGCAGAGCGGAACGCCACGAGGTGTTCCGTACGGACGAGCACTCGCAGAACCTCTCGGCGCACGCCTGGGCGCGGTTCGAGCAGCGCAACCGCCTGGGTGTCGAGGCGCTCGGCCGGACGCGCGAAACCCTCCGGGAGCTCCGGGAGCAACTGGAACGCTTCGATCACGAGCTGAGCGCGTCGGGGCGCGACCTGCGTGCCGAGCTCGCCGATTTCCGGACCGAGACGTTCGCCTCGTTCGCGGACATCGAAATGAAGAAATCGGACGCCGAGGAGATCAGAAAACTCACCGAGGACGCCATTCGGGTCACCGCCGAACAGGGATTCACCGGCCTGGCCGGCTGGATGGACACGAAGCTCGCGGAGACCGTCGACGTCAGGCAGCGGCCCGATCGCGGGGCCGCGACCAATTTCGCCATCTGGAAACTGGTCGCGGTCATCGCCCTCCTGCTCGCGCTGGGCATCGCCTTCTGGATCCATTGCGGCTGGTTCAGTTGTTCGGCCTACAGCCGGGACAACTACATCAAGGCGATACTCGTCACCGCGGGCCTCTGGTGGTGCTGAGGCCACCGCCATCGCTCTATGGAGGTATGCTCGGCGGCATTGCCTGGGGCACGGGTGGCTTCCCGAGTCGCCGCTCGACCGCGACCTGGCAGGGGGCCTACGCCCGCGTCTCAGCCGTTCTGGCAGACCGAGCAGGGGGTGAGGCCCGCTTCGTCGGCCTCGGCCCGTGTCATGGTCTCGATGCCCGAGTCGCCCATCCCGCTGATCAGGGGGCAATCGCCCGTGTGGTAGCGCCGTGTGCCGACCATGACCCGCACCGGCGTGTCTCCCCCAGCGAACGACTCCGCCGCGTCGGCGGTGCGATCGTCTCGGGTCGCACTCCCGGACTCACCGCGGTTCTCCCCGGTCTCGCCGTCCGTGTCCGCATCGCCGGGACCGGGCGTGGCCGCCTTTTCCGCGTCGGCCGCCGCGGCCGCGCCGTCGCCCTTGCCCGCACCGTCCTCCTCGCCGGCGGGGCCGGTCTTCTCAGCCCTCGTCCCGGCGCCCTTCTCAGCGGTGCTCTCGGCGGCGGGTGCCGGGCCGGAGGTGGAGCCGGCCGAGGCCGCGGATCCGGCGCGCCCGGATCCGGGGGTCTCTGCCGGCTCCACCGGCTTTCCGGTCCCCGCACGCGGGGGCGTGGGGGCGTCCTCCGGACGGGACGTCGCTTGCGCGTCCGCGGCGCCGGAGTCGCCATGGTCGTCACGGGCCTGCTCGTCGTCCACGGGGGAAGAGGGGGCCCGCTGCGGCGAGGCCGCAGCCGCACCGGGCGCCTTGTCCCCAGCCGCGGTTCCACCGGACTCGCCGTCCCCTGACGACGGGGTTTCCTTCGCCGCCTCTCCGGCGGCGGGCCTGGAGCGCGCCGGGTCCCATGGCCGGGAGACCTGGCCGGGCCTGAACCAGTCGTGCTCCGCGGTGTCGGTGAGAGACTCGTCCGTCTCGTCGTCCGCCGGGCCTGACGCCGATCCCGCCGCCGGCGGAGACCAGGCCGGTGCGGACCATGACGTGGCGGAAGGCCAGGACGGCGCGGAGGATCCGGACGAGGACCCGGACGACGCGGCGGAGGACGAGGGGGAAGGCGAGGACGGCGGCGTGGAGGCGGCGGGCCCCGGCGCCGGGGTCGTGGAGCCGGACTCCTGCTGCGTGCCCCGGCCGAACCAGTTCACCGGTGTGTGCCCGTCGCCCTCGGTCTCGCCATCGGCCTCGGAGACCGTGTCGTCCGCCGGACCGTCCTGCGGGTCCGCCTCGTCGGCGTCGGTGGTCTCCCCGGACGCCTTCCCCGGCGTCTCGCGGGGCTCTTCACGCGCTTCGTCATCGGCCGGCTCGGACGGGCCCGCTGTGGAAGGGCCGGATGCGGACGGAGCGGCGGCCGGCGCGGCGCCGGCGGCACCCGCCGCGGGGCCTGACACGCCGGGAACAGACGACTGGGGGCCGGACGACTGGGGGCCGGACGACTGGGGGCTGGACGACTCGGGAAGGCGCGACCCCGGGACGCCGGGCTGAGGGAACCGCGCGACAGGCGGCTCGCGATCAGCGGGCGTGGGACGGGGCGGTTCCTGGTCGGTCGTGCCGGAGGTCCCGGCCGGAGACGTGGGGGTCGTGGGAGCGGCTTCGGCGCGCAGGCTCTCGTCGCGAACCGCGTCGCGGGCTGTGTCGTCGCGGAGCGGGGCCTCCTCCGGCTCCGCCGTACGGGTGGAGGTCTCGGGGAGGCAGGTGGTGCAGGGGGTGAAGCCCTCCTCGCGGGCCTCCTCGTGGGTGAGCTCCTCGGTCTCACGCCCGGCGAGCTGGCGGCAGGTGGCCAGATGGAAACGCTTGCGCCCGGGGATCACGAGGACGATCGCGTCGGGGGCGAGGCCGCGGCCGGAACCGGCCGGCGGCCGCGTGATCGGTCCCGTCCGCTGGGGCGGCGGGGACGGGAAGGTCTGCGGGGGCATCGCCCCGTGATGCGTGACCGGCGGTGCCGCCACCATGGGCGTCGCCACCGGATGCGCCGGTGCCCCGGCGAGGGCTCCGCCGTACGCCCCGCTCACGGCACCGACGTGCGCGAGCTGGGGCACGGACGAACCCTGGGGGGTGGGAGCGGTTCCCGCGGCGGCACGCCCACCGGCAGGGAACAGCTCGTGGCGCCTCAGCAGTGCCCCGATCAGCAGGCAGACCGCCGACAGCACGCTGACGACGATCGACCACATCACGAGAGGGGGTGTCCCCAGCACGACGCCCGCGATGAGCAGGACGATTGCGGCGAGGACAAGTGCGGCACTGATGAGGATCACGGGGGGTTCTCCGAGCTATCGGGTCCCTGTGAGGACCCGCCACTGCTTACCGGCGGTCGTTGTGGGGGCCGTCGGGACCGGGGAAGGCGCCGGAGTGCTGCGAGGGCTCCTGGCCGAACGGGTTGGGGGCGGCGGTCATCTGCTGGGGACCGGGGGCGACGGCGTGGGCCATGGCCGGGGCGGCGCCCACGATCGGGAAGCCTCCGCTGCCCTCACCCGCGACGTTCAGCTCGGCGAGCTGGTTCTCCAGGTACAGCTTGAGACGGCTGCGGTACTCACGCTCGAAGCTGCGCAGCTCCTCGACCTTGCGCTCCAGCTCGTCCCGGGTCTGCACGAGGGTGCCCATGGCCTGGCGGTGCCGCTCCTGGGCGTCGCGCTCCAGCGTCTCGGCGCGGGCGCGGGCGTCGCCGATGATCTGCTCGGCCTGGCGGCGGGCCTTGCCGAGGATGTCGTCGGCCTCACGCCGGGCGCGGGTCACGGTCTCGTCCGCCTCGCGACGGGCGTCGGCGATCGCCTGGTCGGCCGTCTGCTGGGCGAGGGCGAGCACGCGGGCCGCGGTGTCCATGTTGTCCTCGGCGGGCGGCAGGCCCATGCCGACGGGCACCGGCTCGGGGCGGGCCGGCTCCGGAGGCTTGATCGGCTCCGGCTGGGGGGCCATCATCTCGGGCTTGGGCTCGGCCACGGGAGCGGGCGCCATCTGCATGGAGCCGGGCATGCCCATGCCCCCGGGAACCTTGCCCCTGAGGCACTCGGCCAGCTTCGCGCGGAGTTCCTCGTTCTCCTGGATGAGGCGGTCCAGCTCGGCCTCGACCTCGTCGAGGAACGCGTCGACCTCCTCCTCGTCGTACCCCGGCCTCAGCCGGGTGGTACTGAACTGCTTGTTCCGCACATCAGCGGGCGTCAACGGCATTTGGGTCTCCTTGGCGCGCTTGGAGTCTGTCCGGTCGGACGGTACCCGATCAACGAAGCGCGTTCACGACTTGGATCAAGACCAAAACCACAATGAACAGCACTGTGAAGCTCAGGTCAAAGGCCACCGTACCCAACCTGAGGGGCGGAATGAAACGGCGGAGGAACTTGAGAGGCGGGTCGGTCACTGTGTAAACGACCTCCGCCAGCACCAGGACGACCCCGGTGGGGCGCCAGGTGCGGGCGAACGCCTGCACCGTATCTATGATCATTCTGCCGATCAGCAGAACCAGGAAGAGGGTCAGGGCGATGACCAAGATCTCGCTAATGATCCCCACGGTCGAGCCCCGCCTCCCCTCGGTCCAGCCGTCCTCGGGCCGCACGGGCACCGCTCAGCCGGTCACTGTTCATGTATGGAACTCTAGCTCTGGTTGAAGAAGCCGCGTTCCGCGATTCTGGCCTTGTCCTCGGCGGTCACCTCAACGTTGGCGGGGGACAACAGGAACACCTTGTTGGTAACACGTTCGATGCTGCCGTGTAGGCCAAAGACGAGACCTGCCGCGAAATCGACAAGGCGCTTGGCGTCGCTGTCGACCATCTCTGTCAGATTCATGATGACCGGCGTGCCCTCGCGGAAGTGCTCGCCGATCGTCCGCGCCTCGTTGTACGTGCGGGGATGCAGGGTGGTGATGCGCGCCAGATCGGTCGTACGGCGCTCCAGCACGGTCGTGGGGGGACGCGGAGCGGGGACGGCCGTCTCGGTGTCGTCCTCGCGCTCCAGAGGCCCGGAGTGCGTGCCCGAGGGACCGGCGAAGCCGCGCCGCGGCGACTCGTACTCCTCGTCGCCGTACTCCTCGTCGGTGCCGTACTCTGCCGCGTACCTGTCTTCGTAGCGGTCGTCCTCCACGAGACCGAGGTAGACCGCCATCTTGCGCATCGCGCCGGCCATCGCTCGTCGTCCTCCGCATTACTGGTGCCTTCAAGGTCCCTTTGGAAGGCCAGGGCGGTAGCCGTACCCCCCTTGGAGCTCACCGCTGATCGACCTCTACCTGAGCGCGGACACCATGGTCCACTTGGGGGACATTACCTGACGAAGGGCTTTCTGCGGCCGAGCAACGCCGTACCGACTCTCAGGTGTGTCGCGCCGTTCGCCACAGCCTGGGGGATGTCCCCGCTCATTCCGGCCGATATCACGTCGGCGGCGGGGTGTTCCTCCCTGACCCGCTCGGCGACGGCCCGCAGCCGGGCGAACGCGGCGGCAGGGTCCTCCCCCAGCGGGGCGACCGCCATGACCCCCCGCAGGCGCAGCCCCTCCGCCTTCGCGACGAGCCCGGCGAGCGCCGGCACCTCCCGCGGCGCGGCGCCGCCCCGTCCGGCCCCGCCCTCGCCCGGTGCGGCGTCGAGGGCGACCTGGATGAGGCAGTCCACCTCGCGCCCCACGCGTACGGCCTCGCGGCCGAGCGCGTCCACCAGGCGGGGGCGGTCCACCGAGTGGACCATGTGGGCGTAGGAGACGACCGAGCGGACCTTGTTCGTCTGTAACTGGCCGATGAAGTGCCACGTGAGGCCGAGACCGGCGCATTCGGCCGCCTTGGCCGCCGCCTCCTGGTCGCGGTTCTCGCCGACGTGCGACACGCCCAGCTCCGCGAGCAGCCGCACGTCGGAGGCCGGGTAGGTCTTCGTCACCGCGATCAGGGTGATCTCCGACCGCGACCGGCCCGCGGCCCGGCAGGCGTCCTCGACGCTCCGCTCCACCTCGGCCAGCGCCGCGGCCAGCTCCTCGCGCCGGTCACCCACGGACCGCGCCCCCGGCCGAACGAACATGCAGCGTCACTTGAGGAAGTCCGGCACGTCGAGCTCCTCCTCCTGCTCCTCGAACACCACCGGACGCCGGGGACCCGGCTGCGCGGTCCTGGAGGTGATCGGGGTCGGCGGCTCCGGAATCCTGCCCGGGGGCGGTGAGCACCGTGGGGATGCCGGCGCCCCGGCCGTACACGACGCCGGGCCTGACGACGACGCCGCCCGCGTCCAGCACGAG
>NZ_JBEYWW010000033.1:0-102250 GCF_040644635.1 Microbispora sp. NPDC046933 | reverse complement strand
CGCCCCCCCTCCCCCCCGTCCCCCCTCCCCCCCCCCCCCGGCCCCGCCGCGGCGCCCCCCCCCCCCCGTCTCCCCCCCCCCCGGGGGCGGGTCCCCCCCCCGGGCGCCCCCGCGCCCGGACGGGTCCGCAGGCGTGGGCGGCACGCCTGCGGACCCGTCCACCGGACCCGACCTCATGTTGCGGTGGACCCGCTCGGCTCACGGCGGCCGCCACCGCGAAGACCGACGAGCAAAGCTCCGGGCTAGCGGCCCGTGTGCTCCGTCTCCCGCGCCTCCGTGAGGAGCGCGATGAGCGCATGGGTCACCCGCAGTATCCCGGCCCTGGCCGCGTCGTCCCCGATACGCCCGTCCGCCCGCTCGGCGAGTTGCCGCAGGTGGGCGATCGCAGGAGGCGCGTCGCCGGCGAGACCGGCCCGTTCGGCGTGCTGGAGGCGGTCCTCCAGGGCCGACGCGACGGACTCGGAGATACGACCGGCGGCGACGTATTCGCCGATGACGTCGCGGATGCCGGAGTACCAGGCGGGGTCGCGGGTGAACGACCGCGGGATGTACCCGGCCTCGACGTCGGCGAGCGTCGTCGCGACGACCTTGTCGACGTACGACCGTACGGTCGGGTAGAGCTCCGCGAGCCGGGCGTCGGTCAGCGGCACCGAGCTTCCGTCGAGGAAGCAGAAGCCCGGACCGGTGTTGGTGCCGCTGTTGACGCGCAGCGGCGCCTCCTGCTGGGCGAGCCGGATGCCGCCGAGCGCGATCCCGAGGCCGTCACGCGCGATCGCCGGCGGCGTCGTGTCCGTCATCCGGATCTTGGGAGCCGCCGGGGGCCGCACGCCGTAGGCGACCCAGGCGACGGTGTGGTCGTATACGGCGTTCTGCACCATGTGCTGGGGAATGCGGGACAACGAGGGCAGCGTGCACGTCTGCGGCTCACCGGGATACCCGCCGGGGTAGGTGCCGATGTCACGCTTGCGCAACGGTCCGTAGTCTCTGATCAGTTTCCAGTCGCCGTGCGACGCGCCGGCCACCTCCCAGCTGGTCAGGACCGCCGAGTCGCCCTGAGCGCGGGCCGCCGCGGACAGGATGCCGCTGCTCACGTCGCCCTCGGAGTTGATCCGGAACACCGGCGCCGCCAGGTCGGTGCGCAGCACACCGCCCCCGCCGTGCAGGACGACCGCGTCGAGGACGTTCGCGAGCGGCTGGACGCCGTTGTAGTAGTTCGCGAGGCGGCCGGCCGACTGCGAGTGGCCGGTGGCGATCACGTACCGGGGCGGGGGAAGCTCGCCGAGCGGGTCGGTGCCCGCGGGGCCGCGGACGGCCTTCAGGGCCTGGCTGAAGATGTCGTAGGACAGGCTGTCGTCGTTGATCGTCCCGCCCGCGGTCACGTCGAGGGCTCCGTAACGCTGCGGGCTCCACGCCTTGAGTCCGGTCGTGGAGTGCACTCCGGCGCGCTGGGCCGAGACCCCGACCCAGGCGTACCCCTCCCGCATCAGGTGCTCGTGCGACTGGAACCAGTCGACCTCCTGGTCCCACTGGTTGCTGACGTTGTACCACTCGGCGATCACGACCCCGTTGAACGTCCGAGCCGAGACCGGACGTCGCACGACGATTCGCGTGCTGTACGGGTTGCCGGTGCTGACTGCAATCGCCGTGTCCGTGCCACGGGTCGCGTAGCTCGTCGCCGTGCCGGAGATGAAGAACTCCTGCTCGACGTAGCCCGCCGCCTTGAGGTCGACGTCGGTGGCGAGGAACGGGTAGCCGTGTGCGGGATCCCCGACGGGAGTGGTGCTGGCGATCGGTCCCGTTACCACCGGGTTCGCCACGTTCGCGCCGGTCGCCGTGGACGGGCGGGGCACGCGAGCGCTCAGGCCGGGCGGCGCGGCCGCGCTCGCGGGAGAGGCGAGGACGAGGGGGACGGCCAGCACGCCGGCGAGGCCGAGCGCGATCAGGTTTCTGTGGACGCTCCGAAGAGCCGGAAACACGGCAGGCAAAGCTTCACCTCGCTGCGAGAGGCCGCGGCCGGGAAGCCCGAGCCGGGCTGTGACGCGTTGATCGGGGGCGCTGTCTCTGACGCAGAGAGTAACTTCCAGCTCAGTCGAAAGATAGTCTTGATTCACTTCTACTTCCGCCTCTATCAGTCAGAAGTAGACCTCTATAGCGACAAAGTGGGCCACAGGCTGTTGGCACTGAGCCGGATGCCGCCTGGAGACACCGGGAGACGCCAGAGACGCGGGAGACGCCAGAGACGCAGCGGCTTCGAGCGCAGGCATGAAAAACCGCGGGCGTGCCCGGCACGCCCGCGGAACCTCCCGGAGGAAGGGCAGTCCTAACCGCCGCAGCATCCTCCGCCGCAGCAACCGCCGCCCGCCCCGCCCCCTGCGGGGCGGGCGGCGGGGGCGCCGGACGCCCTTCCGGTGACGGCCACGGTGGACAGCAGCTTCACGGTGTCGTCGTGGCCGGAGGGACACACCGCGGGTGCGCCCGCCTCGGCCATGGGACGGTTGAGCTCGAACGTCGATCCGCACGCGCGGCAGCGGTAGTCATAGCGAGGCATGCCCTCAGATTACGACCGCGAGAGGCGCGTCGTCCCGGCCGGCGGCAGGCGAACGCCGGGCGCGGCCTGCTCACCGGTGACGGAGACGACACGGCCGGGGGTCCCAGCGGTGCGACGAGGAGCTCAGGCGAAGTGGATGGTCACGTAGTCCTCGATGGGCCGGAAGCCGAGCCGCTGGTAGATGGAGTTCGATGTCGGGTTGCTCAGATCGGTGAACAGCAGCACCTCGCCGGCGCCGTCGTCGAGCGCCTTCCTGCTGGCCGCGTGGGTGACGGCGCTGCCGTACCCGCGCCCGCGCAGATCAGGCGGGGTGTAGACGGGCCCGATCCGCGACATGCCGGCGATCGGCGCGGAGGCCCCGGCGATCGACACCGGCCGGTCGTCGTCCTCCCACCAGACCAGTTCCTCACGGTTGAGCCGCGCGGCGACGACCGGAGTGGGGTCGGCCGTGCGCTCGACGTGCGCCTCGTCCTGGAACTCCCGGAAGAAGCGCACGGCCGTCGGCAGGTCGTCGGGGCCGGCCACACGGGGCTTGCCCGGCACGGAGGGAGCCCGCAGCGTGCCGAGACGGTAGAGGCGTTCGGCCCGGCGGCGCGTCTCCGGCCGCCACCATGCCCGGGCGAACGCCTCCGCGGCGGCCACCGGACCGCCGACCGCGGGCACGTCGTGGTCCATCTCGATCAGGTCACGCGCCAGCAGGGCAAGCGCCGCGAGCGGGACGTCGCCCAGCGCGAGCGGATAGGGCGGGGTCCGGCAGGCCGCCCCCGCCACCGTGCCGCCGTCCTCCAGCCAGGCCAGCAGGGGATCGGCCGTGAACTGGCCGCTGCGGATTCCGCGCAGCACGGTCAGCATGACCGTGTTGCGGACGGGATCGCGCAGCAGCCAGGGCTCGGCCGCCGCGGCGTACTCCTCCACGTCGGTGGTGATCGTCCATTTCATGACGACACCCGTCAGGCCGCCGTCTCCGACAGGTAGGGCGCCCACTGCGGATCGCCGTCGAGTTGCGCGCCGATGAGCCGCCAGTGCGCGCCGTGCGGCACCACGGGGGCCACGCGCAGCGCCCACCCGAGTTCCTCCAGCAGCCTGTCGGCCTTCCGGTGGTTGCACGGCATGCACGAGGCGACGCAGTTCTCCCAGGTGTGGGGGCCTCCCCGGGAGCGCGGGATGACGTGGTCGATGGTCTCGGCCCGCTGGCCGCAGTAGGCGCAGCGGAAGTTGTCCCGGCGCATCAGCGCCGCCCGGGTGAGCGGGATACGCGTCCGGTAGGGAATGCGGACGTATCGCCGGAGCCGGATCACCGACGGAACGTCGAGCGTGCGGCTGGCAGAGCGCAGGACCGCGCCCCGGCCGTCGCGGTGGACGACGTCGGCCTTCTCTCTCAGCACCAGGATGACGGCCCGGTGCAGGGAGAGCGTGGTCAGCGGCTCGTACGTGGCGTTCAGTAGCAGGACTTGGCGCATCAGCCGACCTCCACAGCGGTCTCGGCTGTGCGCCTGGGTTGTGGCCCCGTCGGTTGGGACCCGGATGCTTCCGTCACAGGGACCTCCGCCGGACGGCCCAGCGGATCGTCACCACGGCACCGCCCTTCACCAAAGTGTGGCCTTCTCAGCGGCCCCTTCGCCACCCCATAAAAAGGTCCGCGGGGTGAACGACTGGAACGCCTGCTGCTTCTATGCCCAGCCGATCACCCCTTTATTCCCGTCTTGGCCGGGTACGGACGATGTACCGTCGCAGTCGTCCGGCTGATTTAAAGTGCCAGCATGAGCCGAGTGCCGTACCCACCAGCCCGCCGTGACGACATCGTCGACGATCTCCACGGAACGCCCGTCCCCGACCCGTACCGGTGGCTGGAGGATTCCGACGATCCGGCGACGAAGGAGTGGCTGGACGCGCAGGAGACCCTGTTCCGGTCCGCCGAACTCGAGGGGCGCGACCACTTCCGCGAGCGCGTCGCCGAACTGCTGCGCTCCGGGTCGGTGGGGACGCCGTCCTGGCGCGGCGAGCGCCGCTTCTTCACCCGCCGGGCCCCGGACCAGGAGCACCCGGTCCTGTACGTCGCGGACGGGGACGGCGAGCGCGTGCTGCTCGACCCCGGCGCCCTCGATCCCTCGGGCCTGACCACGCTCGACTCCTACCAGCCGGACAAGGAGGGCAACCGGCTGGCGTACCAGATCTCGGTCGGCGGCGACGAGGAGTCGCGCCTGTACGTCGTCGACGTGGCGACCGGAGAGGTCGTCGAGGGGCCGATCGACCGCTGCCGCTACTCGCCCGTGGCCTGGCTGCCCGGCGGCGAGGCGTTCTACTACGTGCGCAGGCTGGCGCCCTCGCTGGTCCCGGCCGGCGAGGAGCAGTTCCACCGACGCGTCTACCTGCACCGCGTCGGCACCTCTCCCGACGACGACGTGCTGATCTTCGGCGAGGGCCTGGAGAAGACCAACTACTACGGGGTGTCCGTCTCCCTCGACGGCAGGTGGCTGTCGATCTCCGCCTCACGGGGGACGGCGCCGCGCAACGACCTATGGGTGGCCGACCTGGTCGCCTCGTCGCCGCAGGCGCCGGAGCTGGTCACCGTGCAGCAGGACGTCGACGCGCAGACCGGGCTCCACTTCGGCCGTGACGGGCGGCTCTACGTCTTCACCGATCTCGACGCCCCGCGCGGGCGGGTCTGCGTCACCTCTCCGGAGACGCCCGGCCCCGAGCACTGGCGCGACCTGATCCCCGAGGACGCCGAGGCGGTGCTGTCCGACTTCGCGATCCTCGACGGCATGGCCGAGCCGGTCCTGCTCGTCGGCTGGACCCGGCACGCGATCGGCGAGATCTCCGTCCACGCCCTGGAGAGCGGCGAGCGGATCGGCGCGGTCCCGCTGCCGGGGCTCGGCTCGATCGGCGGGATCGTCGAGCGCCCGGAGGGCGGGCACGAGGCCTGGTTCAGCTACACCGACGGCATCACCCCGACCGCCGTGTACCGCTACGACGCGCTGACCGGCGAGACCTCGCTGTGGGAGGCGCCTCCCGGCGCGGTGGAGGTGCCCGAGGCGACGACCGAGCAGGTGGTCTACCGGTCCAAGGACGGCACCGAGGTGCACATGCTGATCACCTCGCGCCCCGGCTCCGGGCCCCGCCCCACCATCCTGTACGGCTACGGCGGCTTCGGGGTCCCGATGAACCCCGGGTTCTCCGCCGCGACGCTGGCGTGGGTCGAGGCGGGCGGCGTCTACGCGGTCGCCCAGCTTCGCGGCGGCGGCGAGGAGGGCGAGCAGTGGCACCGGGACGGCATGCTCGGCAACAAGCAGAACGTCTTCGACGACCTGCACGCCGCGGCCGAGCACCTCATCGCCACCGGCGTCACCAGCCCGGACCGGCTCGGCATCTCCGGCGGCTCCAACGGCGGCCTGCTCGTCGGCGCGGCGCTCACCCAGCGCCCCGACCTGTACGCGGCCGTCGTCTGCCTGGCCCCGCTGCTCGACATGGTCCGATACGAGAAGTTCGGTCTCGGGGCGACCTGGAACGTCGAGTTCGGCTCCGCCGACGTGCCGGAGGAGTTCGCCTGGCTGTGGGGCTACTCGCCGTACCACCACGTCCGCGAGGGGGTGTCGTACCCGGCCACGCTGTTCGCCGTGTTCGCCTCCGACACCCGCGTCCATCCCCTGCACGCGTGGAAGATGGCGGCGGCCCTGCAGCACGCGCAGGCGGGCGACCGCCCGATCCTGCTGCGCAACGAGACCGAGGTGGGGCACGGCGCCCGGGCCGTGAGCCGGTCGGTCGAGCTCGCGGCCGACCAGCTCGCGTTCCTGGCCCGGCACACCGGTCTGAAGGTCGGGGCGTAGCGTCAGCGCGGGAAGACGACGGTCTTGTGGCCGTCCAGCAGCACGCGGTGCTCGGCGTGCCAGCGGACGGCCCGGGCCAGCGCCTGGCATTCGAGGTCGCGGCCGATCGCGGCGAGGTCCTCGGGCGAGTGGGTGTGGTTCACCCGCGCGACCTCCTGCTCGATGATCGGCCCCTCGTCGAGGTCGGGCGTCACGTAGTGCGCCGTGGCGCCGATCAGCTTCACACCGCGGGAGTACGCCTGGTGGTACGGCTTGGCACCCTTGAACGACGGCAGGAACGAGTGGTGGATGTTGATCATGCGTCCGGCGAGCTTGGCGCACATATCCTGCGAGATCACCTGCATGTAGCGGGCGAGCACGACCAGGTCGGCCTTGTAGTGGTCGACCAGCGTGAGGATCTCCGCCTCCTGCCGCGGCTTGGTCTCCGCGGTGACCGGCAGGTGATGGTAGTCCACGCCGTACGACTGGGTGAGCGGGCGCAGGTCGGGGTGGTTGGACACGACACCCACGATCTCGATGGGCAGCAGACCCGAGCGCACCCGGTAGAGCAGGTCGTTGAGGCAGTGGTCGAACCGGCTGACGAGCACCAGCGCCCGGGTCCGCACCGCGAGGTCGAAGAGCTGCAACTCCATGGCGAACTCCGGCGCGAGCGAGGCGAACGCCGCCCGCAGCTCGTCGGTGGAGCACCCGCTGGAGAACTGCACGCGCATGAAGAACCGCTGCTCGACCGGGTCGCCGAACTGCTGGCTCTCGATGATGTTGCAGCCCTTCCCGGCCAGCAGTCCGGAGACGGCCGCGACCACTCCGGGCCGGTCCGGGCAGGACAGGGTCAGCACGTGTTCAGCGCTCATGCTCAGATCCTCGACGGGTGACGGTGTCGGGTTCAAGGGTAGGGCCAGCCGATCGGAGGGTGCGGGCAGGTGGAGGCGGGGAAGGCGGACGACCGGCCGGCCGCGCGCGTGGTGTGCGTGGACGGCCGCTCCCGGGTGCTGCTGCTGCGATGGCACGACCCGGTCTCCGGCAGGGTGTTCTGGGAGCCTCCGGGAGGAGGCATCGAGCCGGGCGAGTCGCCGCTGCAGGCCGCCCGCCGCGAGCTGTGGGAGGAGACCGGCCTGCCCGGCGACGCCGTACTGGACCGGTGGGTGCCGGTCCCCCGGGACTTCCACTGGCTCGGCAGGCACTACGTGAAGACCGAGCGTTTCTATCTGGCCCGGTTCGACGTGGCGCCGCCGGTGGCGTCCGCCGAGCTGACCGAGGAGGAGGACGGCGCCCTGCGGGGGCATGCCTGGCACGCGATCTCCGCCCTCCCCGCGCTGCCCGAGCCGCTCGACCCGCCCGGCCTTCCGGACGTCGTCGAGCGGCTGCTCGGCACCTCGCCGTGAGCGCCCCCCGTCATCCCTCCTTCTCGTGCCGCTCCAGCGCCGCGCGTACGTCGGGGTCGTCGGGGGCCAGGGCCAGCGCCCGGCGCAGGTCGAACAGCGCCTCCCGGCCGCGGCCGAGCGCGTCGAGCGCGGTGGCCCGGTTGAAGAACAGGGCCGCGTCCTCGCTCAGCTCGATCGCCCGGGTCAGGTCGTCGACGGCGCCCCGCGCGTCGCCGGTCTCGAACCGCAGCGTCGCACGGTTCGCCCAGGCCGAGGCGAGGCGGGGATCGGCGGTCAGGGCCGCGTCGAAGGCCAGGGCGGCCTCCGCGTAGCGGCCGGCCTCGGTCTCCAGCTGCCCGAGCACGCCGTGCAGGTGCGCGTTGCCGGGGTCCAGGGCGAGCCCCGCCTCGACGTCGCGCCTGGCGGCCTCGTGCTCGCCGAGCATCTCCAGCACGCCGGCCCGGTTGACGTACGCGTCCAGGTAGCCGGGGTCGAGTTCGAGGACATGGTCGAGGTCGGCCCGGGCGCCGTCCAGATCCCCGGCGGCCAGGCGCAGCTCCGCCCGGTTGTAGTACGCCTCGGGCAGCGGCGGGCTCACCCGCATCGCGGCCTCGTAGTCGGCCAGCGCCTCGTCCGTACGTCCCATCTCGACCAGCAGGTTGCCCCGGTCGAGATAGTGGTCGGGGAAGCCCGGGTCGATCGCGACGACCCGGTCGAAGTCGGCGAGCGCCTCCTCCCTGCGGCCCTTTCGCGCGAGGAGCTGCGCGCGGTTGGCGAACAGCACCATCCGGTGCACGGGGTGGGCGTCCGGTGGAAGATCGCGCTCGGCCAGGTCGATCGCCGACTGCACCAGCCCGAGCGCCTCGTCGACCCGCCCCTCCCGCAGCTCGATCAGCGCGCGGCCGTTCTGGTCGAACCCGAGCTTGAAGGCGCGCGTCCGCCTGTCGGGCAGCAGCGTGGAGATCGCTATCGCCTCGTTGATCCAGGCTCTGGCCCTGGCCAGGTCGCGCCGCGCCGGATCGCGGTCGCGCGCGTCGAGCATCGCCGTGCCGTACGCGGCGGCGGCGTGCACGGCCGGATCGACGCTGACCCTCCGGGCCTGGTCGTACAGCTCCTGTGCGTGCGCCCGCCGGCCCAGCCCCGCCAGGGCGGTCGCGGTGCGATGGAGGAAGCGCCACCACAGGTCGGAACCCGGCGCCACCAGCCGCAGGCCGCGCGAGCCCAGCTCCACGACCGCGTGCAGGAAGCCCTCGGTGACGCAGTGGTCCACCGCCGCCCACAGGGCCTGCGCCGCCGCGTCCAGGTCGCGGCCGTGCTCCAGGTGGTACGGCACCGCGCCCAGGGCGTGCTCCGCCGCCGCGGCGTCGGCCCTCAGCTCGGCGGCGCGCCGGTCGTGCCGGCGCGCCCGTTCCTCCGGTGGCAGCGACAGGTACGCCCGGTAGGCGCGGGGGTCGTCGGAGGTGCAGTCCGAGGCGACGTAGTCGTCGGGCGGCCCGCCCCGGGCCCGCGCGTCCACCTGCCGCATGCCCTCCCGCGTGCCCTCCCACGGGGAGTCGGCGGAGCCCAGGGCCAGCGTCAGATCCGGCACCCGGCGCGCCAGGACGCGCAGCAGTTCACGGTCGGCCGGATCCGCCTCGTGCACGTTGTCCACCAGCAGCGTCCGCGGCTCTTCGAGGCAGCCGCGGACGAACTCGGCGATCCCGTTGGCGATCCGCAGCGTGCGGCGCGGCGCGGGCACGAGGATCCGCTCGTCCTCCGTCAGGCGGGCCTCGATGGTCTGCCGCCGCGCCGGCACCAGAGGGCGCAGGCAGGGGGCGACGGCGCGGATCTCGATGTCGTGTTCCGCCACCAGGCCCGGGGAACGCTCCAAGGCGACCGGGACGAGGGCGCGCAGTATCGCGCCACCGATCGTGTACGGACCGCGTAGCCGGCGGTGCCCGTTGACGACGGGCGCCACGGGAGGCGGCACCTCCAGGGCAAGCGCGTGGAGGGCCGCCACGCGGTCCCGGGAGAGATCTCCCCGGACCCAGATGTGGCTCGGGTGGTCCCTCACCCCTTGTGGATGACGCTCGAGGTGCCGCTGAGCTTGGTCGTCCCCGGCTTACGGATAATGATCTTCTTCATCACGCCTCTTTCCCCACTCTTGCGGACAAGGCACAAGTATTCGCAGGGATCAGCTATCCGCCAAGGGATGGAAGCATTATCTATCGGGAGAAAAGTGGAGAGACCACGGCATTTAGCTGCTTCTCGATATAAATCACCACGTTGTCGCCGCGTACCTCGCGCCGCAGCTCCCGCCACCCGGATTTGCGGTAGAGCTCCAGCGCGGCGACCTGACGCAGGGTGGTGTCGCCGCGCAACGTCCTGTAGCCGAGCCGGCGCGCCCGTTCCTCGAGCTCCTGCGTGATCGCCGCGCCGTAGCCGCGCCGCTGGTGATCGGGGTGGACCCGGAGCCGGCACATCTCCGCCGTGTCGGCGTCGATGCGCCGCAGGCCGCCCATCGCGACGAGCCCCGCCCCGGGCACCTCCCCCACCAGGAAGTCACCCCCGGCAGCCAGGTAGACCTCGGTGATCCGGGGGAAGTCGTCGTCGTAGTAGACGCCGTCGCCCGGCACGACGCCCACCTGGGCCAGGCCGATCTGATGGAGGGACCACACCGCGTCGAGGTCGGACCAGCGGTATCGCCGGATCCTCAGCGGTGCGATCCCGCCCTCCCCGCCTCTCACGGGATCTCCCGGCTCGGGATCTCCCGCCAGCGCGTCTCCTGCCACACGTCCTCCTCGCTACCCACGTCACACGGCGTCCTGGAACAGGTCGCGCGGAACCTCGACCCGGCTCTGCGTGATCACCTCACGGAAGGCCTTGAGCTTGGGCGAATCGCCGTACTTGGCTCTGACGGCCTTCTCCAGGTCGTACGCGGGCTTGAGCATGAGGTCGGTCCGGTATTCCTTGTCGACCATCTCGATGGCCGCCTGGCCGAGCTTGAGCGCGGCGTCGACGTCGCCGTCGATGAGCCGGCACAACGCCTGGTCGAACCGGATCAGGGTCTGGTCGAGCAGGTCCTCGTCGGAGTATTTGGCGAGTGCCTGCTCCAGGATCACGTCGGCCTCCACGGTCTGCCCCAGCTTCACCAGGACGTCGCCCTGGTAGAAGTAGAGCTGCCGCTCCGTGTAGCCGAAGGCCGGGTCCTCCCGGTCGCTGTCGTTCATCTGCTGGAAGGCCGCCCTGGCGCGGTGCAGGGCCCGCTTGGCCTGTTCGACCACCTCGTGCCGCGAGCCGTTGACTCCGGCGATCTTCGCCAGCGCCCTCGCCTCGACGACCGGCGCCATGGTCCGCGCGGCACAGGGGGTGTGACCGGCCAGGTCGCGGCTCTTCTTCGCCAGCGTGAGCGCCTCGCGCGGGTCGCCGTAGTAGAGCGGGACCAGCGCCTCCCGGGCGGTGACCCAGGCGCGCAGGGCCCGGTCGCCCGTCTCGTCCGCCGCCATCCGGCCGGTGCGGAAGAACGAGCGAGCCATCCGCTGGTCCCCGAGGTCGATCATGATCATCCCCGAGAGCCCGGCGAGCTGGGCGGCCATCCGGCACAGCCGCTCCTGCACGTCGATGGGCTGCCGGCGGTCCAGCGCCTTGCGTACCGCGGTGAACTCCAGCATCACGTCGCAGAGCAGCCGTACGGGTGGGGTGTTCATGTACTGCCGCCCGAAGCCGGACGTGGCCTGCTCCCACTGATCGAGCATCGCCGGCGAGACCGTGGCCGTGACCATGGTCTCGTCCATCCGCCGGCGGAGGTTCTCCACCGCGCCGAGCACCTCTTCGTCGAGCCCCTTGAGCCCAACCGCCCCAACGGTGCCGCCGGCGAGGAGCCTCAACAGCGTCCTCCGTAGCACGTTCTCGTCCTCCTCGCCCCCGTCCACCGAAGGGGTGCCGCCGCCCGACGGGGTCGGCGCACCCCACGGAGCGGGTGAAGTGTTAGGTCTGTCCTCTTCTGGGTCCCCGCCGCCTGATTCGGCCAGATGTCCATGGCCGCAGATGCACGGGCTTTCGAACCCGAGGGCCAGCGGTTCCACCCGGTAGACCGAGCACAGGTAGTGGAGATACTCCGGGCCGGGCCGCTTCATGCCCGACTCGTACGCGGACAGTAGCGTCTCCCCGATGCCGGGGACGGCCTTTCCGTCCCTCTCGAAAAGGGCGCGCACCTGCTCGATCACGTCGGCGAGCGCCACACCGTGCGAGAGACGATGTGCCTTGATCCGGGTCGTGCCGAACTGTGGCCCGCAGTCGTTGTGGATCTCCTCGGCGATCTGGGCCAGGCTGCGCCCGGCGGCCAGGCCCCGCGCCCGGATCCGGCGCGCGATCTCCGTCTCCCTGTGTTGCCTGCCGGACATTCCGGCCCCTCTCTCGTGGCCGGCCGCACTAGCAGCCCGTGGTCTCGAGCGGTCCTCGCTTCGTGACGGAGAGTGACTCACTCGTCGCGCTCCGCCCACACCATAATGATGGACCATAGTTGGCGTGGCCAAGCCCCCAACTTGAACGTGCCGACTAAGGATCGTCTCCCGATAGGGGTTTTCTTTCAACCAACATGGGATTTCCTTCACCGCGGCCGCTTCTCGCCCTCGTTGACCCGAGCACTTCCGTGAGCCATCTTGGGCGCACCACAGTGAACAGACGGGAACGCAAAGTACACATTCCGCCCGCGAACGGAAATGAAGGAGGACCTACGGTGGGGGAGGACGATTTCCGGCGCCTGGAACATCTGGTGGCCGAACTCGACGCCCGGGGCTTACTCGCGCGAGTCGTGCGCACTCCGTCGGGCCGCGCCTACGTGCGCGTGATCAACCCCGACGCGACGAGCCTTACCGAGAACGTCGTCTGCCAGGCGGCCGACTACTGGTGGTCCTGGGGTGAGCGGATGCACCGGGCGGACGACCCCGCCGGAGCGGCCACGAAGGTGGCCCGCGTGCTTGCCGCGGTGAGCGAGTAGGGGAAGGCGACGGCCCCATGGTGAAAGCAGTGAGAGCGCAGTCGCCGTGGGCCGTCGCATCCACCGCGGCCTCGGGGGGCGGGTGGTACGCCCGGTGCGGAGCGTGGTCGTCGTGCCGCCCCGGCGCGACGGCGACGCTGCGGCGTCCCGCCCGCCCCGACCCCGTCCGCACCGACCCCGTCCGCACCGTGGCGCGACCGGCGGGCCGCGGGTCCGCCGGTCGTCATGGACCGCCGTCCGGCCCTGTCGAGCAGGTGGGGCCGGACGGTGATCGGGGGGGATCCCCCACTTGGAGAACGGCGACGGGCGCGCTTCCGGGTGCGCGCCCGCGCCCTGCCACACCGTCACTGGAGCGTTTCCGGTCCGCCCTCCGCGGCCCCGGACGGGACACGCTTCCGTCTTCCCCGGCGATGTGACGGAGGCCGGATCAGTCGGCAGTATTGGCTACGTTCATGACCTGCCGTTGAACCGATCCAGGGGGGATCCACCTCGTGTTACCGCTGTCGCCCGCGACGCCCAGCCCTGCGCCGACCGTGCCCGACCTGACCGAGGCGGCCGCGGCTGTGACGAAGGCGTGCGAGAAGAGCGAGGGCGTCTTCTGCACGGTCCTCAACAGCGCCTTCCCGGACCGGGAATTCCCGGCCTGGGTGCAGCTCGTGGCCGGCGTCGTCGACGTACTCGTGATGCTGGTGCTGATTCTGGCCGGGGCGCTGATCATCCGGAACGTCGTACATCGGCTGATCACCCGGCTCACCATGCGGGCCAGCGTCGGCGTGCTGCCGGAGCGGCTGCGCGGCAAGACCGTGCTGACCAGCACGGAGGCCGCGGCGGCGATCATGACGGAGCGCCGCAGGGCGCGCGCCGAGACGATGGGCTCCGTGCTGCGGAGCCTCGCGTCCGTCGTGATCCTTGGCACCGCGGCATTGATGATCTTCGCGAAGCTCGGGGTCGAGTTGGCGCCGCTGCTCACCAGCGTCGGCATCATCGGTGTGGCGGTCGGCTTCGGCGCCCAGGAGCTGGTCAAGGACTTCATCGCCGGCATGTTCATGCTGCTGGAGGACCAGTACGGCGTGGGCGACGTGATCGACACCGGGGTGGCCGTCGGCACGGTGGAGGCCGTCACTCTCCGCATCACCCGTCTGCGCGACGCCGACGGCAAGGTCTGGTACGTGCGCAACGGCACGATCACCCGGATCGGCAACGAGTCGCAGGGCTGGTCGAGGGCCCTGGTGGACGTGCCGGTGCCGTACGACAGCGACGTGGCGACGGTCCGCGAGCTGCTGAACGACATCGCACGCGACATGTGGGACGACCCGGATTACCGGGACACCGTCATCGTCGAGGAGCCGCAGGTCTTCGGCCTGGAGTCGGTCTCGGGCTCGTCCGTCATCTTCAGGATCAGCGCGAAGACCGTGCCCGCGCGGCACCTGGAGGTCGCCCGTGAGCTGCGCCTTCGGGTGAAGCGGGCCTTCGACGAGAAGAGCCTCGCCTTCGCCGCCTGACCTTACCGACCGGTAGCTGACTTAGGCTGAAATCGTGACCAGCGAGCAGACCCTGTCCTTCTACGAGGCGATCGGCGGCGAGGAGACCTTCGTCCGGCTCGTCCGCCGGTTCTACGAGGGCGTCGCCGAGGACCCGCAGCTGCGCCCGATGTACCCCGAGGAGGACCTCACCGCGGCGGAGGAGCGGCTGCGCCTGTTCCTCATGCAGTACTGGGGCGGCCCGAGGACCTACAGCGAGCAGCGCGGCCACCCCCGGCTGCGGATGCGGCATGTGCCGTTCGTCATCGACGAGGCGGCACGAGACGCCTGGCTCAGGCACATGGGCGACGCCGTGCGTTCCCTCGACCTGCCGGCCGAGCTCGAGAAGCAGCTGTGGGACTACCTCGTCTACGCCGCCCATAGCATGGTCAACGCATAAGTAACGGAAGCAGCGGGCAGCCCAAGACTCATGGAAACAACCCCCTGGTGGCGTGATGCCGTTGTCTATGAGATCTACGTCCGCAGTTTCGCCGACGCCTCCGGCGACGGTACGGGCGACCTGGCGGGAATCCGTGACCGCCTGCCGTACCTCGCCGAGCTCGGTGTCGACGCGATCTGGCTGACCCCCTTCTACCCCTCCCCCATGGCCGACGGCGGATACGACGTGGCGGACTACCGCGACGTCGATCCGCTGTTCGGATCGCTGGCCGACTTCGACGACCTGGTCGCCGACGCGCACGCGCACGGCCTGCGGCTGATGGTGGACATCGTGCCGAACCACAGCTCGTCGGCCCACCCCTGGTTCCAGAAGGCCCTGGCGTCCCTCAGGGGCTCCCAGGAGCGCGAGCGGTACATGTTCAGGGACGGCGGCCCCGAGGGCGGCGGAAGCGGCCATGGAGAGCCGAACAACTGGCTGTCGACCTTCGGGGGCCCGGCGTGGACCCAGGTGCCCGACGGTCAGTGGTACCTCCACCTGTTCGCGCCCGAGCAGCCCGACTTCAACTGGCGCAACCCCGAGGTGCGGGAGGAGTTCCTCGACATCCTGCGGTTCTGGCTCGACCGGGGGGTGGACGGCTTCCGGATCGACGTCGCGATGGGCCTGATCAAGGCGGAAGGGCTGCCCGACACCGATCCGGGCTTCACCTCCAAGTCGCCGATCTGGAGCCAGCCGGAGGTGCACGACATCTACCGCGACTGGCGGCGGGTGCTCGACTCCTATCCCGGCACCCGCGTCGCGATCGGCGAGGTCTGGACCGACTCGGCCGAGGACCTCGCGTTGTACGTGCGGCCGGACGAGCTGCACCAGAGCTTCAACTTCGCCTGGCTGGAGGCCCCCTGGTCCGCCACGGCCTTCCGGAAGGTCATCGACGACACTCTCAAGGCCGTCACCTCGCCGACCTGGGTGCTGTCCAACCATGACGTCGTACGGCACGTGACCCGCTACGGCCAGGGGTCGCTCGACCCGGGGGCCGGTCTTGCACGGGCCCGCGCGGCGTTGCTCGCCATGCTCGCCCTGCCGGGGTCGGCCTACCTCTACCAAGGTGAGGAGCTCGGGCTGCCCGAGGTCACCGACCTGCCTCCGGAGGCGCGGCAGGACCCGATCTTCGCCCGGTCGAACGGCGAGGTGCCCGGCCGCGACGGCTGCCGGGTGCCGCTGCCCTGGTCCGGCACCGAACCGCCGTACGACTTCGGGTCCGGCGGGTCCTGGCTTCCCCAGCCGCGGGACTGGGCCGACCTCACGGCCGAACGGCAGGCGGCCGACCCGTCCTCGACGCTGTGGTTCTATCGCCGGGCGCTGCAGACGCGCCGGGAACTGCGCGGCACGCTGCCCGACGCGATCACCTGGCTGGAGTCGCCGGAGGAGACGCTGTTCTTCCAGCGGGGCCGGCTGATCTGCGTGACCAACTGCGGCGAGGGCGCGGTCGCGCTCCCGCCCCACGACCGGGTGCTGATCACCAGCGGCCCGCTCGACGGCACCACCCTTCCCGCCGACACCGCCGCCTGGCTGCTCACCGGCTGACCTCGCCCCGTCCCGGACCGGCCGTCGGCTCTGATCGTCGCGGCCGGTCGCGGGCCGCTCCTATGGCTGATGACGGCGTCCGGGGAGCCGCGGGGGCCGTTCAGCGGTGGAGACGCTCATGGCCCTCAGGAGACGGCGGAGAACCGCTTGAGGTACGCGAGCTCGTCCTCGTCGAGCCTGCGGGGACGGGCCGCCGCGGCGTCGTAGGCGACCATGACACTGCGCGCCTCGACGTAGAGCGTCTGGTCGTCCCGGATCTCGTACTCGAGGGTGAAGCGGACCCTGGAGATCTCGGTGACCCACACCTCGACGCGGACAGGATCGGGGCGGAAGGTCAGGGGCCGTCGGTAGTCGATCTCATGCCGGGCGACCACCAGGTCCTGCCTGCGGCCCGCGATCTCACGCGGCCGCCCCCACAGCATGGACACCCGGGCGTCCTCGAGGTAGTCGAAGAAGCGGACGTTGTTGACGTGGCCGAAGCTGTCGATGTCGGCGAAGCGCACCTTGCGCTCGAAGACGTAGCGGGTCACCTGCTCCGGGAGATGGCGCAACTCGGTCACCGGACCAACCTAGTGGGCCCTCGTTCCCCGCCTCCACGGCGGGGGCAGCCGTGTGATGCGCTCACCGCACGGGCTGGACGGCCCGTGAGCCGTGGCCGGCAGGCTCTGCACGAAATGCTGTCGACGACGCCGTCGTCCGCCGCCTATGGTGCGCACCATGACAGACGGCCCCGGCATGGATCGGTGCGACTGCGGTGCGACTACCGGCCCGCTGGGCGGGTGCGTGGACTACTACCACGCGATCTTGGCCGAGGAGCAGACCGATCCTCAGATGTACAGGTGGCACACACCCGTGGTGTGCGCGTATCTCCTGCAGCATCCTTCCAGAGCCCATGGGAAGTACCTCGACGGTCAGTTCCGCCTGCTGCAGCTCTACGTGGACAAGGGCCTCGACGCGCTGCTCCGCGTGGCGGCTCATCAGGTGGCGCGAAACAGGCACGGGGCACGGTCGAGCTACGACATGGCGCCTCTCGCGGAGTATGCCCCGCTCCCGCAGGGCGGATCCCCCGGCCCCTTCCGCGCCGCCTTCTGCGGGTTGCCGACCAGAGACGGCAGCTTCGTGGCCGATGGGCATCCGGCGTACGGCCGCCGCATAGAGATCATCGCCGAAGCGACTGTGGAAGCCTGGAGATCTCTCAAGACCTGATGGTCGAACCCCCGTGCGGCTCCGCCGACGAGGGGACAAGGCCGGTCCTCGCCGTCCCCCGCCGGGCGGCGGGGGACGGGGCGAAAGGCCCGATCAGTCGCGGGTGAGCTTGCGGTAGGTGACGCGGTGCGGGCGGGCGGCGTCCGCGCCCAGGCGCTCGATCTTGTTCTTCTCGTAGTCGGCGAAGTTGCCCTCGAACCAGAACCAGTTCGAACCCTCTTCCCACGCCAGGATGTGGGTGGCGATGCGGTCGAGGAACCACCGGTCGTGCGAGGTGATCACGGCGCAGCCCGGGAAGTCGAGCAGCGCGTTCTCCAGGCTGGACAACGTCTCGGTGTCGAGGTCGTTGGTGGGCTCGTCCAGCAGCAGCACGTTGCCGCCCTGCTTGAGGGTGAGCGCCAGGTTGAGCCGGTTGCGCTCGCCGCCGGACAGGACGCCCGCGAGCTTCTGCTGGTCGGGGCCCTTGAAGCCGAACGCCGCGACGTACGCCCGCGAGGGCATCTCGACGTTGCCGACCTTGATGTGGTCGAGCCCGTCGGAGACGACCTGCCAGACGTTCTTACTCGGGTCGATGCCGGCCCTGCCCTGGTCCACGTACGAGATCTTGACGGTCTCGCCGACCGTGACGGACCCGGTGTCCGGAGTCTCGGACCCCGTGATCATCCGGAACAGGGTGGTCTTGCCGACGCCGTTCGGGCCGATGATGCCGACGATGCCGTTGCGCGGCAGGTCGAAGGACAGCTCGTCCATGAGCAGCCGGTCGCCGAAGCCCTTGCTCAGCTTCTCGGCCCGGATGACCGTCGTGCCCAGACGCGGGCCCGGCGGGATCTGGATCTCCTCGAAGTCGAGCTTGCGGTACTTGTCGGCTTCGGCGGCCATCTCCTCGTAGCGCTGGAGACGGGCGCGGCTCTTGGTCTGGCGGGCGCGCGCGTTGGAACGCACCCACTCCAGCTCCTCCTCCAGGCGCTTCTTGCGCTTGACGTCCTTCTGGCCCTCGACCTTCAGACGCGCGGCCTTGGCCTCAAGGTAGGTGGAGTAGTTGCCCTCGTAGGCGTAGCACCGGCCGCGGTCGAGCTCCAGGATCCAGCCGGCCACGTTGTCGAGGAAGTAACGGTCGTGGGTGACGGCCAGGACGGTGCCGGGGTACTTCTCCAGGTGCTGCTCCAGCCACTGGACGCTCTCGGCGTCGAGGTGGTTGGTGGGCTCGTCGAGCAGCAGCAGGTCGGGCTGCTCCAGCAGCAGCTTGCACAGCGCGACCCGGCGCCGCTCGCCACCGCTGAGCGTGGTCACCTCGGCGTCGGGCGGCGGGCAGCGCAGCGCGTCCATGGCCTGTTCGAGCTGGCTGTCGAGGTCCCAGGCGTTGCGGTGGTCGAGCGCGTCCTGCAGGCGGCCCATCTCCTCCAGCAACTCGTCGCTGTAGTCGGTGGCCATCTGCTCGGCGATCTCGTTGAACCGGTCGAGCATCGCCTTGGTCTCGGCGACGCCCTCCTCGACGTTCCCGAGCACGGTCTTCGACTCGTTGAGCGACGGCTCCTGTAGCAGGATGCCGACCGTGAAGCCGGGCATCAGCCGGGCCTCGCCGTTGGACGGCTGCTCCAGCCCCGCCATCATCTTGAGCAGCGTCGACTTGCCCGTGCCGTTCGGGCCCAGGACACCGATCTTGGCCCCCGGCAGGAACGACAGCGTGACGTCGTCGAGGACCACCTTGTCACCGTGCGCTTTGCGCACGCGCTGCAACGTGTAGATGTACTCCGGCATACCTTCAAGCCTAGGGGATAGCACCGGCAGCGCCGTCCGCGCTGCGGGGAGGTGGGGCCACTGGGGCGGCGGGGAGGCAGACCCTGTCCCTGCCGAGCTCTTTGGCGCGGTAGAGGGCGAGGTCGGCGGCGGCCAGCAACTCGATCAAATCCTCACCGTGAACGTTCATGATGGCCACCCCGGCGGAGACCGTGACCGTGATCGTCGCCTGCTCGGCGGGGACCACCATCCGGCCCACCCGGGTGCGCAGCCGCTCGGCCACCCGCCTCGCCTCGTGCACGTCGGCGCCGGGCAGCAGCACGACGAACTCCTCGCCGCCGAACCGCCCCACCACGTCGTACTCGCGCAGTTGCGTACGGAGGGTGGCCGCCACCTGGGCGAGGACCTGGTCGCCCACCAGGTGGCCGTAGGTGTCGTTGACCTTCTTGAAGTGGTCGATGTCCACCAGGACCAGCGCGAGGGCGTCCCCTGTCCGCTGAGCCCTGACGATCTCCGTGTCCGCCTCCCGCTGCCAGGCGGCCGCGTTCAGCAGGCCCGTCTTCGGATCCGTACGTGCCGCGGCCTGGAGCTGCGCGTGCAGCAGGCTCCGCTGGAGCAGCACGACGGGCGGCAGCATGAGCAGCAGCAGCGCCAGGTTGAGCCCGCAGACGACCGCGACGAGCACGCCGAGGCAGAGCTCGACCGCGTCGAGCAGGACGCGTTCGCGGTCCCACAGGACCTCGCCCCAGCGGCCCTCCGGGTCGGACGCGTGCGCCGCCACCGCGATCAGCGCGGTGTTGAGCACCGTGAACAGCACCGCGCAGGCCGCCGCGACCGCGATCGGCCTGCCCTCCCCCGCTGACAGGTGTGTGGGGACGGGGACCCAGCGATGGAAGACGGCCGAGGCGGAGGCCGCCGCGAGCCCGATCGCCGCCGCGCTGAACACGCGGCGGTACAGCACGGTCGCCCGGACCCTGATCTGCAGCAGGATCTGCATCGGTATGGGCGCGAGCAGGGCGTAGACCGGCGGGAGCAGGAACGCCACGGGCAACCACCAGGCGGACAGCAGGTCACGGGAGACACCGGCGGGCATGCCGAGGCGTCGGGTCGCCTCGATGCACACCGCACCGCACACGGTGAGCGCCCCGAACATGGCGAGGTGGTGAGCGTGGAAAGCGGTCGACTTGGCCAGCACCGCGATCAGGACCGCGTCGAACGCCACGATCGCGCACACGTAGGACACGAGGGCGGGCGGCTGGGCCAGCAGCGGCCAGCGACTTCGCGAGCAGATCGCGCTTCGCGGCCTGGCCGAGGTCTGACCGGTTGCCGTCATCCCGCCCCCCAGTAGCCGAAGCCCATCTCACGATGAGTAACACAATAGTTGCGGAGTGTGCGAAGCGCGACGGGAACCGCTACCTTGGCACGATGGCCATCTGCATCTGATGGGCTAAGGAGGCATCTGCGGCGGTTTGCCCGCCGACCTCCGGGCCCAACTGGCCCGACGACCCCGACGGCCGAAGACCCGCCACCCCGCCCGGGCGCGCGGCCCGCGAGCGAGTGCGGGCGGGCACCTCTCGGGTTGCGGCGGTGCCTCGCCACGCACGTGCAACCTCCCCTCTGGTGCGGGGTGGGTGGGCGGCGGGAGTGCTCAGGCGGCCAGGGCGCGTGGGAGCCAGGCGTCGGCGCTGTCCTGAGAGTCGTCGTCCCCGTTCTCCGGATCCGGCGTATCGGTCGGGTCCGTCAGGTCAGCCGCCCCGGTCGCGCCGGTCGCCATGGTCGCCGCAGTTGCGCCGGTCACCGTGGACGCGTCCGTCGCCCCTGGCGCCTCTCCCGGGTGTGTCTCCTTCGACGCGGCGGCCTGTCGCATGTCGCCGGCCTGCCAGGCTCCGGCGGCCTGCAGGGCAGCGTCGTTCGTGCCTCGTCCGCCGACGAGGCTGTCGAACGCCTCGTCGCCGCTCCCGCTGCCGCTGCCGTTGACGCCTCCGCCGACGGACGCAGCACCGAGGGCGGCGGGGCCGGTCAGCTCCCACTCCCGCGTCGCGTCCTCCATGGCCTGGCGCTCGTCGTCGCTCGGCGCACCCGCCGAGTAGGCCCGGATCGGCTTCTCGAACGTGGCGATGCCCCACTTCAGGTCATGGCCCACGGAACTGGCCTCGATCTCCGCCCAGAACCGCTGCTCGCCGTCGCGCTCGAACTGCTTGATCCGCAGCTTGCCGTACACCACGACCGGGTGGCCCTTACGGATCGACTGCTGCACGTTGTCCGCCAGGCCCCGATAGCAGCGCACGGTGTAGTAGGTGGTGTCCCTGGTCTGCCAGGTGTTGGTCTGCTGGTCGAGGACGCGCCTGTTGACGGCCATCCGCATCGAGGTGACCCGCGAGCCGTCGCGGAAGTGGTACTGCCGGGGGTCGTCGGTGACGTTCCCGCTCAGCGTGACGAAGATGTCGTTCATCGAAGTGCCTCCCCGGCCCGGTCACTCGCCGGGCCCGGGTGACACACTGGCCGCGCGCGCCACCGCCACACGTCCCAGAAACCCGTTCTGTGGACGAAGCCCCACCTGTGGACAACACCGGCCGCCGTACGAGGACGGCCGACCCGGTCGTCCGCAAACGGGCGGAAGGCCGTTCAGCGCCGGGTGGCCGCCATCGCGCCGAAGAACTCGTTGTAGCGGTTCAGCTCGCGCTCGACCGGCTGGACGACCATGTCCTGCGCCAGGACGCCCACGCGGCGTCTCATGTCGTGCTCCATCCGGTCGCGTTCCTTGCCCGCGGCGAGCACCACGAAGTTCCTGCTCGCCATGGCCGAGAACAGGCCGAGCCCGAGGACGCTGATCATCATCAGCCCCACCCAGGGCAGCACGGCCACGTCGCCGAAAACCTCGGCCGAGGGACGGCCCACCTTGAACACTCCGTACGCGAGGATCGCGCCCGCCCAGGCGAGGCTCGCGACGAACATGACCACCAGGAGGTACTGCCAGATCTTCAGGAGCCACCACCAGGCGGG
This sequence comes from Microbispora sp. NPDC046933, assembly GCF_040644635.1. NCBI lineage: Bacteria > Bacillati > Actinomycetota > Actinomycetes > Streptosporangiales > Streptosporangiaceae > Microbispora > Microbispora sp. NPDC046933. The sequence continues at coordinate 80,089 of NZ_JBEYWW010000033.1, read as the reverse complement.
CACCCGGTCGAGCGGCGGAGCCACTTCCGACAGCTCGTCCGACAGCGCCCCGGGAAGCTCGTCCACCCGCGAGCGGGCCGCCTCGCGCACGCCGTCGCGCCACACCTCGGGCATGCCGGCCGTCAGCCCGTCGGCGAGCGCCTGCACCGCGTTGTCCACCTCGGCGGGCTGAGCGGTGACAGAACTCGCGACCAGGCCGCGTATGTCGTCCTTCACGGCCCCCAGACGCAGGCTCTTGAGCGGGTCGGGCCGCAGCCGGGCCGCCCAGCGCGCGTACGGCCAGCCGACCCAGTCGGCGGAGCGGACGGCGTACACGTTCTCGAGGGCCTCGCCGAGCGCGGAGACGCCGATCGCGTCGCACAGCGCATCGATCAGCCCGGCACGCCGCGCCTCGTCCACCGCGGGCTCCACCCGCAGCAGCTCCGGCACGTCCTGCACCAGGCGCAGCACCAGCCGGTCGAGGTCGGCCTCCAGACGCTGGTAGGCCGCCCGCCGGGCGGCCACGGACTCGGCCAGGACGGCCTTCAGGCTGTCCACACCCTTGCCGGTGGTGGCGGACGTCGCGACCACCCGCGGGCGGGCGACGCCCTCACGACGGAGAAGGTCCTCCAGGTCGGCCACGCACTCCGCCTGCTCCTCCGGGGTGAGCCGGTCGGACTGGTTCAGCACGAAGACCGTCACCGCGTCGTGCCCGGTCAGCTCGGTCACGTAACGCCGGTGCACCGAGGCGTCGGCGTACTTCTGCGGGTCGAGCACCCACACGATGAGGTCGGCCACCTGGATCAGCCGGTGGGCCTCGTGGTCGGTGAGCGCGCGGATCGAGTCGTGGTCGGGCAGGTCGAGCAGGATCAGCCCGTGCAACCGGCTCTCGCCCTTGTCGAGGGCGCTGGCGCGGGCGAACCGGTGCCGCCACTGGATCTGCAGCCAGTCGAGCAGTGGGCCCGCGCCGTCGATGCCCCACACGCAGGCGTGGGTGCGCGCCGTGGTCGGCCTGCGTACGCCGATGGGCGAAAGCTCCAGCCCGGAGACGGCGTTGAACAGGGACGACTTCCCGCTGCCCGTGCCACCGGCGAGCGCGACGACCGTGTGGTCGGACGACAGCTTGAGCCGGTCGCCCGCGCGCAGCAGGAGCTGGGCCGCCTCCGCGACCAGTGCCGGGTCGAGCCGGCCCTGTCCCAGCTCGACGATCTTGGCCAGGGCGGCGAGCCTGGAGCCGAGCCCGTGCTGGGTTTCGGCGGTGCTGACAGCCGTCATGGATTCCTCACCGTTGTGCCGGAGGCGTACCCGGGCGTGGTCTGCCGGATCGCCTCCGTCATCGTGCGACCTCGAGGTTGTACGTTGCCTGGTAGAGCCGCGTCGCCGCGGCCTCGTCCGGGATGCCGGCGCTGTCGAGCGCGTCGACGTACCGGAGGGTCTCCTCGTCGAAGAGCAGGCCGACGCGGGCGCGCAGGTCGCTGCGGGCCTTGGCGCTGATGTTGCGCAGCGACTCGGCGCCGAGCAGGCCGCGCAGCAGCCGCTGGGGCAGTGCGCCGGCGCCCGCGCCCGCCGGCGCGTCCGTGGCGCCGTACCCGAGCAGCCCGATCATGAAGATCAGCGAGAGCGACTCCACGTCGAAGGAGATCAGCTTGGCCACCGACCGCTTGGTCACGCCCTCGGTGCGGATCAGTTCGGTGACGTGGTCCTGCCAGGCCGTGATGGTCCTGGTGGTCCTGCGGACGATCTCCTCCGACGGGCGGCCGAGCCCCGGTGTCGCGGCCAGCCGGTCGCCCGCGCCCGCCCGCTGCCGCCAGCGCGCCACGACCTCCTCGGCGGCCTGCTGGACGGCCGAGTTGACCAGCGCTTCGAGACCGGCCCGCAGGGCGGCCTTCAGCCCGCGCACCCGCTCGGGGCCCTGCTGGTGCCCCTTGGCGCCGCGGCGCAGCTGGAGCGTGCGCATGAGGTCGCCCGAGCCGGCGAAGTCCTGCCACCGCGCGAGCACCTCCCCGCGCAGCAGCGAGCCGTCCCTGGTCGCCTCGTCGATCCGCGCCAGGGCGCCCATGTACGCCGCGTCCACGTCCGAGCGCAGATCGGCGCGCAGGGCGACCTGGGTCTCGAGATGCCGGGCGAGCGCGGGCAGCCGGGTGCGGAAGCTGTTCAGCACGCCGTTCAGCGTCGCCTTGACCGCCGCCTCCCGCCGCTCGTCGTCGACCGACAGCGCGGACAGCCACATGCGGAGATCCGCGATCTCGATCTCGGGCAGCCGCCCGTCCTGTACGGCCGTCTCGTTGATGACGAAGCACTCGACCTCGCCCAGGCCGTACTCCTTCAGCATCCGGCCGAAGTGCTTGACGACGACCTCGCGGGACTTCGGCGGCACCCGGGACAGCACGATGACCAGACGCGCCCCGCGTTCCTTGGCCCGGCGCAGCAGACCCCAGGACGGCGCGTCGGCGTAGCGGGACGCGGTGGTGACGAACACCCACAGGTCGGCGGCGTCCAGCATGCGGTGCGCGATCTCGTGGTGCTCCTCCACGACCGAGTCGATGTCGGGGGTGTCGAGCAGCGCGAGCCCCCGGGGCAGGGACGGACTCGACGACAGCACCACGCTGCCGGGCGGTGCGTCCCTCCTGGGCTCGTCGAGCCTGTTCAGGCCGCCGAGGAGATCGCCCCGCGCGTACCACCCGTGGTCGTCGGGGTGACAGACGATCACGGGCGTCGCCGTGGTCGGGCGGCGCACTCCCGTGGCCGAGACCTTCCGCCCGGCGAGCGAGTTGACGATGGTGGACTTGCCCGCCCCCGTCGAACCGGCCACGACGATCAGCGCGGGCGCGGTGCTCATGTGGACGCGCGGGATGACGTAGTCGTCGAGCTGCGCCAGGACCGCCGCCTGCGCCTTGCGCGCCTCCTCGGAACCGGGCACGTCGAGACCGAAGTGCAGGCCCTTCACGGCCGTACGGAGCTGGTTGAGCGCCTCGGTCAGCGCCGCGGAGACCGGCTCCGGCATCGGGAACGAACGGACCCGATCGCCGTCGTCCGCGTCCTCGGCGTCGTCCGCCTGTTCGAGGTTCTCCGCGTCCTCGGTGTCCGCGGCGTCTTCGGCGTTCTGTTCGCCGTCGCCGTCCACCTGCTCGCCCTCGGAATCGTCGCCCTCGGAATCGTCGCCCTCGGAACCTTCGCCGGCGGCCCCCGGCGCTTCCCGTGCGGCATCTCCGGAAGGCGCGGCATCTCCGGAGAGCGCATCGTCCCCGGAAGGCGCGCTGTCCCCGGAAGGCGCGGTGTCCCCGGAGGGATCGGGTGCGTCCTGCGCGGCGCCGTCCTCGGCCTCCTCGTCCGCAGTGTCGTCCGGGCCCTGCGTGTCGTCGGTGTCCTCCGTGTCCTCCGTGTCCTCCGTGTCGTCCGCGGCCGTGCCGTCCGTGGCCGTGCGGGGCTCGGCGGGCCGTACGGCCGCGTCCGCGACGGACCCGGCGGACGGGGCACGCAGCGGACCGCGCCCGTGCGGGCCCGAGGGACGCGAAACCGGCTCAGGCGCGGGCTCGTCGTCGCGGATCGGGCGGAACGCGATGGTCTGCTCGCCCGGCGACTCCGGGTGCTCCTCGATGCCCCGCTTCTCGGTCACGGCGTCGCCGGAACCCGCACCGGTCCCGTGGTCGGGCGTGTTCCTGGCTGCCGATCTCACGGGATCCGCTCCGCTCGCACCATTTCGATCTCCTGGCCGACCTTGACGACCTCGCCGACGATCACGATCGCCGGAGGCCGCACTCCGGCCGCGGTCACCCGTTCCGCCACGGTCGACAACGTGGCGGCAACGGCTCGCTGGGTCGGAAGAGTACCGTCCTGTACCACCATCACGGGAGTTTCCGGTGAACGTCCGTCTCGGACCAGCGTTTCGGCGATCTCCTTGATCCGTTCGACCGCCATGAGAAGTATCAGGGTTCCCGTCGATCTCGCCAATCCGGGCCAGTCGACGGTGGACCTGGGGTCGCCGGGCGCGACGTGCACCGAGATGACATGGAACTCCTGGCTCACCCCGCGATGGGTGACCGGAACTCCGGCGGCCCCGGGGACCGCGACCGCGCTGGTGATCCCCGGCACCACGGTCACCGGGATGCCCGCCCGGGCACAGGCGATCATCTCCTCGCCGCCGCGGCCGAAGACGAACGGGTCGCCGCCCTTCAGCCGTACGACGAACCTGCCCTTGCGGGCGTGCTCGATGAGCAGTTCGTTGATCTTCTCCTGGGACAGCGACCGGCCGTACGGCACCTTCGCCGCGTCGATCAGCTCGACGTCGGGCGACAGCTCGTCCAGGAGCGCGCGCGGCGCGAGGCGGTCGGCCACGACCACGTCGGCCTGGGCCAGGAGCTGGCGTCCCCGCACGGTGATCAGGCCGGGGTCGCCGGGGCCGCCGCCCACCAGCGCGACGCCGACCGGCTTGGTGCGGTGCCGCCGGGCGTCCACGGTGCCGTCGCGCAGCGCGCCGACGATCGCGTCGCGGATGCCGGCCGCACGGCGGGGGTCACCGCCGGCGGTGACCGCCACGCCGACCTCCTCCACCCGCCCGCTGGCGGGGGTCCAGGCCGCGGAGGCGTCCTTGTCGTCCGCCCGCACGCACCAGATGCGCTTGGCCTCGGCCTCGGCGGCGACCGCGGTGTTGACGTCGCGGTGGTCGGTGCAGGCGTGCACCAGCCAGGCGCCGTCGCAGTCGCCGACCTGGTACGGCCGCCGCTCCCAGGTCACCCGCCCACTGGCGATGAGGTCGTCCAGCGCCGGGGTGACACTGGGCGAGATCAGGGTGACGGAGGCTCCGGCGTCGAGCAGTGCGGGAACCCGTCGCTGAGCGACGCGTCCGCCGCCGACCACGAGCACACGCCGCCCGTCGAGGCGGAGGCCGAGCAGGTAGGGCGCCATGACCCCTGTCTCCCTATTGCGTCAAGCGTGCATTGTTAGGAGGCAAACCTACCCGCTGGGCTCGGGCGACATTCACAGGATGAGACTTGTGAGTCCACGAGGCGGTCGCCCGCGGGCCAGCGCGGGGCTCAATCGCCCTTGTCCGCCACGCCCGCGGAGTCGAAGGTCGCGACCTCGTGCATGACCCGCGCCGCCGCGCTGACCAGAGGGTGGGCGAGCAGCCCGCCGGTTCCCTCCCCGAGGCGCAGCCGCAGGTCGACGAGCGGGTCGAGGCCCAGGTGGGCCAGCGCCGCCGCGTGGCCGGGCTCGGCCGAGCGGTGCCCGGCCAGGCAGTAGCCGATCGCGTCGGGCGCGAGCGCACCGGCCACCAGGGCCGCCGCCCCCGCGATCACCCCGTCCAGGATCACGGGCACCCGCGCCGCGGCGGCACCGAGCACGAAACCGGCGATCGCCGCGTGCTCCAGGCCGCCGACCGCCGCGAGCACGCGCAGCGCCGCGCCGGGCCCGTCAGGTACGGCTCCCGCCTCGGCGATCCCGTTGGCCCGCAGGCCCCGCCGGACGATCTCGATCTTGTGCTCGTAGGTGGCGTCGTCGACGCCGGTCCCCCGCCCGGTGACCTCGGCTGCGGGCCTGCCGGTGAAGGCGCAGATCAGGGCGGCCGACGCGGTGGTGTTCGCGATGCCCATGTCGCCGGTGACCAGGCAGCGGCCGCCCGCGTCCACCAGGTCGCGGGCGACCTCGATCCCGGCCGTCAGGGCGGCGGTGGCCTGCTCCGGCGTCATCGCGGGCCCCTGCGACAGGTCGGCCGTGCCGTACGCGACCTTGCGGGCGAGCAGCCTGGGCGCGGGCGGCAGGTCGGCCACGACGCCCACGTCGACGACGGTCACCGACGCGCCCACCTCGGCCGCGAAGGCGTTGGCGACGGCTCCTCCCGCCGTGAAGTTGGCCACCATCTGCGCGGTGACCTCCTGCGGCCAGGGGCTCACCCCCTGGGCGTGCACGCCGTGGTCGGCGGCGAAGATCGCCAGGGCGGCGGGGACCGGGAGCGGCGGCGGGCAGGTCCCGGCGATGCCGGCGAGCCGCACCGCGACGTCCTCGAGCACTCCGAGCGAGCCGCTCGGCTTGGTGAGCCTGTCCTGGTGGGCCCTGGCCTCCGCCATGGGGCCGGGCTCGACCGGGCGGATCGCGTCGATCGTCTCGCCGAGGGACGTCATACTCTCTCCTTTTACGCGGTGACTACACCACGCTGGCGACTCCGGGCTGGGCGAGCGGCCCGTCCGGCGCATCGCCGCGGGGCTCCTCCCCCGCATCGCCGCGGCCGGCCACGCCGATCATGCTATCGGCCTCGATCTCGCCTTCCGTTTCCGGTTCCGGCGTCCCGGCGTCGAGGGTCCCGGCGTCGAGGGTCCCAGCATCGAGGGTCTCGGCGTCGAACGTCTCGGTGTCGAGGGTCCCGGTGTCGAACGTCTCGGCGCCGAACGTCTCCACGTCGAAGGCGTCCACGTCGAGCGGCTCGGAGGCCGGCGGCTCGGGATCGGCGACCCGGGCCGTGTCCAGGCGCGCGATGGCGGTCACGAGGCCCCCCTCCGCCGCGGCGCCCGGCTCCACGCGCCCCGCGGGGAACGGCCGGGTCACCGGCAGCACCGCCGACGGGCGGCGCGCGGCCGGCGCCGAGGACTGACCGCCCCCGGCGAGCGCCTCCTCGTACCTGTCGATCACCACGTCGGCGAGGCCCTCGCAGTCGCCGATCACCTCGGCGCAACGGATGTCGAGGCCCTCGTGGTTGGCGCCGTACGCCAGCGCCTGTGCCCAGATGCGTTCGAGGACTCCGCCGGCGAACAGGACGTACGGCAGGACGATCACGCGCTTGGCGCCGAGCCTGCGGCAGCGCTCCAGGCCGCCGGGCACGCCGGGGCGGGTGTGCGACACATACGCGGTCTCGACGGTGAGCAGGTCGGCGGCGTGGGTCTCCCAGAACAGCCGCGAGACCCGGTGGACCTCGGCGTTGACGGCGGGGTCGGTGGAGCCGTGCCCGACCAGGACGACCGCGGTCTCGCCGGGCTCGATCTCGGCGGGCGGCTCGTCGGTCACGAACCGCGGCATCTCCGCGCGGGCGTCGGCGAGCCGCTCCGCGAGCAGCTTGAGCACGCGCGGGTCGGGCCCGAGGGGGCGGCCGAGGTCGTATTCGAGCGTCGGGTGCCGCTCCTGCTCCAGGGCCATGGTGCCGGGGATGTCCCCGAGCGCGCGCCGGTCGCCGGTCAGGCTGAGCGGCACCGCGATCAGGTGGTGGTGCCCCCGGGCCACGAGAGAGGCGATGGAGTCGCCGAGCGGCGGGCGGGCGTTCGTGATGAAGCCGCCGCTCACCTCGGCGGGAAGCCCGTCGAGGCGGCAGCGGAGGCGGTGAACGAACCTGCCGAACTCGGCGACGCCGGTCTCATCGTGGGTGCCGTGGCCGATGAGCAGCAGCGGCGGTTTCATCTAGCTGTTCTCCCCTGCAGTTGACCTGCGTGTCGTTCACGATCCCCCGCTCCCGTCCGGGCCGGTGCCGCCGGTGCGCGCCGGGCCGGGGTCTCCCGCATCGGGACGCGTGCTCACCGGCCGGCGGGAGGCTCACGGCTGGCGAGGATAGCCTTCCGGCCCTCAATCATGGTGGTCACTTGACCGATGGGCCCAGCGACTAGGGGGATTCTTTACCTATTGCCATGAAATTTCCCCGTTGAGCATGCCGAACAGGACGGCGTCGGCCCAGCCACCCGGAACCGGCAGCGCCCGCCGCATGATGCCCTCCTCGATGAACCCGGCCTTCCTCGCGACCGCCTGACTGGCGCGGTTGCCCGTCGCGATCAGCAGGTGGACCCGGTGGAAGCCGAGGTCGAACAGGTGGGCCGTGGCAAGCTGCGTGGCCTCCACCGCGTAGCCCCTGCGGCGGGCCCACGGCGCGATCCAGTACCCCAGTTCGGCGTCCCCGCGCTCGTGGTCCTCGCGCTGCACGCCGATGGCTCCGGCGAGCCGTTCCCCGTCCTTCGGCTGTATCGCGAAGTTGCCACCATAGCCGGGGCCGTTCGCGTGCGCGAGCCGGGTGCACCACTCCAGAGCGCGCTCCAGCGTGTAGCCCTCGGCCCACGGCATCCAGCGGGCGATCTCGGGATCGCCCCTGACCGCGTCGACGACGTCGAAGGCGTCCTGCCGGGCGAACGGCCGCAGCACCAGCCGCTCGCTCTCGATCCTGCGGCGCGGGACGGACCGCTCGTCGCCGCGCAGCCGGCCGAAGACCACCAGGTCGTGCGGGCCGTCGTCCTCGAACCCCGCGCCGCGCAGCAGTCCCTCACGGGTGAAGCCGGCCTTCTCCGCGACCCTGATCGACGCGAGGTTGTCGGCGTTGGCCCGCAGTTCGATCCGCCGCAGCGTGCCCTCCCCGAGCAGGCGGCCGACGAGCCCGCGGACCGCCTCGGTCGCGTATCCCCGGCGTCGGTAGGCGGGATGCACGCCGTACCCCACCTCCGCGGTGCCCGCGCCCCACTGGGCCTTGAAGAGGCTGATCGACCCGACCACGCCGTCCCGCGCGTGCATCGCGAGGTGGATGCCCTGGCCCGAGCGCCACAGCTCGTGCACGCCGTACGACAGCCACTGCGCGATGCCGGACGCGTGCCCGGGCGCGCCCGGCGGCAGCGCGGTGAGGTGCGCGCCGTCCTCGATGATGGCCCGCACCTGGCCCGCGTCCCCGGGGCCGAACGGCCGCAGGATCAGCCGTTCGGTGTTGATCGTCAGCCGCTCGTCGAACAATGCGTCACTCCATCACATAAGCGGATTTTTCGCCCGCCGCTGATTATGTGGGACACGGCCTCACCGCTCTCGATGTTTGGGGCAGGCGGTCCGGGTACGAGGCACGTCAGTGACCCTAATCGGGAGGTGAGGTCATGAGTATCCAACGCGGCAGCGCCAAGCACGGCCGCCGGCTCGACGAGGAGCAGAAGCACGAGACGCAAGGCCTCGTGCAGGGCGCCGGAAGCAGCCGGGCCGAGGAGTGGCGCGAGCCCGAGCCGACACAGCAGCCCGAGGAGGACATGTCGCCCCCGCGCCGGCAGCCGCCCGGCCGCGAACCCGGAACGCCGCTCGGCATCACCCCCGCCGACGTGGAGCGCCGCAGCCACCTCGCCACCTGGCTCAGCGACGCCGGTTTCCCCGCCGACCCGGCCAAACTGCTCGCCCACGCGGAGCGCAAGAACGCCCCCGACGCCGTGATCGACGCCGTACGGCGGCTGCCCGAGATGAGGTTCCACAACATCGGGGAGGTGGCGGAGGCACTCGGGCTCGGAGTGGAACGGCAGCGCTGGTAGGAGGGCCGGTGAGACTGGACTTCATTCGCGGGCTGTACGAGCGGGGCGGCCCGTACGCCTCTGTATACGTGGACACCGACCGGTCGTCCGAGGGCGCCGCCAACGTGATCCAGCGGCGGTGGGCCCATCTCAGGGAGCGGCTCGCCGGGGAAGGAGCGCCGGCCTCGGCCCTCGACCCCATCGGCGAGCTGATGCTCGATCCCGTGTGGGCCGCGCCCGGACGGGCCGCCTTCGCCAGGGAGGGCGAGGTGGTGCTCACCGAGCCGCTCGCCACCCGGCCGCGCCGCCAGACCGCGCGATGGTCGCCGCTGCCCCACGTCGTGCCGCTGCTCGCGCAGCGCGGCGAGCACGTCCCGCACGTCGAGGTGCTGGCCGACCGGGCCGGAGGCCACGTCGCCGTCGTGGCCGACGGGCGGCGGCGTGAGCTCACCGTGCAGGTGGCGGACCCGGACCGGCCGATCCAGAAGACCGGCCAGGGCGGCTGGTCGCAGGCCAATTTCGACCGGGAGGTCGAGGAGGGCTGGCGCCGCAACGCCGTGGCCGTCGCCGAGGTGGTGGAGAAGGAGGCGCACGGCATCGGCGCGGAGGTCGTGGTGCTGGCCGGTGATCCCAAGGCCCGCGCGCTCGTGACCGACTACCTCGCCAAGGACGTCGTACGGCGGTTGACAGTGGCCGAGCACGGCAGCCGCGCTCCGGGCGCCGACCTGGACCACTTCCGGCAGGAGGTCGAAGGGGCCTGCCGGGCCTGGACCGATCGGCGCTGCGAGGAACTGCTGAACACGTACGCGGCCGGCAACGCCGTGACGGGCCTGGCGGAGACGGCACGCGCGCTGCGCGATCGGCGCGTGGGCACGGTGCTGATGCACGACGACCCGTCATCCACGGCCATGATGTGGATCGGGCCCGAGCCCACGCAGTTGTCCACCGACCCGGCGGAGCTGGCCGCCTGGGGGGTCGAGGAGCCCCTGCGGGAACGCGCGGACGCCGCCCTCGCTCGGGCGGTGGCCGCGACCGACGCCGAGCTGTGGTTCGTTCCGCGCCTCGAGTCGCCCGACGGCATCGGCGCGCTGCTGCGCTTCTAGGCGGGAGACCCCTGAGCCCGGCGGCGGCCGGCACAGGGTCGGCACGGAGTCGGCGCAGGGTCGGCACAGGGTCGGCAGGGGGCCGCGCGCCCCGCGGCGCCGCACCGCCCCGGGCCGTGCCTGCCCGTGAGGGCCGTTCCGCCCGGGCGAGCGGGTGGGCTCAGGTCACGATCAGCACTTCGAGCGTGCGGGGGCCGTGGACGCCCTCCACCCGGTTCAGCTCGATGTCGCTGGTCGCCGAGGGACCGCTGATCCAGGTCAGGGGCCGGGCGGGGTCGAGCCGGGCGACGGCGTCCGGCACCGCCGCGACGATCTGGGCGGCCCGCACCACGCACAGGTGGTAGTCGGGCACCAGCGTGAGCGCCCGCCGGCCCTGGCCGGGCCCGGTGTCGAGGACGATCGTGCCGGTCTCGGCGATCGCGACGGCGCAGGTGGTGAGCACGCCGTCCACGGCGTCAAGGTCGGCGGCGCTCAGCGGCGGGTCGTCGCCGACCGCCTCCACGTCCGCGGCGGCGAGCCAGCGCGCGGGGAACCCGGCGGGCACGACGACCCGCCGCGCCCCGTGCCCCGCGAGGGACCGCGCGACGCGCTCGGCCGTGCCCGCCTCGTCCAGGACATGGACGACGGCGCGGTAGTCGCGGACCCGCTCCTCGAACAGGCGGATCCGCTCGTCGGACGGCGGGGCCTGGTCCCCGGGCGGAACCGGTCGTGGCTCGGCCGGGCCGGAGACGCCGGCCGTGCCGCCCGCGAGACCCTCGGCGGAGGGCCCGCGGTAGGCACGGGTGATCTCGACGTCGGGCACGCCCGCCAGTGCGCGGCGGATCCGGCCGAGGATCAGGTCGCGGGAGCTCATCGGCGGCCTCCGTCCGTGCGGTCCCACCATTCGCGGAACGACTCGCGGGGCACCTCGGGCAGGTCCCTGGTGTCGGTCCAGCCGCCGAGCGGGCCGGGCAGCCTGCGGGGCACGAGCCGGCGCAGCCGTCCCCCGGCCCGCTGCAGGCGCGCCAGCCGTCCCGACCGCTCGAACACCCATCCGGCCGCCGCCATCCCGGCGCGCTCGGGCCAGGGGTGGCGGGCCCGGGCCCGCAGGTCCACCAGTACGGAGGGGATGTCGATGGCCACCGGGCAGACCTCGTAGCAGGCGCCGCACAGCGAGGAGGCGTACGGCAGCGAGCGGTCCAGCTCGGAGCCCATGCCGCGCAGCAGCGGCGTCAGGATCGCCCCGATCGGCCCGGGATAGACCGACCCGTACGCGTGGCCGCCCGCCCGTTCGTACACGGGGCAGACGTTGAGGCAGGCCGAGCAGCGGATGCAGCGCAGCGCCTGCCGCCCGACCTCGTCGGCGAGGACGCCGGTGCGGCCGTTGTCGAGCAGCACGAGGTGGAACTCCTGGCCCTCGGCGGCGCCGGTCCACGTCGAGGTGTAGGGGTTCATCCGCTCCCCGGTGGAGCTGCGCGGCAGCAACTGCAGGAAGACCTCCAGGTCGCGCCAGGTCGGCAGCACCTTCTCAATGCCGACCACGCTGATCAGCGTGCGCGGCAGCGTGAGGCACATGCGGCCGTTGCCCTCGGACTCCAGCACGACCATGGTGCCGGTCTCGGCGATCGCGAAGTTGGCCCCGGAGATCGCCACCTTGGTCTTCAGGAAACGCTCGCGCAGGTGGAGCCGGGCCGCCTCGGCCAGCGCCGCGGGGTCGTCGGTCAGGTCCTCGGGGGCGGGCCGGCCCCAGCCGGACATGTGCTCGGCGAAGATCTCCCGGATCTCCGCGCGGTTGCGGTGGATCGCCGGGACGAGGATGTGCGAGGGCCGGTCGTCGCCCAGTTGCACGATCAGCTCGGCCAGGTCGGTCTCGTACGCGGTGATGCCGTGCTCCAGCAGCGCCTCGTTGAGGCCGATCTCCTGGGTGGCCATCGACTTGACCTTGACGACCTCGGTCTCGCCCGTGGCCTTCACCAGCCCGGCGACGATCCGGTTGGCCTCCGCCGCGTCGGCGGCCCAGTGGACGCGGCCGCCTGCCGTCGTGACGGCCTCCTCCAGCTGGACCAGGTATCTGTCCAGGTTGCGGAGCGTGTGCTCCTTGATCGCCCGGCCGGCCTCGCGCAGCTCGGCCCAGTCGGGCGCCTCCGCGACGACGCTCGCCCGCCTGGCCCTGATCGTCCGAGTCGCCTTGCGCAGGTTGAACCGCAACTGCGAGTCGCGTACGGCTCTCGCGGCGTTGCGGGGGAAGGGCCGGGTCGCCGGCATGCCGAGGAAGGTGACGCTCATCGGACACCCGCCGTCTCGGTCGAGCAGAGGATCTCGGCCAGGTGCAGCACCCGTACGCCCGACTTCTGCCGGCCGAGCATGCCGCCGATGTGCATCAGGCACGAGTTGTCGGCCGCGCACAGCACCTCGGCGCCGGTGTCGAGGACGGCCCGCACCTTGTCGGCGCACATCGCCGCGGACACGTCGGCGTTCTTCAGCGCGAAGGTGCCGCCGAAGCCGCAGCACTCCTCCGCGCCCGGCAGCGGCACCAGTTCGATCCCCTTGACCTGGCGTAACAGCGTCAGCGGGCGGTCGCCGAGATGAATGCCGCGCAGCGAGTGGCACGTCGGGTGATAGGTGACCCGGTGCGGGAAGTAGGCCCCCACGTCGGTCACCCCCAGCACGTCGACCAGGAACTCGGTCAGCTCGTACGTCCTTGGCACGACCTGCGCCACCGTCTCGGCGAAGGGTCCGGACCCCCCGGCCAGCTTCGGGTACTGCTCGCGGATCATGGCCGCGCACGAGCCCGAGGGGACGACGACCGCGTCGTAGCCGCGCAGCGCCGCCATGCTGCGCCTGGCCAGCCGTACGGCCTCGTCCCGGTAGCCGGTGTTGGCGTGCATCTGCCCGCAGCAGGTCTGGGCGCGGGGGAAGTCGGCCTCGACGCCGAGACGGCGCAGCAGGCGCACGACGGCCCGCCCGGTGTCCGGGAAGAGCGTGTCGTTGACGCAGGTGACGAACAGGGCTACCCGCACATGCCCTCCCGGCGTGTATGGTCAGACCAAATATGGTCAGACCATACATCCTGGTTCGCCCCCGGCGACACCCGAGCGAGGAGCCGTATTGACCACCGACGAACGCCGGCGTCCTGACGCCCGCCCGCGCGCCTTCGAAGAGGTGCTCGCCCGGATCGAGGAGCGGATCGCGTCCGACGGCCTGACCGTGGGCGACCGCCTGCCGGGCGAACGGCAGCTCGCGGAGCAGCTCGGCGTCGGCCGGTCGTCGGTCAGGGAGGCGCTGCGCGTGCTGGAGACGCTCGGGGTGGTCGCGTCGCAGGCCGGCCGGGGCCCGGACGCCGGGGCGGTGCTCACCTCCCGCCCGGGAAACGCGCTCACGGACCTGCTCCGGCTGCACCTCGGCCTCGCCACGCTCTCGATGCGCGAGGTGATCGACACTCGGCTGATGATCGAGCAGTGGGCCGCGGCCCGGGCGGCGGCGGCTCTCGCACCGGCAGCTCCCGCGGCGGCGGCATCCACGCCGACGGCTCCCGCGCCGGCATCCACGCTGACGGCATCCACGCTGACGGCTTCCACGCCGGCGGCTTCCACGCGACCGGCGACGGCGCGGATGGCGGAGGCGATCGCGGCCATGGACGCCGCGCGCGACCCCGCCGAGTTCGTCGAGCACGACATCGCGTTCCACCTGGCCCTCGCCGAGGCGGCGGGCAACCGGCTGATCGTGGCGGTCATGCGGGCGCTGCGCGACGCCCTGCGCCGCTACGCCGTGGACGCGGTCGTACGGCTCGGCGACACCGGCGGCCTGCAGGACGACCACCGGCGCATCCACCGGGCGATCGCGGACGGCGACGCCGGGGCCGCGGCGGCCGCGGTCGCCGAGCATCTTGCCCGCGCCTATCCGGAGTCTGGCCGGGATTCATAGAACGTGTTCTAATCACGCGTGTGGCCGATGATCTGAGACTCGGGCTGAACCTCGGGTACTGGCAGCGGAACGCCGACGACGCGACCGAGGTCGTGCGGACCGCCGAGCGGCTGGGATACGAGTCGGTGTGGACCGCCGAGGCGTACGGCAGCGACGCGTTCACGCCGCTGGCCTGGTACGGCGCCAGGACCAGCCGCATCAAGCTCGGCACCAGCGTGGCCCAGCTGTCCGCCCGGCCCCCGGTGACGACCGCGATGACCGCGATGACGCTCGACCACCTCACCGGCGGGCGGCTGCTGCTCGGCGTCGGCGCCTCGGGCCCGCAGGTCGTCGAGGGCTGGTACGGCCAGCCGTTCGCCGCGCCGCTCGCCCGCACCCGCGAGTACGTCGAGATCATGCGAAAGGTGTGGCGGCGGGAGGAGCCGGTGACGAACCCCGGCCCGCATTATCCGCTGCCGCTGCCCGGCGGCCTCGGCAAGCCGCTCAAGCCGATCACCCATCCGCTGCGGCCCGACATCCCGGTCTACCTGGGCGCCGAGGGCCCGAAGAACGTCGCGCTCGCCGCCGAGGTCGGGCAGGGCTGGCTGCCGCTGTTCGCCTTCCCCGAGAAGATCGAGGCGATGTACGGCGACGCCCTGGCCGGCGCGAAACCGGGGTTCGACGTCGCCGCCATGGTCATGGTGGTCGTCACCGACGATCTGCGGGCCGCGCTCGACGGCGTGAAGATGATGCTGACCCTCTACATCGGCGGCATGGGGGCCAGGACCCGCAACTTCCACGCCGACATCATCGGCAGGATGGGCTACGCCGAGCAGGCCCGCCGCATCCAGGAGCTCTACCTGGCCGGCCGTCGCGACGAGGCGTTCGCCGCCATTCCCGACGAGCTGGCCGACGGCATCGCGCTCCTCGGGCCGCTCGGCCGCATCCGGGAGCGGCTGGAGCTGTGGCGCCGCAGCCCGGTCACCACGCTGCTCGTCATGGGCCCTCGTGACGAGCCCACGCTCAGAGCCGTACGGGATCTGGTCCTCGGGTGAGCGCCGCCCGGTCGGCGGCAGCGGCGGCGAACGCGCGCACGAGCGGATGGGGCTGACGCTCGGCCAGCTCGGGCTGGAACAACGTGACCAGATAGAGGGGGTGGCCGGGCAGCTCGGCCACCCGCGTCTCCCCCTCCTCGTCGTGACCGGTGAAGCGCAGGCCGTGGGCCGCCAGGGTCTCCAGGTAGGCGGGATCGGGGCCGTAGGAGCAGAAGTACCGCTCCACGGTCCGGTCGGCGCCGACGATCCGCTCGGCGAGCGAGCCGGGGACGAGCCGGACCGCCGCCTCGTGCCCGGCGAGGGAGCAGGCGAGCTGCCTGATCAGCGGGTTCGGGGCGTCCGGGTCGTTCTCCGCGTGGCTCACGCTCAGCCCGCACACGTGGCGGGCGTACTCCAGCAGCGCGTGCTGGAAGCCGGCGCAGGTGCCGAGCAGCGGGATCGCGTTCTCCCTGGCGGTCCTGGCGGCCGTGATCGCGCCCTGCTCGCTGCTGTAGGGGCTGCCGGGCAGGATCCAGACGCCGTCGAACCCGCCGAGATCGCCGACCTCGTCGGTCCTGATCCAGTAGGCGTCGAGGTCCAGCCCCTCACGCTCGCGCAGCGCGTCGAGGATGAGCGGGATGCGGGTGTGGGAGCGGACGGTGGGCGACCGGTCGCCCACCAGCGCGATGCGGGGTCTCATGACCTCAATGCTGGCGACGTGCGAACTTAATGACAAATGATGATTTCTGAGGTCTGCATAAGAGATGCTGATTTCCGTGGACCCTCATCTGCTGCGCACGTTCGTGACCGTGGTCGCCGAGGGGTCGTTCTCGGCCGCCGCGGACCGCCTCGGCTACACCCAGCCCGCGGTGTCCCAGCAGATCGCCGCGCTGGAAGCCGACCTCGGGGTGCCGCTGCTCACCCGCCGCCCCGTACGGCCGACCCGGGCGGGCGAGCGCCTGCTGGAGCACGCGGGGCCGCTGCTGCTGCGGCTGCGGGCCGCGCGGGCGGACGTGGCGCGGCTGTCCGCACAGCCTCGGACCCTCACCGTCGCCGCCGGCCCGCTCGCCCTCACGGCGGGCACGGCGGCGGCGCTGGCCGGGGTGACGACGCTGCGCATCGCCGGCGCGGCGGCGGCCGTGGCGCTGGTGGCCTCGGGCGAGGCCGACCTCGCGCTGGCCGACGGCCCGGCCGCGCCCTCCGACCCGCTGAACCTCCCCGACGCGGGGCCGCTCACCACCGTCGGCGTGCGGGAGGAGGAGCTGGTCGTCGTGCTGCCGGAGGGGCACCCGCTGGCGGGCCGGGCCGGCCTGCGGCTGGACGACCTGGCCGACGCCCTGTGGGTGGACGCCCCGGAGGTGATGCCGCTCGACCGCCTGCGCGCGGTGGCACGACTCGACGGGCTGCGGCCCGGCATCCGCTACGAGGGCCACGACCCGGCCGTCGCGGCGCGCCTGGCCGCGGCCGGGCACGGCCTGACCCTGCTGCCCGCGTCCGCCGCGCCGTGCGGGGTGCGGGTGCCGCTGGTCGCGCCGAGGATCGTCCACCGGGTCGAACTCGTGCACGCGGCCCTCCCGCCGGGCCCGGCCGCCGAGGTCGTCCGCGCGCTCACGTCCTGAGCGCCGGACATCGGAGATCGGCGCGCGGAGCGGGCGGCGAACCCCGGCCGCGGCCATCCCCGGGTTCGGGTCTCCCGGAGGCGCCCACCGGCCGGGCGGTCTCAGGGCCGCCGGGCGGGCAGAGCCGGTGCTCAGTTGTCGTGTGGGCCGCCCGCGGCGGCATCGCGCAGCCGCTTTGGGAAATCGGGAGGGAGTCGCCCCTTGTTGCGGATCGCGTCCATGATGCCGTCACGGAACGTCGCGCTGAATTCGGTGTAGTGCGGAGTGACCGGGCGGAGACGTGCCTCCGTCACGGCGGTTTTGAGTTCCTCACGGTAGGGGCGTGTGGCGTATTTGTACGCGTAATCCCGCGTCGGGGCGAATCCCCCCACTTCGAAGAGGATCAGTTCGCTGGACGGGCTCGTGAGGAACTCGATCAACGCCTGGGCCGCCTTCGGCTTCCGCGTCGAGTTCGATACGGCCAGGTTCTGCCCGCCGAGCACGCTCGGATGCGGAAGCCGCGTGACCTGGAGAGAGGGAAGACCGTTCGGAGGCTTGGCCAGCTTGTCGTACCCCACCGGCCAGTTGCGCATGACGTCGGCATTGCCGCGGGTGAACTCCCGGAGGGCCGCCTCTTCGGCGTCGCCCTTGTCCTCCGGTTCCTTCCCTTTATAAACGTCCGCCAGATCCTTCAACGCGTCGCTGGCGTTCTGGTCGAAGTTGACGGCGCTGTCGTTGGGCGTCAGCACGAGCTGTCCGTCCGCGTTCACCACGTCGCCGCCGTGGGCCCAGATCGCCTCCAGCGCGGTGATCGTCAGGCTCTCCGAGCGAAACAGATGGGCCGCGTTGGCGGAACGGGGGAAGTAATCGGTCCAGCTCTCCGGGCGGGGCCCCTCCGAGCGCCGGTAGAGCAACCCCGCATCGGTGTTCCAGGGAAGCGCCCATAAGGCCTTACTGTCCCCGCTCATGTCCCTGCACGTGTCCAGGACGTTCTTGAGGAAGTCGTCGGTCTTCGCCTCCAGGGGCCGCCTGGACTCGTCGAGCGGCCGTATGTAGCCGTTGCTGATGAACTCCTGCATGTAGACGACGTCGAGGACGTACACGTCCGCCTGATGGCCCTTTTTCGCGTCCTCGACCATGCGCGTGTGCTGGTCGTCGGGCTCCGTGTCCCCGCTGGGGGAGAACTTCACCGGGTTGTCGGGGTGGGCCTGGTTCCACTGCTGCACGAGGATGTTCCGGACGTTGGCCGCCCCGCTTTCGTCCTTGGCGCTCATGATGTACAGCGTGCCCGGCTCCAGCCCGTCGTTCGGGAGCAGCCACGCGATCGGAGCGATGAGCGCGAGCGCGGCCAGGATGGCGACCACCCCACTTGGCCTCTTCAGGGTCTTTCCCAGCCGGTTCAGCAATTCGAGAACGCGGAGCTCATCCTCGGTCTCGGGCCGCCTCAGGAGCAGCCTTGTCATCCATCCGAGGACGGTCAGGGCAAAGGCCGCGAACACGAGCAGGGCCGCCCCGAGGAGGAGTTTCACCCACTCCCCGACATCGTCGGGAAAAGCCTGCGCCTCGTTCACCAGCACCGACCCGACCGCAGTGGAGAGGACGACCGGAACGACCGCCGCAATGATCACCAGGATGCGATAGGGAATTCTCAGCGGAGTGTTCCGGCCGTTCATCACCGTCCCCTTCTCCGGTGGCCGTTCCGGGCTACCGGACAGCCGGGACACCGGCGGCGGACTCGGCTTTCCGTTCTGCCAAG
The DNA here is from genome assembly GCF_040644635.1 of Microbispora sp. NPDC046933. Lineage (NCBI taxonomy): Bacteria > Bacillati > Actinomycetota > Actinomycetes > Streptosporangiales > Streptosporangiaceae > Microbispora > Microbispora sp. NPDC046933. The sequence continues at coordinate 61,516 of NZ_JBEYWW010000033.1, read as the reverse complement.
GGAGGGCAGACCTGTGTCCGGACCGCCTTCTCGATCACGATCATTTGTTATGCGCAAAGAATGATACATCCGGCACACACGGGAGAGCGCTTCACTTGGCGATGGTCCTATTCCGGAAATGGAGAAAACCGATTTTCAGCCGGATGGATAGAGTAATCAGGTCTCGGAGCCGGGCCGGGAGGCGGTGAGATCACGCTTGCCCGGCAACAGGACCCGCGACTCCATCCCGGACAGGTCGCCCACCGCGTCGGCGTAGTACACCGACCCGCCGAGGTGGAAGGCGACCTGGCGGAGCGTCCAGCCCTCCCCCGGCGAGTGGTCGAGCTGCTCCGGGGTCAGCGCCTCCAGGCAGGCCGTCCAGATCCGGGCGAGCCGGGTGAGCCTGCTGCGGGCCTCCTCGAGGTCCTGCTCGGTGAACGGGGCGAGGTCGGCAGCCGTGGTGATCAATGATGCGTGCCAGTGGTCGGGCAGGGGCACGCGACCGGCCAGCCGGTCCTCGATCTCCGCCAAATGGTCCACGAGGTGGTCGGCCACCCGGCGAATCGCCTTGTGCGGCGTGTAGATCCGGTCGCCCGACGGCACCGGACGGCCGTCCCAGGCGGTCCAGGTCGCCGCCAGGCGGAGCACGTGGTCGATCATCTCGGCCACGACCCGCGCGGGCTCGCGGTCGTCGGTCAGCGGGGTGTCGGTCATGCGTCGGCCTCCAGGGATGCGAGGGGATGTGCCGCGCAGGCTAGGGCCACGGTGTTTCGACGCGCGCCGAAGCATCCCGTGGAGCGTTATCCGGAAGTGGGCGAACCATGCGGAGAACCCGGGCGCCGGCGCCGGTGGAAGGCCCCCGGACATGGCGAGGATCGCCCTCCACAGGGTGGTCGGGTACTTCAGCGGATTCGGCCCCGAAAACCATTCCACCAACCCCCAATCACGACGTAGCAGCACAAAAGCCGCAGGTGTCGTATACCTCTCATGTTCTCCGGCAGGCCGGGGCCGGATTAGCGGCGTCGCGGACGGGATAAGAGTGAGGCAGGTCACGCGCCGGCGCGGGGGGAGAACAGATGCGGTCCACGTCCTCAGCGGTGAGCCGGGCGGCCGGCGGCGTGTACGCGGCCCTCGCCGCCCAGGTCGTCTCGGTGACCGCGCTCGCCGTGTTCGAGGAGGCCCGGGGCAGGCGGCTGGCCGCGCAGATCGCGGCCTTCGGCGGCGATCCCGCCTCTCCCGCCGCGCGGGCCGTCAGCGGCGCCGCGACGACGTTCGCCGTGCTGGTCCTGGTGCTGCTCACCGCCACCGTGGCCGCCGCGTTCGCCTTCCTGGCCTGGCTGCGGCAGGTGCGCCCGGCCACGCCGCCCGCCGCGCTCGCCGCGGCGTGCCTCGTGCCCGGAGTCAACCTCGTGGTCCCGCCGTTCCTCGCGGACCTGGCCTGGCGTGAGACCCCCGTGCGGCGGCGCGATCGCCCGTCGGCGCGTACGCGGCGGGCAGACGGCTCGGGCGCTTCGGGGCACGGACCGCGTGGCCGCGGGCGGGAGGTGCCGGGCGACGGGCCCGCGGAGCGCACCCGGTGGCTGATTCTCCTCGCCTGCTGGTGGCTGAGCTGGCTGGCCGCGCTCGGGCTGGTGTTCGCGGGCCCGGCGCGGGAGGGGCTGACCGGCCTCGGCACGCCGCAGGCGGCCGCGGTCGCCGTCGCGGCGCTCCTGTGCGCCTCGACGGTCCGCGAGGTCACCGCCCGGCACTCGGGCGCCGGGCAGAAGCGGGCGGCGCGCCCCGCCGCCCGGCCGCCGGTTCACCTCCCCCACGGCGCACGGCCGTCCGGCACGCCCCACGCGGCGGCACCGGCCGCGCGCACGGACGGCGGCGGGCAGGATCACCGGCCGGGCGACGGTCCCGAGCTGCCGGAGCTGGCATGCCAGAGCCGCCGCTGGGGCTCGGCCGGATGGCCCGGGAACAGCCCCTCGCGTACGGCCGGCGGGGCTCCGTTGTCGGAGTAGGGCGACACCCGGAAGCCGTTGCCGTACTCGACGGGCCGTCCGCCCACGCCGGCGCCGGGCGCGGGCACCTCGCTGACCACGGCGCGTACGGCGTCGAGCCCCTGCGTGCGCCACACGTGGTCGAGGTCGGCGAGGTTCCAGCAGTGCACGGCCCGCAGCGAGACCGCCCGGCCCCCGGTGCGCCGCACCACTCCCCTGGCGGCCAGCAGCCACGACCCGAACACGGTCGCGGCCGTGTGCGCCTGCACCGACTCGAAGAACGTGAGGTCGATCGGGCCGGTGGAGTCGTCCAGGGTGGTGAAGATGACCCGCTGCCCCGACCGCACCGCGGGCGTCTGGGTGGCGACCTTGACCCCCGCGACCAGGATCTCCGCACCGTTGCGGTGCCGGAGCAGGTCCCTGGCCCGCGTCACGCCCAGCGCGTCGAGCAGGTCGCGGTAGAAGTCCATGACGTGGCGGCTCACGTCCATGCCGAGGATCTCCAGCTCGGCCTCGACGGCCTCGGCCTCGGTCATCTCCGGCAGCTCGCCGGGCGTGACCCGATCGGTGAACCCCATCGGAAGCTGCCCCGCCGCGCCCACGGGAGAGCCGCGGTCGAGCGTGCCGACCTGGGCGATCAGGTCGCGCCTGGTCAGCCGTCCCGGCCGCCAGCGCGGCTCCCCCGGCCGCAGGCCGTGCAGCGCGTCGAACCCGCCGACCTCCACGATCCGCTCGGCGACCGGGCGTGAGGGCCGGGCCCGCTCCCAGAAGTCGGCCAGCGAGGTGTACGGCCGGCCCGCGACCATGCGCTCCACCTCGGCCTCGCTCACCCCGCGGACGGCCGAGAACGGCACCCGCAGGCCGTACCCGCCGCCGAACTCCCCGGGGCCGTCCTCCACCGGACCCGTCCGCTCGACCAGCCAGGTCTTCCCCGAGCGGTTGACGTCGAGGGGCAGGACGTCCACCCCGCACTGCCTGGCCTCGTCGAGGATGACCCGGCTCGGGTACATGCCGGGGTCGTGGGTGAGCACGCCCGCGAGGAACGCGGCCGTGTGGTGCCGCTTCAGCCATGCCGACTGGTAGGTGGGCAGCGCGAACGCCGCCGCGTGCGCCTTGCAGAACCCGAACCCGCCGAACGCGTCGAGCACCTTCCACGCCCGCTCGACGACGTCGGGGGCATAGCCGTTCTCCCGGGCGAGCGGCACGAACCAGGCGCGCACGGCCTCGCGGCCCTCGGGTGTCCCGAGGGCCCGGCGCGCCCGGTCGGCCTCCGACAGCCCCGCCCCGGTCATGATGTCGATGACCTTCATGACCTGCTCGTGGAAGACGACCACCCCGTTGGTCTCCCTGAGCGCCTCGCGCAGCGACTCGTGCGGGTAGCGCGCCTCGCGGAAGCCGTGCCTGGTCTCCAGGTAGGGCGTGACCATATCGGAGTTGACCGGTCCCGGACGGAACAGCGAGATGTCCACGATCAGGTCGTGCATCGTGCGCGGCTCCAGCTTGGCGACCAGTTCGCGCTGCCCCGGCGACTCGATCTGGAAACAGCCGATCGTGCGGCTGAGGCGGATCATGTCGTAGGTCTCCTGGTCGTCGCGTGGGACGGCGTCGAGGTCGATCCGCCGCCCCTCGACCCGCTCGACCTCCTGGAGGGCGTAGGCGAGCGCCGACTGCATGCGCACGCCGAGCACGTCGAGCTTGAGCAGGCCCGCCTCCTCGACGTCGTCCTTGTCGAACTGCGACATGGGGAAGTCGAGCAGGCTGCGCTCGACCGGCGTGCGGTCGCGCAGCGTGGAGTTGCCGATCAGCACCCCGCAGGGGTGCAGCGCGATGTGCCGGGGCAGCCCGTCGAGCCGCTCGGCCAGACGGAACACGGTCTCCAGCGACCGGTCGTTCAGCCCGCTGTCGCGCAGCTCCGGCAGGTCGGACAGCGCGGCCCTGATCTGCCTGGCCCGCACCTGCGGGAACGCCTTGGCGATGACGTCGATCTCGTGCGGCGGCAGGCCCATGGCGGCGCCGACGTCCCTGATCGCGCTGCGGGCGCGGTAGGTCTCCATCATCGACACGCAGGCCACCCGCTCCTCGCCGTACCTGTCCAGGATCGCGCGGTAGCAGTCGAGGCGGCGGGCCGACTCCACGTCGATGTCGATGTCGGGCAGGCCCTTGCGGCCCTCCGACAGGAAGCGCTCCATCAGCAGGCCGTGTTCGAGCGGGTTCACCTCGCCGATGCCGATCAGGTAGTTGACCAGGCTGCCCGCCCCCGAGCCGCGGATCGCGCACCGCACGCCCATCGCCCGGATCATGTCCGTGATTCCGGCGACGGACGTGAAGTAGCCCGACAGCCGCTTCCTCTCGATGACGTGGAGTTCGGCGGCGAGCCGGTCGCGGGCCTCGGCCGAGCGCTCCAGGCCCCGCCGGGCCAGCCCCTCCTCGCAGCGGCGCCGCAGCAGGGGCACCGGGTCCTCACCGACCTCCGGCAGGTGGAGCCGGGGCCGCTCGGGTTCGAGCAGGGGCACGATCTCGACGGGGTCGAGCACGCACCGCTCGGCCACGCGGCGCGTCTCGGCCAGCAGCCGCGCCGCCCGGCCGGTGTCGCCGCCGCAGATCCGCGCGGCCACCCGCGCCATCTCGGCGCCGTCCTTCAGGTACGCGTGGGCGGTGGGGTCGTCGAGATGCCGCCCGTCGAGGGGCACCAGCTTGCGCGCCGCGTCGAGCACGTTGCCGACCTGGTGATCGGCGGCGTCCAGGTAGCGGACCGCGTTGGTCAGCACGACCGGCACGCCCATCGAGTCGGCCAGCCCGATCATTCGGGTGGCGACGTTCGCGTCGCGGTAGCCGTACAGGTCGGACACCTCGACGACCAGGTCGGGGACCACCGCGCGCCAGGCGGCCAGCAGGGCCCGGGCCTGGTCGTCGCGCCGCTCGGCCACCGCGCGGCCGACGCCGGAGCGGGGCCCGAGCAGCACGGTCAGCCGCGGCCCGCCGTCCGGGCCGGTCGCGTGCTCGGCCACCATCCCCGGCGTGACGTACGGCTCGCCGCGCTCCCCCGCGTGGTGGGCCGCCGTGACCAGGCGGCACAGCGAGGCCCAGCCGCCGGTGCGCGCGAGCACGACGACCCGTGCCGGCTCGCCCGCCGCCGGGCGGCCGTGTCCATGTCCGTGTCCGTGTCCATGTCCGTGTCCGGTACGGCGGCCGTGGGCCGGGCGGGCGGACGGCAGGCCGCCCCCGAACAGGTCGTCCGACGTGGAAGAACCCTTGTCGAGGGCGAGGTCGACGCCGACGACCGGGCGGACGCCCCGCTCGTGGCAGGCGATGACGTGCTTGACCGCGCCGTAGAGGCCGTCGCGGTCGGTCAGCGCCAGCGTGTCCATGCCGTGCTCGGCGGCCCGCCGGACGAGGGCGGACGGGAACGCGGTGCCGTACCGCAGCGAGAAGGCGGACGCCACGTGCAGGTGGGCGAAGGGTTCCGTCACGGGCGCGCCCCCGTCCGTCCCCCGGTCCGTCCTCCAGCGGCCCGTCCCCCGAACGTCGTGGGTAGCTGGAGCGTTCCCATCAGTCCCAGGCCCTCAGCAGGAGCCAGCCGCCGCTGGCGGTGTCGAAGCGCAGTTCATAGGTCCCGACCTCCTTGCCGGCCGCGGCCCCCACTCGCCAGAAGCGCCGCTCGCCGGGATCGGCGTCCGAGGTCTTCCACCATTCCCTGGCGACCACCCAGTGGTCCTGGATCTCGCGGACGGTGTAGAGCCGGTCACGCCAGACGAACTGGGCAGGATGCCCGTCCCGGACCCACACCTCGATCGGATCGCCGTAAAGTCTGCTCAAGACTCCTTCTCCCTGTGGCTTCGTGGCCACCCGGGGGAAGACGGGCGGATGATTCGGGCAGAATCGCCGCTACTTCGAACATACGTTCCCAGGAGATCGAACGCAAGTCGGCGCGGTCCGTTTCCGGGAACGAAAGCCCAGGAAGCGCGTCCGCCGGCGGATCACTCGCCGATCCGGATCCCGCCGCCCCGGTACGGCGGCTCCTCTCGTTCGGTGGCGTCCGTCACCGCCGCCCAGACGCGCGCCGCCCCCGGCTCCCCGACGACGGCGGCCACCCGGGTGTCCCGAGCGGACCCGCCGGAAACGTCCCCGTACGTCCACCGACCGCCCGACAGGTGGCCGGCTCCCCCGGCCCGGTGCAGGACGTTGGCGCCCAGGCGTCACCGGGGGCCTGGCGTCGGCGAGGAGCTCACACCCCGCGTTCCGCGTAGGCGGCCAGCAGCTGGGCCTCCGCCGTGTCGAAGTAGGCGACAAGCTCCCGCTCGGCCCGCTCGTGGTCGCCGTCTATCAGCAGCGTGGCGATGCGCGCGTTGTCTTCCAGGTAGGGCTCGTGGAAGGTCCTGAGCTCGCCCATCACGTGGAAGGCCAGCCGCAGCTCGGCGAGCAGGCGCGCCATGGTCTCGTCCACGCGCGGGCTGGCGAGCAGCGCGGTGATCGCGCGGTGGAAGCGCATGTTGGCGGTGCCGACGGCCGCCCAGTCGCCGCTCTCCGCGGCCGCCTGGCCCTCGTCGACGTGGCGCCGCACCTCCCGTACGGCCTCGGGCGGGGCCGTGACCGCGGCCCGCACGCCCGCCGTCTCCAGGATGCGCCGCATCGCGTAGATGTCCGCCACGTCGGCCGCGGCGAGTTTGCGGACGAAGACACCGCGATGCAGCTCGTGCACCAGCAGGTTCTCGTGCGACAGCAGCCTGAACGCCTCTCGGAGCGTGTTGCGGGAGACGCCGAGCAGGTTCCCGATCGTCTCCTCCGACAGTCGGGTGCCCGGGGGCAGGGAGCCGTCGATGACGTTCTCCCGCAGGACGTCGGCGACCAGTTCCGCGGCGCTGGCCCGATCGAGCACCGGCCGAGCCGCGCTCAACCGTGCCGCCCAGTCAGCCATCGCCGTCATCGCCGTAACCCTTTCTCGACCGTCAGATCACTCCCAGCTTAGGCCGCGACATGTCACCTGATTTCCGCGATCACCATCGGACTTCGCGTGATCACACCCAGTTGTAGCGCGGAAGTAACCTACAAGGGGCTTGATGAATCGTTGAACAATCCTCTAATTTCGCGGGAGGTGAGCAAAGGAGTCTCCCATGAGTCAACCCCCCAAGATCCAGGCGGCTTCACCCGCGGACACCGCTTCACCTGCGGGCATCGGGAGCCGAGGACCGCGCTCGGCGCTGCTCGGCGCGATGTTCCTCATGGCCACGAGCGCCATCGGCCCCGGCTTCATCACCCAGACGACGACGTTCACGGCCCGGCTCGGGGCGGCGTTCGCGTTCGTGATCGTCGCGTCGATCCTCGTCGACATCGCCGTCCAGCTGAACGTCTGGCGGGTGATCGGCGTCTCCGGGATGCGCGCCCAGACGCTGGGCAACCGGGTGCTGCCCGGTTCGGGATATCTCCTGGCCGTCCTCGTGGCCTTCGGCGGCCTGGTGTTCAACATCGGCAACGTCGGCGGCGCGGCACTCGGCCTGAACGCCCTCGCGGGGGTCGATGTCAAGATCGGCGGCACGGTATCCGCCCTGATCGCCGTCGCCATCTTCCTCAGCAGGCGGGCCGGGGTCGCCGTGGACCGGATCGTCGTCGTCCTCGGCGTCGTGATGGTGGCGCTGACGCTGTACGTGGCGATCGTCTCCCACCCGCCGGTGGGCGAGGCCCTGCGGCAGGCGGTCCTGCCCGACACGGTCGACTTCCTCGCCGTCACGACGCTGATCGGCGGCACGGTCGGGGGTTACATCACGTACGCGGGGGCGCACCGGCTCATCGACGCGGGCGTGACCGGGCCGGAGAACGCCGGGCAGATCTCCCGCGGCTCGGTCACCGGCATCCTGGTCACCGGGGTCATGCGGGTGATCCTCTTCCTCGCCGCGCTCGGCGTGGTCGCCGGAGGGTTCCGGCTCGCCGCGGACGCGGCGAACCCGGCCGCCGACATCTTCCGGAGCGCGGCGGGCGAGCTGGGCCTGCGACTGTTCGGAGTCGTCCTGTGGGCCGCGGCCATCACCTCGGTCATCGGCGCCTCGTACACGTCGGTCTCGTTCCTCGCCAGCTTCTCGCCCCGGATGGACCGCTACCGCTCGTGGATCACGGTGGCCTTCATCCTGGTCTCGACCGCGGTCTTCCTCCTCCTCGGCAAGGCCCCGGCCAACCTCCTGATCCTCGCCGGAGCGCTCAACGGCCTCATCCTGCCCGTCGGCCTGGCCGTGATCCTTTGGGTCGCCGCGCGCCGCCGTGATCTCATGGGCGGATACCGTTACCCGGTCTGGCTCCTCGGCGTCGGCGTGCTCGCCTGGGCGCTGACCATCTACCTCGGCTGGAACTCCCTCAGCGGGATCAGCGCGCTCTGGAGCTGACGTGTCTTACAACACCATGTGCATCGACCTCAACTCCGACCTGGGCGAGGGCTTCGGCCAGTGGACGCTCGGCGACGACGACGCGCTGCTGTCGATCGTCACGAGCGCCAACGTCGCCTGCGGATTCCACGCCGGAGATCCGGTGATCATGCGGCGCACCTGCGAGACCGCGGCCGCGCGCGGCGTGGTGATCGGCGCCCAGGTCGGCTACCGCGACCTGGCGGGCTTCGGGCGGCGCTTCGTCGACGTGCCGCCCGTCGAACTCGCCGACGACGTCATCTACCAGATCGGCGCCCTGGACGCCTTCGCGCGGGTGGCGGGCACCAAGGTCAGGTATGTCAAGCCGCACGGCGCGCTCTACAACGCGATCGTGCACCACGAGGCGCAGGCCGCCGCGGTGGTCGCGGCCGTGCGGGCCTACGACCCCGGCCTGCCCGTGCTCGGCCTCCCCGGCTCGGCGTGGCTGCGCCAGGCCTGCCGGGCCGGCCTCACCACGGTCGCGGAATGCTTCGCCGACCGTGCCTACACCCGCGAGGGCACGCTGGTGCCGCGCGGCGTGCCCGGCGCCGTCCTGCACGATCCCGCCCGCGTCGCCGAGCGCAGCGTGCGCATGGCCAGGGGCGAGCCGATCGAGGCCGTCGACGGGACACCGCTCACCGTCACGGCCGACTCGATCTGCGTGCACGGCGACAGCCCCGGCGCCGTCGCCATGGCCCTCGAGGTCCGTGACGCGCTCAAGGCGAACGGCATCGACCTGGCGCCCTTCGCCGAGGAGAAACCGTGAACGCACGGCTGCACCGCTGCGGTGAGCACGCGGTCCTGGTCGAGGTGGGCCGTCTCGAGGAGGTGGTCGCCCTCTACGACGCCCTCGCGGCCGACCCCCCGGCGGGAATCGTCGACATCGTCCCCGCGGCGCGGACGCTGCTCGTCCGGTTCGAGCCGCCGGCGCGCCACGCCGCGGTGGAGTCCGCCGTCCTGGCCGTACGGCCGGCCGCAGGCCGCCGTACGACGACCGAGGAGGTGGTGATCCCGGTCGTGTACGACGGCGACGACCTCGCCGACGTGGCCCGGCTGACCGGGCTCACCGAACGTGAGGTCGTGGCGGCGCATACCGGAACACCCTGGACTGTCGCCTTCTGCGGGTTCGCCCCCGGCTTCGGATATCTGATCGGCGGCGACCCCCGCCTGGCCGTGCCCCGGCGGCCGGAGGCGCGCGTGCGCGTGCCCACCGGCGCGGTGGGGCTCGCCGGAGAGTTCAGCGGGGTCTACCCGCGCGAGTCGCCGGGCGGCTGGCAGCTGATCGGGCGCACCGAGACCGTGGTGTGGGACATCGCGGCCGACCCGCCCGCTCTGCTGCGCCCGGGGGTCCGGGTGCGGTTCACGGAGGCGTCATGAGCGAGGCGACCATGAGCGAGGCGACCATGAGCGAGGCGACCATGAGCGAGGCACTGTGAGCAAGGCGACTGTGAGCGGGGCACTGTGAGCGAGCTTCGGCGGGCGCTGCTGGTGCTGGCTCCCGGTCCCCTCACGACCGTGCAGGACCTGGGACGCCGCCGCCACAGCCATCTCGGCGTCGGGCGTTCCGGCGCGGCGGACCGCGGCGCGCTGCGGCTGGCCAACCGCCTTCTGGCCAATCCCGAGGACGCCGCCTGCCTGGAGGTCACTCTGGGCGGGCTGCGGGTGCGCGCCATCGGCGACCTGCTCGTGACGCTCACCGGCGCGCCCTGCCCCGCCACCGTCACCGACGCCGAGGGGCGCACGCGCGGCATCGGGCACGCGTCGGTCGAGCGCCTGCCCGACGGGGCCACGCTGCGACTCGGCGTGCCGTCCCGCGGGCTGCGCACCTATCTGGCGGTCCGCGGCGGGATCGACGTGCCCGAGGTGCTGGGGTCACGGGCCACCGACCTGCTCTCCGGGCTCGGCCCGGAACGTCCGGCACCCGGATCGGTGCTCCCGGTCGGGCCGGCGCCGGCGGAGTTTCCCGTGGCCGATCTCGCCCCGGTGCCAGAGCCGGTGCCCGGGCCGGAGCCCGGCGTCCTCATGCTGGACGTGATACCGGGACCACGCCACGACTGGTTCGAGCCCGGGGCGCTGGCGGCCCTGTGCGCCGAGCCGTACGAGGTGACCGCGCACAGCGACCGGGTCGGCATGCGGCTGCGCGGGCCGCGCCTGGAACGCGCGCGCGACGGGGAGCTGCCGAGCGAGGGCATGGTCCCCGGCGCGCTGCAGGTGCCGCCGTCGGGACAGCCGACGCTCTTCCTCGCGGATCACCCCGTGACCGGCGGATATCCCGTCATCGCGGTGGTGCGCGATCACCACGTCGACCGGGCGGCGCAGGCCCGCCCCGGGCAGCGCATTCGTTTCCGGGTGGCCGGCGGCCATCGATTCCACTGACTTTCGAGGAGACCGTGATGGAACGGACGAAGGTGACCGACCCCGCACGTCTGACCCCGCGCGAGGCGCGGGAGCTGTTCCGGGGAGGGCTGGTCACGCCCACCTCCGGCTGGGCGGCGGGATGGGCGCAGGCCAACCTGATCGCGCTGCCGAGGGACAGGGCGTACGACTTCCTGGTGTTCGCGCAGCGCAACCCGCGCCCCTGCCCGGTGCTCGCCGTCACCGAGCCGGGCGAGACGTTCGCGTCGATCTTCGACGGCGACCTGCGCACCGATCTGCCCGCCTACCGCGTCTATCGGGACGGCGAGCAGGTCGCCGAGGTCACCGACGTGACGTCGTACTGGCGCGACGACCTGGTGGGCTTCCTCATCGGCTGCAGTTTCACGTTCGAGGCCGCGTTGCTGGAGGCCGGCGTCCCGATACGCCACATCGAGGCGGGCACGAACGTGCCGATGTATCTGACCGACCGGCCGTGCGTTCCGGCGGGCGAGCTTTCCGGGCCCCTCGTGGTGTCGATGCGCCCGATCCCCGCCGAGCTGGTGCCGACCGCCGTACGGGTCACCTCGCGCTATCCGGCCGTGCACGGCGCGCCGGTGCACGTCGGCGACCCCGCCGCGCTCGGCATCACCGACCTCGGCACGCCGGACTTCGGCGACCCGGTCGAGGTGCGCGACGGGGAGCTGCCGGTCTTCTGGGCCTGCGGGGTGACGCCGCAGGCCGCGGTGATGCGGTCGCGGCCGCCGTTCGCGATCGGCCACGCGCCCGGCCACATGGCCGTCACCGACGCCCGCGACAGCGCCTACCTGGTCCCCTGAGGGCGGCGGATCAGTCGCCGGCGCGGCGGACGAGGGGATTGGCGGAGGTGGAGTTGCGGATGCTGAAGGTCACGCTGCCGGCGCGGTAGCGGTCGTCGGAGCACTCGACGGGCCGGCCCTCCTGGGTGGTGGTGACGCGGCGCTGGCGCAGCAGGGGGCTGCCCCGCCGCACGCCGAGCAGCCGGGCGTCCTCGCTGCCGGCCGCCACCGCGTCGATCAGGTGCTCGCCGTACGCGAAGACCAGGCCGACCGACTCGTAGAGCTCCTGGGTCACCGACTCGCAGTCGGGGTCGAGCCGCTCGACGGCGGAGGCTATCCAGCCGGCGTAGACGGTGCGCTCGACCAGCACCGGCTCACCGTCGAGCCGCCGCAGCCGCAGCACGGCGAGCACCTCCTCCCCCGGCTCCAGCGACAGCCGTACGGCCTCGGAGGGCGAGCACGGGCGGCGCAGGGAGGACAGCACGGTGCCGCCGGCGCGGTAGCCCATCGACCGTGCCCACTGGGCGAAGCTGTGCAACTCGGCGAAGCTCTGGCTGCGCTCGCTGCCGAGCACGATGCGCCGCGCGCCCTGCCGGGACCCGACCAGCCCCTCGGCGGCGAGCAGGGCGACGGCCTGGCGGACGGTCCCGCGTGCGGCCGAATACCGTAAGGCCAGCTCAGCCTCGGAGGGGAGCTGGGCGCCTATCGGATAGTCCCCCCCGACGATGGCGTCCCGAAGGTCACTCGCGATCCGTTCGTAGCGCGCCATCGTGCTGAGCCCTTCCGTTCACGCCACTGACATGGATATGCGACTTACTGGCTCTGGCTTGTTCGTACAAGTTCGCCTACGTTCGATCCACGCACCTCAGTGGGAGGGACAAAGTTGTCCACGCGTACCGCCGGCCTCGTGGCCGCGCTCACGATAACCACCTCAGTGATCGCGGCGTGCGGCGCCGCCCCCACGACCGCCGTCGGCGGCTCGGAGTCGGCCGGCTCCACGGCGGCCACCGCGACCTCGGCCCAGGACTTCGGCGGGCTGGACAAGCTGGTGGAGGCCGCCAAGAAGGAAGGGCGGCTCAACACCATCGCGCTGCCGCCGGACTGGGCCAACTACGGCGAGGTCATCAAGGCGTTCGAGGCCAAGTACGGCATCAAGATCACCAGCGACAACCCCGACGGCTCCAGCCAGGACGAGATCAACGCGGTCAAGACCCTCAAGGGCCAGGACCGCGCCCCCGACGTGCTCGACCTCGGCAGCGCCTTCGCGCTCAGCGGCGCCCAGGAGGGCCTGTTCGCGCCGTACAAGGTGCAGAGCTGGGACAAGATCCCCGAAGGCCAGAAGGACGCGAGCGGCGCCTGGTACTACGACTACGGCGGCTACATCTCCATCGGCTGCGACGCCAAGCGGGTCAAGACCTGCCCGCAGACGTTCGCCGACCTGCTCAAGCCCGACTACAAGGGCATGGTCGCGCTGAACGGCGACCCGACCAAGGCCGGCGCCGCCTTCGCCGGCGTGTACGCCGCCTCGCTCGCCAACCAGGGCTCGTTCGACGACATCCAGCCCGGCATCGACTTCTTCAAGAAGCTCAAGGAGAACGGCAACTTCAACCCCGTCGAGGCCACCCCCGCCACGGTGGAGAAGGGCGAGACCCCGATCACCCTCGACTGGGACTACCTGCAGGCCGGCTACGCCAAGGAGTTCTCGTCCAAGGGCGTGGACTGGAAGATCTCGATCCCCTCGGACGGCCAGTACGCCAACTTCTACGCCCAGGCGATCAACAAGTGGGCGCCGCACCCCGCCGCCGCCCGCCTCTGGCAGGAGTTCCTCTACAGCCCGGAGGGCCAGAACCTCTGGCTGAAGGGCTACGCCCGCCCGGTGCTGCTGCCCTCCATGCAGCAGGACGGCAGCGCGGACGCGGCCATGGTCGCCCAGCTCCCCAAGGTCGAGGGCACCCCCTCCTTCCCCACTCCCGACCAGGTCAACAAGGCCAAGGAGACCCTGGCGAGCGGGTGGGGCGCGGCGGTCTCGGGCTGAGACCGTGCGCGACAGCCGTACGCGATCGAAGAGCCGGTGGGCGGCCCTGCCGCTGCTGGTCTTCGTCGTCATCGTCTTCGGCGTGCCGATGCTGGTCCTCCTCGGTGGCACGTTCACCAAGGAGGGCACGCTCAGCACCGCCAACATCACCGAGTCGCTCCAGGGCGCGTACCTGACCGCGCTGATCGGGAGCGTCAAGATCTCGGCGCTCGTGGCGGTGCTGGGCGGGGTGCTCGGCACCTTCCTCGCCCAGGCCGTGGTGACCTCCAGGTTCCGGGCACTGCGCGAGGCGGTGCTGACCGCCTCCGGCGTGCTGGCCAACTTCGGCGGGGTGCCGCTGGCCTTCGCATGGATCGCCACGCTCGGCAACTCGGGCGTCGTCACCACCACGCTCGGCCTCGGCGACCACGGGTGGAGCCTGTACAACTTCTGGGGGCTCACCCTGGTCTACCTGTACTTCTCCATCCCCCTCATGGTGCTCACGGTCGTGCCCGCGCTCGACGGGCTGCGCCCGCAGTGGCGCGAGGCCGCGCAGAACAACGGCGCGAGCACCTGGCAGTTCTGGCGGTACGTCGGGGTGCCGGTGCTGACCCCGGCGCTGCTGGGCGGGGTCGTGCTGCTGTTCGGCGGCGCGTTCTCCGCTTACGCCACGGCGCAGGCCATGGTCGGGTCCACCGTCCCGCTGGTCACACTGAAGATCGCCGACGCGCTCACCGGCAACGTCCTGATCGGCCACGAGAACGTCGCGCTGGCCCTCAGCCTCGACATGATCCTGGTGGCGGGCCTGGTCATGGCCGTCTACCTCCCGCTGCAGCGAAGGAGCGCTCGATGGCTTCGCTGACCCCCCAAGTCACCACACAGGTGACTCCCGGGACGGTGCCCGGCGCCGCCCGGTCCGGCCGGCCGCGGCAACGCAGCGCGACGGCAGCACGTCCCCGCGTGTGGCGAGGGGTGGTCCTGGCGCTCGCCGCCGTCTACTTCCTCGTCCCGCTGATCGCGTCGTTCGTCTTCACGGTGAAGGTGCCCGACCAGGGCTTCTCGCTCGACGCGTACGGCCAGATCTTCTCGGCCGAGGGCTTCGGCGGCAGCCTCCTGCTGTCGCTCGGGCTCGGGGTCGCCACGATCGTCCTCGTGCTGCTGCTGACGCTGCCCGCCGCGGTGGCCGTACGGCTCGGCGCGCCGGGGCTGCGGCCGGTGCTCGAGGTGATCTGCACGCTGCCGCTGGTGGTGCCCCCGATCACGTTCGTGGCCGGGATCAGCACGGTGCTGCGGTGGGGGCCCGACTATCTGGCGAGCACGCCCTTCTACCAGACGATCATCGCGGTGCAGAACCCGGACTTCCCGGTGGTGCTCGTGCTCGCCTACGTCGTGCTGGCGCTGCCGTTCGCCTACCGCTCGCTCGACGCGGGCCTCGGCGCGATCGACGTGCGCACACTGTCGGAGGCGGCCAGGAACCTCGGGGCGTCGTGGCCCCACGTGCTGCTGCGGGTGATCATCCCCAACATGCGGTCGGCGATGGCCGGCGCGTCGTTCCTCACGCTGGCGCTGGTTCTCGGGGAGTTCACGATCGCCCGGCTGCTCAGCTTCCAGACCTTCCCCAACTGGATCTACCGGATCTCCGGCTCGCAGGCGCAGGTGTCGGTGGCCGTCTCGGTGTTCAGCCTGCTGATCACCTGGCTGCTGCTGCTCGCCCTGTCGACCGCCGGCGCGAGGCAAAGGAGTGGATCATGAACGGCGCCCGGGTCGAGTTCCGCGGCCTGCGGCGGCGGTTCGGCAGCACGGTCGCGCTGGACGGGCTCGACCTCACGGTCGAGCCGGGGGAGCTGATCGCGCTGCTCGGCCCGTCGGGGTGCGGCAAGACCACCGCGCTGCGCTGCCTGGCCGGTTTCGAGCAGCCCGACGAGGGCGAGATCCTCGTGGACGGCGCGGACATCACGCGGGTGCCGGCCAACCGGCGCGACGCCGGCATGGTCTTCCAGTCCTACTCCCTCTTCCCCAACCTCAACGCCAGGGACAACGTGGGCTTCGGCATGCGGGTGCGGAAGGTGCCGGCCGCGAGGCGGCACGCCCGCGCGCAGGAGCTGCTGGAGCTGGTCGGCCTGCCCTCGGTCGGCGACCGCTACCCCCACCAGCTGTCCGGCGGCCAGCAGCAGCGCGTGGCGCTGGCCCGCGCGCTCGCCCTGGAGCCCAGGGTGCTGCTGCTGGACGAGCCGCTGTCGGCGCTCGACGCCAAGGTGCGGGTCACGCTGCGCGAGGAGATCCGCCGCCTGCAGCTCTCCCTGGGCATCACGACGATCTTCGTGACGCACGACCAGGAGGAGGCGCTGTCGATGGCCGACCGGGTCGCCGTGCTGCGCGACGGCCGCCTGGAGCAGGTCGCCGACCCCGCCACGCTGTACGACCGGCCGGCGACCGCGTTCGTCGCCGAGTTCGTCGGGGCGATGAACCACCTGCCCGGCCTGCTGTCGGGCGACCGGGTCACGGTGCTCGGGCAGACGCTGCCCGTGGAGGGCCCCGCGCCGGACACCGCGCGGGCGGACGTGCTCGTGCGGCCCGAGGCCGTGCTGGTCACCCCGGAGGCCGGCGGCGACGGGATCGTCATGGTGTCGTCGTTCCGCGGCTCCACCGCCCGCCTGCGGGTCCGGCTGGGCGACGGCACCGAGGTGCTGGCCGACGTCCCCGGCCACGACTCGGCGCGCTTCGCCCCCGGCACCGCCGTACGGGTCGGGCTGGTCGAGCGGCCCGTGCTCGTGTCGGCCCGTCCGGAGACCGGAGCCGCGGCGCCGGTCCCCGAACCCGATGTCGTCTAGGGAGTGCGGCCCGGCGGCGGTCCTGTTCGACATGGACGGCACGCTGGTGGACACCGAGGACCTGTGGTGGGACGCCTGCGTGGAGGTCGCGGACGGCCTCGGCACTCCTCTCGGCGAAGCCGATCGGGAGGCACTGTTCGGCCTTTCGGTCGAGGACGCCGCCCTGCGCATCGCAGCCGCCCTGGACACCACCGGGGGTCCCGGGGCGCGGGCCGTCGAGGCCATGCTGACGGACGCGTTCACCGGCCGGATCGAGAGCGGGGTGACCACGCTCCCCGGTGCGGTCGCGCTGCTGGAGGCCCTGCGCGCGGCCGGGATCCCGGCCGGGCTGGTCAGCGCGTCCCCACGGCCGGTGGTGGACCTGGTGCTCGGGACCGTCGGCGGGCACCGCTTCCGGCTGTCGGTGGCCGCCGGCGACAGCGCCAGGAACAAGCCCTTCCCCGATCCGTACCTGGCCGCCGCCGCGCGGCTCGGCGTCGACCCGGCCGCGTGCGTGGCGATCGAGGACAGCCCGACCGGCGTCGCCTCGGCCCGGTCCGCCGGGTGCGCGGTCATCATGGTCGGCTCCTCAGGCGCTGTCAGCGGTGTGACGGCGGTGCCGACGCTGGAGAGCGTCGACCTGCCGCTGCTGCGCCGGTTGGTCTCCCACCCGGGGCAGTTACTTAACGGTAGTTAGTTCCCTTTGGGTATCTTCACACTATGAAGACCGTTTGCGAGGATCCAAAGGACGTCTACTCGGCCGCCTGCCCGTGCCGCAACATGCTCGACCTGCTGGCCAACAAGTGGAGCGCGCTGGCCCTGGGCGCCCTGGAGGACGGGCCGCAGCGTTTCGGCGCGCTGCGCGCCCGCCTCCAGGGCGTCAGCCCCAAGGTGCTCACCCAGACCCTGCGCCGCCTGGAGGACCACGGGCTGATCGACCGCGACGTGTACCCGGAAGTGCCGCTGCGCGTGGAATACAGCCTCACCCCGCTCGGCAGGGACGCCAACGTCCCGCTCGCCCATCTGCGGACGTGGGTGGAGCGGAACATCGACCGCTTCCCCGGCTCGGACTAGCCCTCTCACCTCGATGGTTCCCGATGGGTACTCGTATCCCTTGCGGGTAACCAGGCGTCGGTGGATACCGTGCGGGTCATGCCGCCGGGCCGTACGACCGGCGCCCCGGCACACAATCCATGAAGCGCAAGGGACAGACATGACCGAGAACCAGAACGGGACCATGCCCGCCGTCGCCTACCGGCGCAACCTGCCCGTGGACGACCCGGAAAGCCTCCTGGACGTGGAGCTGCCGGTGCCGCGACCCGGCCCGCGCGATCTGCTGGTCCGGGTGGAGGCCGTCGCCGTGAACCCGGTGGACTACAAGGTCCGCCAGAACGCGGACCCGGGCGGCGACGCCAGGGTGCTCGGCTGGGACGCGGCCGGCACCGTGGTCGCCGTGGGCGCCGAGGTGGAGCTTTTCGAGGTCGGCGACGAGGTCTACTACGCCGGGGCGCTCGACCGGGCAGGCGCGAACTCCCGCTTCCACGCGGTCGACGAGCGCCTCGTCGGCCACAAGCCGGCCACGCTCTCCTTCACCGAGGCCGCCGCGCTGCCGCTGACCTCCCTCACGGCCTGGGAGGGCCTGTTCGAGCGGCTGGGCCTGCGCGGCGACGCCCTCGATCAAACCGGAACGCTGCTGGTGACGGCGGCCGCGGGCGGCGTGGGCTCGATCACGGTGCAGCTCGCCCGCGCGCTCACCGGCCTGACCGTGGTGGGCACCGCCTCCCGCCCGGAGACCGTCGAGTTCGCGCGCCGGATGGGCGCCCACCACGTGGTGGACCACCGCCGTCCGCTGGCGGAGCAGCTCAAGGAGGTCGCCCCGGAGGGCGTGACCCACGTCTTCAGCACGACCGGCACCGACCGGAACCTCCCGGCGTACGCCGAGATCCTCAGGCCGTTCGGCCAGATCGTCGCCATCGACGACCACGACACCCTCGACATCGGCGTCCTGAAGGCGAAGAGCATCTCCTTCCACTGGGAGTTCATGTTCACCCGCTCGATGTTCCGTACGCCGGACCAGGTGAACCAGCGCCGCATCCTCGACCGGGTCGCGCGGCTGGTGGACGCCGGGGTCGTCACCACCACCGCCACCCGTGACCTCGGCCCTGTCAACGCGGCCAACCTGCGTGAGGCCCACCGCGTCCTCGAATCGGGCAGCGCGATCGGCAAGATCACTCTCACCGGCTTCTGAGCTTTCCGGGGACGGGAACAACGGATACGGCCGGGCCGGTTGGGGACGACAGGAACCGAGCCGAAGACAACAGGAGCCGCGCATGCATGCCATCGTCGTCCCCGCGTACGGTGATTCCTCCGTGCTGGAGTACGCCGAACGGCCCGACCCCGAGCCCGGCCCCGGTGAGGTGCTGGTCGAGGTGGCGGCGACGGGCGTCAACTTCATCGACGTCTACCACCGCGAGGGGCGCTACCCGCTGCCGCTCCCGCTGGTGCCCGGCAACGAGGGCGCCGGGACCGTCACGGCCGTCGGGCCCGGCGTGACCGACGTCGTGCCCGGCGACCGGGTCGGCTGGGCCGGCGTCATGGGCTCGTACGCCACCAAGGCCGTGGTCCCGGCGGAGAAGGTGGTCCGGCTGCCCGAGGGGCTGTCGCCCGACCTCGCCGCGGCGGTGCTGCTCCAGGGGCTGACCGCCCACTACCTGACCCACTCCACGTACGCGATCCGGTCGGGCGACGACGTGCTCGTGCACGCGGCGGCCGGCGGCATGGGCCTGCTGCTCGTTCAGATGGCCAAGCTCCGCGGCGCCCGCGTGATCGGCACGGTCTCCAGCGCCGAGAAGGAGAAGCTCGCCCGGCAGGCGGGCGCCGACGAGGTCGTCGGCTACGAGGGCTTCCCCGAGGCCGTCAGGGAGATCACCGACGGCGCCGGGGTGCACGTCGTCTACGACGGGGTCGGGGCGAGCACGTTCGACGGGTCGCTCGCGTCACTGCGGCCGCGCGGCATGATGGCGCTGTACGGCGCGGCCAGCGGGCCCGTCCCGCCGGTCGACCCGCAGCGGCTCAACTCGGGCGGCTCGCTGTTCCTGACCCGGCCCACGCTCGCGCACTACACGGCCACCCGCGAGGAGCTGCTGTCGCGGGCGGACGACCTGCTCGGCTGGGTCGCCTCCGGCGCGGTGAAGGTGCACGTCTCCCAGCGTTACCCGCTCGCCGAGGCCCGGCGTGCCCACGACGACCTGGAGGGCAGGCGGACGACCGGCAAGCTGCTGCTGATCCCCTGAACCGCCGACCCCCTGAACCGCTGAGCCCTTGAACCGCTGAGCCCCTGCACCACGGGGAACCGTCCTCAGGCCGCCAGGGCGATCAGCCGCCGCGCGGCGACCGCGGCGCCGTCGGTGCGCACCTCGCCCGCGACGGCTCCGGCGCGGGCCGCCACGCCGGGGTGGAGGGCCTGGCCGAGAGCCGCGGTCAGCGACCCGGCGGTCGGCTCGGCGGGCGGGTGGGCGATCCCGATCCCGAGATCATCGACCCGCCCCGCCCAGTAGTGCTGGTCGTAGTGCTGCGGCAGGACGACCTGGGGCGCCCCGGCCAGCGCGGCGGCGGTCGTGGTGCCCGCGCCGCCGTGGTGGACGACGGCGGCGACCCGGGGGAAGAGCGCCTGCTGGTTGACCTCGTCGATCGGCAGGCAATCGGGTTCGTCGTCCGCCGGGGACAGGCCGGCCCAGCCGCGCAGCACGATCACGCGGCGTCCGAGCGCGCGGGCCGCGTCGACGGTCGCCTGCGCGATGTCCCGGGGAGCGTGGACGCTGCCGAAGCCGACGCAGACGGGCGGCTCGCCGTCGTCGAGGAACTTCTCCAGTTCCGGCGACAGCGGGCGCCGGTCCGGCAGGATCCAGGCGCCGGTCTGCACGACGCCGATGTCCGCGGGCTCGGGCCAGGGCGCAAGCGTCGGGTCTGCGGCCAGCCAGGGCCGGTCGGTGAACATGTGACCTCGCGTGTCCGCCACCGGAGCCAGCCCGGCCGCGGCCCGGTGGGCGTTGAGCGCGGCGCCGGCGGTGCCGTTCCAGCGCCGCGCGTCCTCGGCCCAGAGCGCGCGGTTGCCGGCCGTCGCGTCCGCCGGCGTCTGCCCCCAGACGGGCACGGGTGCGTGGTGTGGTGACGGCAGGGTGACGGGGCAGTAGCTCACGTAGACGTAGCCGATCCCCAGCCGCTCCGCCACCGAGTGTGCGGCCATCGACATGGCCCCGCCACCCACGATGACGTCGCAGCCCTCGGCCGCGGCGGGGATCGTGGCGAACTGGACGGCGACCGTGCCCTCGATCATCCGCAGGCGTTGCTCGGGTGTGGGCGGGGCCTGGACCCGTGGGGCGGCCGACGCGGTCGGGCGCAGCTCTGGGCCGATGGGCACGACGGGGAATCCGAGGCCCTCGATCCAGTCGCGGAAGTCGGGAGGCACGCACAGGCGGGCCTCCTGCCCGAGTTCCCGCAGCTCCACGGCCAGCGCCACCATCGGCTGGACTTCCCCTCGCGTTCCGATCGTGGACAACAGCACGCGCATGTGCACTCCCCTGGGATGGCATGGACGACGTGAGCGTGCTCGCCGCTCGGTGCGGCGTCCACCCTGGGACGGCCCGGCTCACGGCCCCCGATTGTGCGCCGTCACCGGGGCCTTGCCGCAAGTCCCCCCGTCCCCTATACGTTGAAGGTGGCGGGGGATGCCTCGATCAGACCAGGGGGTGGGCCGGCCACTCCAGGAGGCGGGCCCCGAGCACGGCCGTCTCCAGCGTGAACCGCTGTGTGGGGTCGCTCGGCGAGAAGCCGGTCAGCCTCCGGATCCGTTCCAGCCGGTAGGTGATCGCCCGGGTGCTGACGCCGAGCCTGCGCGCCGCCGCCGTGTGGTTGCCCTGGGAGGCGAAGACGGCCTCCAGCGTCTCCAGCAGCGGCTCGGGCCCGCCGCGGGCGGAGGTCAGCGGCCCGAGCACGGTGGAGACGAGGTCCACGATCGCCTCCCTGTCCCGCAGCAGCACCGGGAAGACCAGCAGGTCGGCCGCCTTCAGCACCTGGGCCCGCAGGCCCAGCCGCTCGCCGAGGTCGATCGCGTTGACCGCCTCCCGGTAGGAGGTGACGATGCCGCCCGGGCCCTGGTGGGGGCGGCCCACCCCCGCCCGCCAGGTCGTCAGCGCGGAGCGTACGTGGTGGGTGAACTCGCCGCTCGCGGCGGTCAGCGCGCCCGGGGACACGCACACCAGCAGGCCGTCGCGGACGGCGACCAGGATGTTGTGCGACCCGAACCTCGCCACCAGCGCCTGCTCGATCCTCGCGGCCAGCGGGTCGCCCGGCGCCACCGGGGTGCCCGGCCTGGCCACGGTCACGACGTACGCCCCGGCGAGCCGCAGGCCGAAGTGCTCGGCCCGCTCGGCGTCCGCCCTCCCCTGCAGCAGGTCGTCGACGAACAGGCGGCGGGCCTCCTCCTCCTGCCGGAGTGCGGCGCGCTGGGCCTCCTCGTACCCCTCGATGTAGGCGGCCATGCCGCGGCGTACGGCGCCGAAGGCACCGCCTGCGGTGATCTCGGCGGCGTGCAGGCAGGCGTCGGCGAGCACCCGCAGTGGGATGCCGCGCTCGGCGGCGAGGGCGCCGCACTCACGCAGGCCGTCAATGTCGGCGCGGCCGGGCAGCCTGCCGGTGGCGGCCGACGCGGCCAGAACCGACAGGAACCCGCCGAGTAAGTCGGCGGGCACCCCGGTCGCCTCGCTCACGCGAGCGAGAACGCTGTCCATCACACCCCTACGTCACGCCGTTCGAAGGCGAGCAGCGCCGTCATGAGGAGGACGGCCGTCGCACCCAGCAGCAAAAGGTAGTCACCGTACGGCCAGCCCTGGTAGAGCGGCCTGCCGTCGAGGTAGTAGTGGACGGGCGAGAGCCAGCGCAGCCAGGAGATCGCGTCGATGCTCTTGCCCATGGTCTCCACGATGTACCCGGCGACACCCCACACGCCGACCACGGCGAGCGCGACCTGCTTGCGCCCGAACGCCGCGCCCACGCACAGCGTCAGCGTCCCGAAGAACAGCACGAGCAGGAACAGGCCGGTGTGCGCGGCGAGGATGCTGCCGAACGGCACGTCCATGCCGGCGGCGGACGACGCCCCGGTGGCGACGGCCAGCGTCACCAGCGCCACCGCGAGCAGGCCGAGCGCCAGCGCGGCCCAGCGCTCCAGGAGCAGCCGTCTGCGGTCGATCGGCAGCGTCAGCGTGAGCTCCAGCGTCTTGGCCTCCTCCGGGCCGGCGATGGCCCGGTTGCCGAGGATCGCGGCGCACATGGTGAACAGCAGCGGGCCGAGAAGCTGGTAGGCGACCGCCTGCAGGTAGCCGCGGCCGGTCGCGATGTCGCTCATGCCGCCCATCAGGTCCCTGAACGCACCCGGATACTTCGCGATGGCCTGCTTGCTGAACGTCTCGGGGTCGTTCATCATGCTCGCGTAGATCGAGATGTACATCCCGAGGAACGCGCACAGTCCGACCGTCCAGCCGATGAGGGCGCGGCGGTACTCCCCCAGGCTCTTACGCACCAGCGTGGGCATGGCGGCCCTCCTCCTCGCTGTAGTAGGTCAGGAAGATCTCCTCAAGGTCGGGCTCCGCGCTGACCATGTGGACCACGGTGTAACGGGCCGCCGCTTTGATCAGCGCGTCGGGCCTGCCGTCGATCGTGCAGCGCAGGCTCGCCCCCTGGACGACCACGTCGCGTACGCCGGGGAGCCCCTCGAACGACTCCTTGGGGACCGGCGCGTCGAAGTGGAGCTCCACGTGCCGTACGGCCCGCTCGCGCAGCGCGGCGATGTCCTCGACCGCGACGAGGCGGCCCGCGCGCACGATGCCCACCCGGTCGGCCACGTGCTCCACCTCGGCGAGCACGTGCGACGACATCAGGATCGTGTGGCCGGCCGTGCGCGCCTCCCGGACCATGGCCAGGAACTCCTGCTGCACCAGCGGGTCGAGCCCGCTCGTCGGCTCGTCGAGGATGAGCAGCTCGGGCTCGTGCATGAACGCCTGGATGAGGCCGACCTTCTGCTTGTTGCCCTTCGACAGCTCGCCCATCCTGACGGACAGGTCGGCGTCGAGCCGCTCGGCCAGCTCGTCGATCCTGCCGCGGCTCACGCCGCCGCGTACGTCGGCGAGGAACTGCAGGTAGTCGCGGGCCCGCTCCCTGCCCTCCAGGGCCAGCTCGCCCGGGAGGTAGCCGATCCGGGCGCGTACGCGCGGATCACGGGTGTCGGCGCCGAGGACGGTCGCCCGGCCGGACGTCGGCCGGATCACGTCCAGGAGCAGCCGGATCGTCGTCGTCTTGCCGGCGCCGTTGGGGCCCAGATAGCCGAAGACCTCGCCCGGCCGGATTTGGAGGGTGAGGTCCTCGAGGCCCCGTCTCGCACCGTAGAACTTCGTCAGTCCTTCGGTTTCCACCACTGCTGTCATGCCGCAATGGTGGCGCTCCGGTCAGGCGCGGGGTATGCCCGCTTCCGGACACTTGCCGGTCGTGTTTGTTCCCACCTTCGGCAAAGCGGAGGTCACGCGGAGGTCATGGCATGCCACAGGTGGTGGAGCCGGGCAGGAGGTGGCGGTAGCGGGAGACCAGCCGGTAGCCCGCCTCGGCGAGCCAGCTCACCGGTGGCGTCAGCATCACCCGTCCGGCCGCGCGCCAGGCCGCGCGCGGCTGCAGGGCGAGGATCAGCGCGACGGCGCGCGCGCCGTGCGCACGCAGCCCGTCCGGGCCCAGGAGCTGCACGGACGTCGCGACCTCCTCGCGCGTCAGGCCTGCCGCGTCGAGGTCGAGGCCCTGCCACGCCCGCACGACGGGCATGTACGGCAGGACGCGATGCCCGGTGTTCACGCACGTTTGACAGAAGGCGCAGTCGCCGTCGAACACCAGCAGGACCCGGTTCTCTCCGCTTTCTCCGCCCATGCCGTCGAACCTACCAATCCTGGGGCAGATCATTCCGGTCTCGTGGTGGCGGCGCGGGCTGCCGTGACGCGCGCATGATCAGCACGGCGACCACGATCACCGCGACCACGACGCTGAAGACGACCGCGAAGACCAGCAGCAGGACGAGTGCACTCATCGTCGATCCCTTCGGCGGTTCTGTGCGAGGGCCAGCCGGGCGGCGACGGCCAGGCCGACCGACGCGTACGACACCGCGCGCGCCAGCCGTACGGACCTGGGGATGTCGGAGACGGCCGGGCGGGGACCGTCGCCCAGCTCCGGGCGGTGCTCCACCCTGCCGCCGTAGTCGTTCGCCCCGCCGAGACGTACGCCGAGGGCTCCGGCGAAGGCCGCCTCGCAGCGTCCGGAGTTGGGGCTGGGGTGGCGGTGCCCGTCCCGCGTGAGGACGGCCGCCGCGCGGCGCGGGGAACCGCCCACCAGACCGGCGAGGCCCGCCGTGAGCAGGGCCGTCAGCCGGGCCGGCACGTAGTTGGCCACGTCGTCCAGCCGGGCCGAGGCCCAACCGAACCTGGCGTAGCGCGGTGACCGGTGGCCCACCATCGCGTCGAGCGTGTTCACCGCGCGGTAGCCGAGCAGGCCGGGCACGCCGAAGACCGCGCCCCACACGAGCGGGGCGACGACGGCGTCCGAGGTGTTCTCCGCGATGGACTCGACCGTGCCCCGCGCGAGCTCCGCGGCGTCCAGCCCGGACGGGTCGCGCCCGCACAGGTGCGGAAGGCGTGCGCGGGCGGCGGCCAGGTCGCCCTCCTTCAACGAGTGGGCCATCAGCCTGCCCTCCCTGCCCAGCGTCGTGCCGCCGAGGACCGCCCAGGTGGCGGCGGCGGTGACCGCGGCCCGCGCGACCGGGCTCGACCGGGTCATCCGCTCGGCGATCACTCCTGTGACCGTCGCCGCGCCGACGCAGACGGTGGTGTAGGCGATGCCCGCTAACCGCGAATCGCGATATATCCGCTTTTCGAGGGCGGCGGCCCGGGTGCCGAACACCGCGACGGGATGGCCCCGCCGGGGATCCCCCACCGCGGCGTCGATCGCGGCCCCGGCGAGCAGCCCCGCCGCCGTGGCACCGTCCATGATCCGGATCACGCAGGCATTCTGCCGTACGTGCCTGTTTGTCATGAGATGGGCTCGTCGCCGAGAAGACAGCGCTGGATCGCGTCCTCGTTGGCGTCGAGCCAGGCGGCCGCGCGCCTGATCCGTCCGCCCGCGCCGCCGGCCCACATGCGCGCCCAGCCGCCGCCGAGCGTGCGGGCCCGGTCTCGCATGAGCGCGTAGGAGCGGCCGAACCGCATCCTGGCCGTCTCCACCAGCATGAGCCGGTCCCGCGCCGGCAGGCCGTACACGTCGCAGAACAGCCGGACGCGGGCCGCCGCGTCCAGGGACCGCTGCAGCGGGTCGCGGTCCAGGGGATCGGCGAGCGGGGCCCAGTGCCGCAGCGTGGTCACCACGTCGAACAGCCGCGTCGTCGGCCTGGCCATGTCGAAGTCGATCAGCGCGTACGGCAGGAGCCCCGCGCCGGGGCGCTCACGGAAGACGACGTTGGCCGGGGTGACGTCGCAGTGGCCCACGAGCTCGGCGGGGCCCTCCGGCGCCGAGCCGTCCTCCCAGACGGCGCCGGGAGGCGGGCTGAACGAGGCCGCCGCGTCATGGAAGCGCCGCAGCAGCCGGGCCAGCGCGGTCAGCGCCTCGTCGCTCACCGCGTACGCGGGCAGAGGATGCGCGGGCACCACGCCCTCGACGTACGTCAGGATCGCCCTGCCCCGCTCGTCGATCCCGGCGAACCGCGGCGCCCGGTCGAAGCCGGCGGCCTCCAGGTGCCGCAGCAGTTCGTGGACCGCCGCCGACGAGGGTCGCATCGGCCGTCGTACCGTCGCCCCCACCCGTACGACCCCCTCGGAGACGTCTCCGATCAGTGGGATCTCGCGCACGGACATGGCGATGCAGTGTAGCCGCGAGATCACTCGAACCAACTGCACATGTCGCTATTATTCCCTTTAGTTCCTTATCCTGGAGAAGGTTCCGTACCTATAGGGAAGGAAGGCGGCATGACGACCACCGGCATCTACTCCACGGGCGAAGGCGAGCGCGAACTTCGGGAGCGGTACGAGGAGATCCTCGGCCGCTGGCCGGTCGCGTCCGACCGGCTGCGCGTGCCGACCCGCGAGGGCGAGACGTTCGTGATCGTCTCGGGCCCCCCGGACGCGCCACCCCTGGTCCTGCTGCACGGCTCGACCACGAACAACGCGATGTGGATGGGCGACGTCGCGACCTGGGCGCGGCACTACCGCGTCCACGCCGTCGACCTGATCGGCGAGCCGGGTCTGAGCGCTCCCTCACGGCCTCCGCTGGGCTCCGATGCGTACGCCCTGTGGCTCGACGACGTGCTGGAGGGTCTGGGGCTGTCGCGGGTGTCGCTCGTGGGCGCGTCACTGGGAGGCTGGATGGCCGTGGACTACGCCATCCGCCGTCCCGGGCGCGTCGAGCGGCTCGCGCTGCTGTGCCCGGGCGGCATCGGCCGGCAGAAGGCGAGCTTCGCGGTGCGGGCGTTGGTCCTGCTCCTGTTCGGCGAGTGGGGACGGCGCCGGGTGCTCACCATGGTCATGGGCGACGCGCCCTCGGGCTCGGAACCTCGCCTTGCGGCGTATCTCGACTACGCGGCGCAGATCTCCCGGCACTTCAGGCCACGCAGGGAGAAACTGCCGGTGTTCGGCGACGGCGCCCTCGGCGGCCTGACCATGCCCGTGCTCGTGATCCTCGGCGGCCGGGACGTCATGCTCGACTCCCGCGACACCGAGCGCCGGGTGAGGCGTGCGGTGAAGCACGCCACGATCAGGTTCCTGCCCGACGCCGGACACGGGTTGCGCGGCCAGGCGGAACCCGTCCTTGCCTTCCTCCGCGAGAGCACGGCGAGCGACGGCCGGGTGACGTGAGGTGCGCTGAATCCGGTCGGCGGCGCCGGACGCGACACCTGCGGGATGTCAAGGACGCCCTCGCGCACAGGGGCCTGAGCAGCGTCGGCGCAGGCCGATCGGCAATCCCCGACGGCCGCAGCCACCAGGCGCGGGACCCGCGCGAGGGGTGGTCCGGCTCATGTCCGGGAAACCGGGTGTGTACCAGGTCCCCGGATCATGCAGAATTAGGCACGAGCGCCCTTAGCTCAGCTGGATAGAGCATCGGACTTCTAATCCGACGGTCGGGGGTTCGAATCCCTCAGGGCGCGCTCCTCCCATCAGCCCATCCGGCCTCTGACCTGGGCTTTCTCTTGATCGGGCTCTGATCGCGTGTGCAGCCGTACGCCACCAGATGCAGCCCCAGGCGGCCACTCCTGGAATATACCCGGAATGATCTTGGCCACGTCTCCGCAGGTCGCCCGGCGGATTCTGCCGATCCCCGGAACGATCCCGAGGCAAGCACGCCGAAGGGCCCCGGCGGGGAACCGGGCCCTGAGTAAGGTGTGATCATGGGCGTCGACGCCGTGCTGATGCGGGTGGAACAACCAGGGTCCAGCCCCAAGAGCAGGAGGCTTACGTCCGCTGCCACGGCGTTGGATCACAATGATTCGTTCGTTCGCCTCGTCGATCAGATCCGTGGGCGCAGCATGAATCCGATGCTGGAGAGGATCGACCCGTACGGGAGCGTGATCCTGACATCGGCTGAGATGCCGCAGTTCATCGAAGAGCTTGCTCGGCTTCGAGCCTTTGCTGTCACAGCCGAAGACGTCCGGTGATCCGGGAGTTCGAGGACCTTGCCCGAGAGTGCGCAGCAAATCCCGCGCTGGAGCTTCATCTGGACGGCGACTGACAGGGTCATACTGCGACGACGAGGAGAGCTCGCCACCTTCTTCAAGGATTGCAAGAAGGGGTACGGCGGATACGGCGACGCGGCCGACGCCTGCAAGGACGCCTACGGCCAGCTCAGCCAGTGCTACTTCAAGAGCGGGAATTACCAGACGTGTGAGAACAAGGCGGTTGAGAAGGCCTGCAGCGATGCCCGGGAAAGGGCACGGACTACTGTCATGACGCGATGCCTGGCTACAAGGCCTGCCGAAAGGGGGGCATTGATCGGACGATCTGCATCGAAGGCACGCAGGAGTACGGAATCTGCCGAGGGACGACTGACGACACCGGTCCGAACAAGGGGGTCTGCGCCGAGGCCACCCGGGAATACGAGGACTGCCGGCAGCAGGGCATGGACGCCGACCCCGTCTGCCACAAACTCCGTGACACCTATGTGCGCTGCAGATCGACCGGCTCGATCGGGAATGCCAAGAAGAAGGAGAAACGGTTCGAGTAGCCGCCGGTTAGTGCACCGGCGTCGCCGACCAGTACATGGACTGCGTGAAGGCGGGCCACGCGGCATCCGACTGCGCCTACATTGGTCTGATCCAGTCCGAGTGCCTGGCCGAAGAAAAGGGAACAGAAAAGCAGTGCAACGGCCTGGCCGAGAAGTTCGCCTGGTGCCTGTCGAACCCGAAGCACAAGCACTGCGACGGCAAGCCGGACAGCAAGCCTTGTGAGACGCTTGGTGGTGGCCGCGTGATCGAGTGCACGGACTACTACTACGCGCCAGAATTGTGGCTGATGGAGAATATGCTGGGCGATTGGGAAGGAGGGCTGGGCACTCCTTGCGAGTTCAGTGGCCTCGTCACTAAGAATGAGAAAGCCGAAACCATCTGCGGCCTCGTCGGGCTGGTCGGAGATGCCGTCGCGAAGAAGGGCATTGAATGGATCAACAGTAAATGGTCAGATTTCCGCGACGAGTACCCGGGCTGCGGCGCCTGGATCACCTACACAAATTCTTCTCGATCAGCCGGTACTGGCTTGTTGAACCCGAAGTTCAAGCCTGATTGTCATTGATGGCAATGCGATCGAAGAGGGGATCCATGAGCGGCGTGCGACCACTCCTGGCGATGCTGTGCGTCGCCAGCGTGTTGATGATGGTGCTGGCCGGGTCAGCGGCCGCCGAGCGGCCAATGTTCGAGAGATTCCGTGGCGTGCATTCCGTATCCCCCGAATGCACGCAGGTCAGTGTCATGGCGTCCGAATGTCAGCAGAGATCTGAACATTGGGAAGAGACCGTCTGTAAAGGCGCACGCCGCGTCGTCGAGCGGTGTATGCGCCTGGACGTCAAGGGTGCGGGACCGTCCACCTGTTCAGCCCTCACCTTGGATTATCTGAGTTGCGTCGAGCAAGATCTCTCTCCTCTGTCATGTCAAGAGCTGGGAACGGTCTTTCTTGAATGCATGCAACAGCTAGGGATGACGGAAAGAGGTTGCCGGGCGGACTGGGGGGAACTGGTGGAATGTAAAAAGCGCGGCCTCGATCCTGAGTTATGCCCGGTAACCGGAAATCCCAGACCTTGGCGTGTTCGTCCAGGTGAGGAGCTCGGCGGCCCGGGCGCGCTCAGGGCACGCTCCCCCACCCAGCCTCTTTGGCCCCTGACCTGGACTTTCGCTTGATCACGCTCTGGACCCGTGTGCAGCCGTACGCCGCCGAGAGCCGCCGTCTGTCGCCAGTCACGGGATATACGCGGGATGATGCTGGTCACGTTTCCCCAGGTCGCGCGGGGCTTCCCGGGACCTCTGCGGGATGAGACCTACCTCCAGAGAACGCCGAAGGGCCCCGGAGCGACCCGAGGCCCTTGACTGGCGCCGTTCCCACTTCTTACGACTCCTGATCCACCATCGCCGCCAGCCGACCTG
Source organism: Microbispora sp. NPDC046933 (assembly GCF_040644635.1). Taxonomy (NCBI): domain Bacteria; kingdom Bacillati; phylum Actinomycetota; class Actinomycetes; order Streptosporangiales; family Streptosporangiaceae; genus Microbispora; species Microbispora sp. NPDC046933. The sequence continues at coordinate 31,470 of NZ_JBEYWW010000033.1, read as the reverse complement.
TTGCGGCGTCGGCGATCTTTCTTGCTTGCTCTCGGATCTCGTCGTCACTTGGTGGGGTGTCCCATACGTCCTCCCAGCCATCCACCATCCCCTGCAGCAGATAGATCTCCTCGGGACGATCGCATTTGTCGCCGAGTTCGAAGATCAGGAAGTCCGCACCCTTGGCGATTGGAACCGTACTCTCGGCGATGCCCTGCGCGACATCCCGAGCGACCCCCCATGGCGTGCGCTGGAGATCAATGGGTGGGAAGCCGCTCTCGGCCAGCACCTCACGGACGAGCGGCTCGACTTCGGTCATGGAGCCGATGGACAACGCATAACCCGCGAGCTCCCAGACGGCAGGAGAGTTGAGGCCGGCCTCCATGAGCTCGCAAGCCAGCCAACCGGCCTCCGGCGCAATCCCAGAGAGCCGACCCCAGAGGAGTTCACCTCGCAGCTCAGCCAGGCGATTGTTGAGTTCGGGGGAAAGTTCCACCAGGCCAGTATCGCCGCATTGATCAGTCACGATGCAAGCGCGCCTTCTATCCGTTGGTTGGCGATCTCGCGTTGCCCATCGATGCATCTGGCGTAGACGCGGAGCATGACGTCCACGCCGTGACCGGCCCGCTCAGCCGCCTCCGGAGCGTGGGCAGCCGCATTCAACCAGAGGGACACGGCCTCGTGGCGCAGGTCATACGGCCGAGTGGCCAGTGGCGAGGCGACCTGCTCGGGAGTGAAGTCCTTCCTCACGCAGCCCGGCCGCCTCGGCAGGACGCAGGCCGCCGAAGTACATGCAGGCGAACATCGCCACGAGCATAGGCCCGCGCTTACGGCCGCAGTAGGTGAGCGCGACCAGGAGCTCCCGCGCCTGGGCCGGGTTGACGACGACGCGCCGGTCTATCTTCCCGGACGCCTGCGCGACCTTGCCCTCGGGGAGCAGCGAGAGGGCTTCCAGTGCGGCCCTTCTTGGCGTCCTCCAGCACGGTCAAGGGCAGCGAGGCCGCTTCCAGCCAGCGCAGGGCCGCCGCGATCTCCGGCGAGGGGGCCGGGCGACGGTCGGCCGGGATGAAGGCGAACTCCCGCAGCGCACGCCGCAGGGTCTCGTCATCCGGTCGGCCCGGCCGGTCGCTGGTGAGTACGGGCGTGACGTTGGACAGCGCGTCCGTCATGCCCTCCCGGCTCTTGGCCGCCGAGTGAGGCCATCGGGTCTCGACGTAAGCGACCGGGAAGGCGTACCAGGTGCGTGCCTTCTTGGCCTTGAGCATGGATTCCGGAAGCCCAGTCAAACGCCTCACCGCGCTTGGCGGCCTGCCGCAGGTCGGACAACCAGTTGTCCGCGAGCGCCTTGGTCCCGAAGCTCTCGGACTTCTCCCGGCCGCCGACCTTCCAGCGCACCTCGTAGGACGGTTTCTTGCTCGACTTGTTTCGCCTGGTATCCGAGAACCTCACGTCGTAGGAGGCGTTCACGTCGCCTCCCGGAGGCTCCAGCCAGGCGGTGAACTCGCTGTGGTAGATGCGGATCTCCCCGTTGGGGAGCTCAAGGGGCGGCGGCGCTGCGGACTGGGGGCCCGTCCCGACGCGCGCCCAGGACGCTGGGCCGTCACCGCACGCACGTCGCGCCGTACCAAGGCCATCCGCCGGCCTCTGGTCGCGCCGCCGCCCCAATGCAGCACGACGATCGCCACGGGGTGGCCGTTGTCTGTCGTGGTCGGGAGCGATCGAAGATTTGGGGTTCGTTCCTCACCCCGGCTCAGCGTGCAGTGCGGTTGGCAATCGTCCGAACTACATGCAAGCGGCTCCAAGCTCGGACAGGCTTCGGGACTGCACCGTTGAGCCGTGGAAACAGGGCGGAAGCGGCTCAGTACTCGAGAACGCCGTGGGCGGCCACGATGTCACTTGAAGCGTTCGGCCGCACCTTGGTGATGCGCTCGGCCAGCAGCAGCGCAGCGGCAAGCCCGCCCTCGTACTTGTCACCAATCAGCCCGAGCTCGACCCGGTCGGCCAGGTAGTCCTCTGGGATGCCATCCTCGTCACCGGGAAACAGCGGATCGAAGGACAGGATCCTGCGGCCGTCAACGTAATGGTCGAAGGACGCGACCAGGTTCACGTTGACGAAGACACTCGCCGTGACCGTCCCGGCCGACAAGGGCCGCAGCACCTTGTCCAGCGTGCCGGCGTAGCCGTTCTCTTCGCTCAGAATGGTGCCGCCCTCAGCCGACCGGGCAGAGATGAGGCCCTCCTCGATCTCGCCTTCCTCGTCATCGCCGTCGAATACGTCAATGCCAAGGCGGGCCAGCGCCTCGTGCGGGGTAAGGCCGCGGACGAATGTTGCGCAGAACGCATCGTCATCGAGCCAGTCGTAGCCGCTCATGAAAATCCCGTTCTCTCCAGGGACAGATCATGGAGATTCTGGCATGCGAGTCCGACGAAAAGTCTGTACAACCTTGAGAGGCGACGCCGCAGGTCATCCTCGCATGCCGACGTCCTGAGCACGGCCAACATGCGGCAGCCTGACCTGGACGGCTCTGCGGCCAGTGCACAGTCAAGCAGCGCCAGCTACATTGCTGTTGTGGCCGACCCCTCCGACGAATCCGGGCACAAGCGGGGTCGCTGTGATGACGCATGGACGGGATGGTTCATTCTCATCGGCGGCCCTGTTGTCTTGTTCGTATGCCTTCACGATCTCCTGGCTGGCGACGACTTCGTGGGAGGAGTAATCGGTGGCACCGCCGCCGCCTACATCTGGTGGCATCACTTCAAGATCTTCTGGCGCCACTTCAAGAAGAACCGATCTCGCGACCGCTCGCAATAGGGCGACGGCGATCCCGGAGAGGAGCACCGCAGGTATCCGACGGAACGGCCGGCCACGCAGGTATCTCACGGGATATCTACGGGATGATCTTCACGATGAGGTCTTCGAGTTTGTGAATTACTTCGTCGGCCGGTGGGGCCGGCCAGATCTGAATCAGGTGCTCTTCGCCGGGCTCGCTCGGGGCGAGTTCCCTCCACTCCATGTCCCTGCCGCGCGCGTGGACGCGGAGACGGTAGCTGCCGGGGCCGTGGGGTGTCAGAGAGGGGCTGTCATCGATCACGCTCCGCGCCCAGTCGATGAGGAGCGCCTCTCCTTCGGGGCTGTCGTAGGTGACTTCCACGACGGCCTCCCAGAGGTCGAGATCCAGCGGAGGCGGAGCGTCGAGGGTCTCACGGTGGTTGACGTCGTGCGGGGCTGGGCGCGATCGACGGGCTGGGCTTCGTGCCTCAGCCCGGCCCTCAGACACCCGCGTTCAGCCAGAGGGACACGGCCGCGTGGCGCAGGTCATACGGCCGGGCCGCGAGGGGCGAGGCGGCCTGCTCGGTAGTCAAGGCGGCGGCGCGGGGCGCCGCCGTGCAGCGGACCCATCACCCGCTCGCCGGCCGGGCATGCGGCCTGGGAACCGGTCCCGGCCGGCGGCGGCTTGGGCCTCCCGCCGTACGTCAGCCACGCCGTACTCGACGCACTTGCCCCACAAGACCGCGCCGTCATGTCCGGCAATGAAGCGGTTGCGGAGCCGATCGTCCCCCTCAGCGACGGCTGAAAGCGCTGATCATTTGCACCGTGAGCCGAACCATCATCATGGTGAGCTGAAACATCAGCTTGCAGACCATCACAGTAAGGGTGATCGTTGCCGAGATCAGCATCATGATCAGGCTGATGATCGCGTCCATGCGACCCGTCTCTCTCGTTTCGTTCGTACCCCCGACGACAACCCATGATCATGACATGAAGAGCAGCCGAGCCGCGCGAATATCACCCAGCTCTCGAGCAACTTCGCGGGGCAATTCATTGTGTGGAGCCACGATGCAATGATCAATTGGGAGTCAGCCGTGCTCGGTACGTGCTCGCACTCCCCGACACCGCTGGCAGTGGCATCGGCGGGCGATGGCTTGATGGCGGCGCCGCACCGGCCATCGTGGGATTGAACCGCGTGACGTCAACAGGGACGACCTTGCCGCCCCTGCTGACCGGCACGTACGCGGGGGCGTGCGGGCCGTACACCTCCGGAGAGGCCCCGGGAACGCGGGCGGGAAGTCGCGTGAGAGCTTCTCCGCCCTTTCCACCAGTTCGCTCCTTGGGATGCCCGCCTCGTCCATCATGCCCGTCGAGTACTCGCGGAGGCCGCTGGTGTGCTGGAGGAGGTGCCTGATCGTGATGTCGGCGCCCTTGTCCACGAGCCCCGGCAGCCACTGTTCCACGCTGTCGGACAGTCGCAGCTTTCCCTCTCCCACGAGTTGAAGCACCACGGTAGCCGTGAATGACTTGGTGACGCTCCCGGCCCGGAACCGCCCGTTCACCGGAGCCGGCTGGGCGTTGTTCAGCTTGCCTTGCCGCTCGCGGCTCGCCAGGTCGTGTCTCCGTCGCGAACTTCGGCGATGGCGGCGACCGCCTTGTCCTTGATCGCTGCCTTCACTGAACCAAAGCTGCCCTCACTGAACCAAAGAGGACAGGCAACACGTCCCAGTGGAGTGCGATCTTTCCGGGTAGTTCTCGCCCTGTTCGCTGTCGTCGCTCTCAGCGGATGCGACCGCCAGGAAAACAGGACCATGCAGTTGGACCACGTTGTCACCGCTTCGTGCCCGAAGAGGTCGGACCCGAACCTGCCGGCCGCATCACGCCAGCCGCTCCCCGACGGCTTCATCCCGGTCAGAATCACCCGCTGCCGTTGGGAGTTCCGCTACCTGCCCGGCAAGGGGCGCTGGGAGGTCGTGATCCAAGAGCACGCCGACGGCCCCGCAACCGAGCTGATGACCGAGCTACGCCGCCCATCCGAGAGGTCGTTATTCGGTCAGGACTGCCTGGACGTGGGCATCAAGGTCGACTACTTCGTCGTGGTCGACTCCTCCGGCAGGGCGGTGCTACCCAACGTGCCCACCGGCGTATGCGGAAAGCCGTTCCCCTCCGCTCTGGCCGCCATTCGCAGCCTGCCGTACCACGTCGACGAACAGATACCCATTCGGAGAGTCGAGAGCGAAAAGGCCTTCCGGGCCGGCTGCGGCGACGAATACCCCGACGTTCTTCGCCGCATGGGACGGCCAGGAGCCGCCCACCAAATCTGGAACCCTCCACCGCAGGGTCTACGGGTATGCGTCTTCCGCCTCGCGAAGAAGACCCCGGACACGGCCCAGACCTGGAACTCGGTCAAGGGAAGGCTCGAATATTCGTACATCCTCCAGGGCCGCAAACTGCGCACCCTGCTCGGCGCCCTGGATGCCGCACCGGCAAGCGACTGCCCGAGCGACCACACCCGGTTCGCAGCGCTGAGCTCCGGCTACTACTTGGAGGCATACGTCGAGCTTGACGGGTGTCACAACCTCCTGCGCCCCGATGGAACCCTCGGCCGTCTCGCCCCTGATGCCGTAGCGCTCCTCACCAAGTGAAAAGACGCTCTGACATGGCAGCCGCTCGCTCTCCAGATCCACGCCGCACACCTGCACGAGTAGGCCGTCGAGCGCGTCGTCACCTGGCGGTTCGGGAAACCGAACCCCAGGGACACCGTCCCCTCGGCCAGATCCCTCCCTCTCCACTCCAGTGGTTCCGTGGCCGAACAAGGCTGCCCGGCCGGTGCGGTGAGTTCGTCCGGCACGTCGTCTCGCCATGCCAGGGGCTCGATCCCTGGGGTGCGGCCACGTCGAGCCCGCAGGACGACACCCCTCCGTGGGTTCCCAGGCCGGCCCACCAGGGCCTATACCTCGCATATACCGGCGTCCTCGATGCTCGGCGAGCCCGCACACTCACGCGAAGAGAAGGTGACCATGCGACGGGGTCGCCGGGGCAGGGCATGGCCGGGGAGGGGAGTCGGCGGGCACCTCGGCTGATCGAAGGCTCGCCACGGTGACCGGCCTCGCGAGGGGTGACGGTGTTCGAGTTCGACGTTCTCGGGCCGCTGCGGGTGAGCCGCGACGGGGTGCCCGTCCCGCTGGGCGCGGCGATGCTGCGACGCCTGCTGGCGGCCTTGCTCTGTACGCCGGGCAGGCCGGTGGCGGTGCCGGCGCTGATCGAGGCCCTGTGGGGGGACACGCCGCCGCGCAGCGCGAACAAGACCCTCCAGATCTACGTGCTGCGGCTGAGGCAGGCGATGGGCGAGCGCGACCGCGTCGTCCACGGCATCGGCGGCTACGCCGCCACCGTACTGCCGCCGGAGCTGGACGCGCTGCGCTTCCAGGAGCTCACGGCGGCGGGGCGGGCCGCCAGGAGGAACGCGGATCTGGCGCAGGCGGGCATGCTGTTCGAGCGCGCGCTCGGCCTGTGGCGGGGGCCCGCCTACGCCGACATCGGGGACGTGACGCTGGTGGCCGACGAGGCCCGGCGGCTTGAGGAGGAGCGGCTGTTGACCTGCGAGGAGCTGGCCGTCGTCGACCTGGCCCGTGGCCGCCACGCGGAGCTGGTCCCCGGCCTGACCGAGATGGCCGGGCTGCATCCGTACCGGGAGCGCCTGCACGCCTGCCTGATGCTGGCCCTGAGCCGGGCCGGGCGGCAGGTCGAGGCGTTACGGGTCTACCAGCGGACGCGGACCGTGCTCGGCGAGGAGCTCGGCGTGGAACCCGGCCGCCTGCTGCGGCGGGTTCACGAGGCGATCCTGCGGGATGAGGCGACCGGCCCGTTCGTCGACGAGATCCTCGGCCCGGAGGGGACGGCCTGCGCGGACGGGCGCGCCGCGTACCTCGAAGCCCGGAACACCGCCGGTCACGACCCCGCGAACGACCCGGCGAACGACCCCGGGAACGACCCCCGGAACGACCCCGGGAACGACCCCCGGAACGACCCCGGGAACGACGCGGAGGGCCGGGCGGGTGAGGGGTGGACGGGGCCCGCGACGACCGTGCCGTGCCATCTGCCACCGGACATCGCGGATTTCACCGGACGGCAGGACATGGCGGAGTCACTGCGGTTGTGGCTCACCGGCGCGGACGGGCACTCCTCCGCGACGCCGGTCGTAGCGGTGTACGGCGGGGCGGGCACCGGCAAGACGACGCTCGCGGTCCACGTCGCCCACCGCCTGCGGGAGACGTTCACCGACGGCCGGCTCCACATCGACCTGCGCGGGACCTCCCGGTGGCCGACCGACCCGGCCGAGGCGCTGGCACGGTTCCTGATCGCCCTCGGGGTGGACGCGCGGGCGGTGCCGGACGGGGCCGAGGATCGCGGGAAGCTGTTCCGTACCCTCCTGGCCGATCGCCGCGTGCTGGTCGTGCTGGACGACGCCGCGGGCGAGGAGCAGGTCAGGCCGCTCCTGCCGGGCGGTTCCGGCTGCGCCGTACTGGTGACGAGCAGGCGCGGGGTCGCCGGGGTGAGCGCCCGCTCCGTACGCCTCGGCCCGCTCGACCCCGCCTGCGCGTCGGAGCTGCTGGGGCGGATCGCCGGGCCGGATCGGGTGGCGGCGCGGCCCCCGGTCACGGCCGAGATCGTCCGGCTCTGCGGTCACCTGCCCCTGGCGATACGGATAGCCGGGGCGAAGCTGGCGCTGCGCGAGCACTGGCACCTCGAACACCTGGCGGATCGCCTGCGGGCGGAGCGGCGGCGTCTGGACGAGCTCGCCGTCGGCGACCTGTCGGTCCGGGCGGGGCTGGCCGCCGACTACGACAGTCTCGACGAGACCGGCCGGCGGGCGCTGCGGATGCTCGGCCTGCTCGACCTCCCCTCCTTCGCCGCCTGGATGCTCGCGGCTGCCCTCGACGTGACGGTGCGCGAAGCCGAGACGTACGCCGATCTGCTCGTCGACGCCCAGCTCCTGAGCTGCGAGGGCAGCGACGGGAACGGGCAGTTCCGCTACCGTCTCCAGGATCTCGTACGGCTCTACGCGCGGGAACGCGCCGAGGTGGAGGAGACCGCCGGCGAACGGCACAAGGCGATCAGCCGCGTTCTCGGCGCGCTGCTCGCGCTGGCGGAGGCGGCGGAAAGCGGCCTGCCGGAGCAGGTGGCCTCCGTCATCCGTGGCGCGGCCCCTCGCTGGTACGCCGACCCCGCCACCACCAGGGCCCTGGTGGGCGATCCGCCGGCCTGGTTCGACAGCGAGCGGCAGACCCTGCTGGCGGGAGTGACGCAGGCGTGCCGGCTCGGTCTGGACGAGCTGGCCTGGGAGCTGTCCGCCCGCGCGGCCGGCTACTACGCCTTCCGCGGCCACTACCGGGACTGGTCGTCCTCGCATGAGCTGGCGCTGCGGGCGTGCGCGATGGGCGGCAACCGGTGGGGCGAGGCGGTGATGACGCGCGGCCTCGGCCACCTCCGCATGATGGGCGTGGAGCCGTGGCGCCGCGTCGTCCCGGAGGCGATCGAGGCGGCACTCTCGGCGCTCCTCGCGGCGGGGGAACGGCACGGCGCGGTCGACCTGCTGTGCCTGCGGGCGTTCGCGCTGCACCGCGCGGGCGACTCCGGCCAGGCCCGTGCGGTGGCGGACGAGGCCATGGCCGTGGCCGAGGAGATCGGCTACGAGCTCGCTCTCAGTCGTCTCTGGTACGTCCGCGCCGTGACGGACCGGGAGCAGGGGCTCCACGAGGACGCGGGCGCCTGCGCGGAGCGCGCGCTCCGCCTGGCGATCCGCGGGAACAGCCTCGTGGCCAGGACCCTCGCCCTGTGGGAGATGGCCGCCGCCTGCCGCGACGACACCACGTTGACGCGCATTCCCCATCGGCTCTGGGAGGGCCTGCAGATGTGCCGGCGGCGGAGCGAGCGACTGCTCGAGGCGTACCTCCTGCTCGCCATCGGCGATCTGTCCCTGCGGTTCGGGCGCCGGGACCCGGCGAAGCTGATCGAGCAGGCGCTGGCCGTGTTCGACGAGTACGCGGTCCCGTCGGGACGGGCCGTCGGGCTCCGCATCCTGGGCGAGTCCTACCGTCACGGCGGCCGGGCGGACCAGGCGGTACGCACGCTCGACGAGGCGGTGCGCATGGCGCGCGGGCTGCACGACCTCCACGAGCAGGCGCTCGCGCTCAAGTCCCTCGGCCGCGCCCAGCACGACCGCGGCGACCGGGAGGCGGCCACGCGGTCCTGGGCGGCGGCTCACCGGCTGTTCCAGCGGCTCGGCAACACCGCCGAGGCCGCCGAGATCGCCGAGATCGCCGTGGCGGGCGGCGCGGACGGGCCTCGACCGATCACGACAACCTGCGGATGACGACGCCCAGCACCTCGCTCACCGGCAGGTAGCCCCAGTGGCGCGAGTCCCGGCTGGCAGGTCCGTCGCCGAGGACCACCAGCCGGCCGGCCGGGACCACGTCGCCCGGCGCGGCGTGCACGCCCGGCGCGACCTGGTCGGGCACCCTGTCGCCCGGCGTCGCGGCGACCCGCTTGATCAGCAACTCCGTCCCGCGCAGTCCGGACGCGCGTCCCGAAGAGCCCGTACCGTCCGGCTGCGGGCGCCGGAAGACCACCACCTGGCCGCGCCGCAGGACCGCCCGCCCGCCGCGCCGTATGAGCACCCGATCTCCCGGCTGGTACGTCGGAACCATGCTCGTCCCGGCCACCCGTACCACGACGAAGCGTCGCCGGGCCGCGACCGCCACGGCGACCGCGGCCAGCGAGAGCAGCGAAATCACAACATGGTGCATTGTCACCCTTTCGGCCTGGTCAGCCGTTCGCGATTGTGATGGACCCGGGTTGCGCCGCGGTAGCGCGACGCCTGCGGCATATCGCGCAACCGTGCGCAACCGCGGCGAAGGTCGCGCGGAGCATCCTGACGAACCGGGCTACCCCAACGCCCGAACCCCCGTGAAGGGAGAAAGTATGATCCGCACCCTGAACCGCCTGGGAGACCGGCTGCTCGGAAGGCTCCTCCCCGGCGCCGAAGCCCGGGCCGACACGTGTTACTACGTGGGGAACGTTTACGGCCCGCCCGGTTACGCGTGCCACCACGAGAAGCATTGCTACCCGAACCCCACCGGCTCCATCTGCCTGAAGTACGTCCGTTCGGACTGCGGCACCTGGTACTACGTCGGTTACTGCTGACGTGAGGTAGCAGATCCCATGGTCTACGCCGTGCTGACTCTCCGGCTCGTGCTGATGGGGGTCTTCCTGGTCTCCGTGCTCACGAAGCTGCGGACGAGGCAGGCTTTCGGCGAGTTCACCATGGCGGCACGGCGGCTCGGCGGCCTTCCCGCGACTCTCGGGACGCCCGCCGCCGCCGTCGTCGTCGCCGTCGAGGCCGGGACCGTCGTCATGCTGGCGGCGCCCGGCCTCGACGGCGACGGCAGGGCGGGCCTCCTGCTCGCGGGAGGCCTGCTCCTCGCGTTCGCCGTCGTCCTGCTGGTGGCACTGCGGCGGGGAACGGCTGAACCGTGCCGATGCCTCGGCGGATCGGACCAGCCGATCAGCCGCCGGCACGTGGCGCGCAACGCCGTACTCGTCGTGTGCGCGGTGGCCGGGGCCGCCATGACATCCACGGCGGGCGGCGCGCCTGTCACGCTGCCCGCCGCCGCACTCTGCCTGCTCGGGGCATCCGTCGCCACCGGCGCCGTCGTCCTCCTCGACGACCTGGCCGACCTCTTCCGCCAACCCGGAGCGGACCGACTCCCGATGCCAGGTCGACCCCCACACCGAAGGGAACGCCCATGACCGTCCTGGTCGCCGCCGTCATCCTCCTCGGCGGGCTCGTACTGCTGAACCTGCTCCTGACCGGCGCGGTCATCAGGAGACTGCGAAAGCCGTCCGGGGAGTCGCGCCCCGACTGGGGACATCCCCAGAACCCCAGCCTTCCCGTCGGCTCCGAAGTCCCCGCCTTCTCCGCGCTCACAGCGGCGAACACGAAGGTCACCGCGGACGACTTCGCGGGCGAGCGCACCCTGATCGGGTTCTTCAGCACCGACTGCCGGCACTGCCTGCCGAAGGCACCCGTCTTCGCCGCGACCGCCCGTGATGCCGAGGCCGACGGCGTACGGGCCCTGGCGGTGATCGTCGCTGGGCAGGAGGACCCCACGGACCTGTTCACCGCGCTCACGGACGACGTGAACGTGGTCGTGGAGAACGAAAGCGGCGCCATGGTGGGCGCGTTCGCCATCACGGCCTTCCCTTGGTTCTTCCTGATCGGCCCGGACGCCACCGTCACCGCCAGCGGCCATGAGCCGGAGCGGCTACTGGCCGCGCCGTCCCACGCCTGACCGGCGTGAGGTCACGACTCGGGCCGCTACGGCTCACCCTGGCGCTCGTCTGGCGCGCCGGACCGGTGCTCGCCCTGTCCCAGCTCGCCATGGCGGTCCTGAACGGCGCGGCCCCCGTCGCGATCACGTGGCTGACCAAACTCCTGATCGATCGCCTGACCGCCGGGCCGGGCCCCTCGACGACGCCGCTCGCCGCCGCGATGGCCGTCCTCGGAGCCCTGACCGCGCTGCTGCCCCACCTGTCCGGGTGGGTCCAGCGGGAGCAGCAGCGCCGTATCGCGTGGCGCACCAGCGACGAACTGTTCACCGCGGTGTGCCGGATGCAGGGACTGACCAGGCTGGAGAACCCGGATTTCCACAACCGGCTCCAGCTGGCCCAGCAGTCCGCCCAGACCGCCCCGCAGCTCGTCGCCGAGTCGGCGCTCGGAGCGGCACGCGGCGGTATCACCATCACCGGGCTCCTGGGCGCGCTCGCCACGCTCAGCCCGCTCCTCGCCGCCGTCGTGGCCGCGGCCGCCGTGCCCGAACTGGTCGTCCAGCTCAGGCTCGGCCGCCACCGCGCGTACCTCCGGATGGAGATAGCCCCCGCGGAACGTCGCCGGATGTTCTACCAGACGCTGCTGCTCGACCATCAGGCCGCCAAGGAGATCCGGCTGTTCGGCATCGGAGGCTTCCTGCGGCGGCGCATGCTGGGCGAGCTGACCGCCGAGCAGCGGGCGGAACGCCGGGTGGACATGACCGCCATCCGCTACAACGGTGCGCTCACCGCCCTCAGCACGGTCATCGCGGGCGCCGCACTGATCATGATGGTCTCCCGGATAGCGGCGGGCGAGGCCGGCATCGGCGACCTGGCCATCCTCACCGCCGCTGTGGCAGGCACGCAGTCCTCCCTCTCCGGCGTGGTGATCCAGCTGGCCCACCTGAACGAGGCACTCGTCCTGGCCGGCCACTACGCCCACGTCGTCACCATCGGACCCGACCTGCCGGAACCCGCCACCGGCGGCGACGTGCCACCGCTACGGCACGGCATCGAACTCCGCGACGTGTGGTTCCGGTACGACGCCGACCATCCGTACGTGCTGCGCGGCCTGAACCTGACCATCCCGTACGGGCGGAGCGTGGCCCTGGTCGGCCTGAACGGCGCGGGCAAGAGCACCGTCGTCAAGCTCCTGTGCCGCCTGTACGACCCCGAGCGCGGCAGCGTCCGCTGGGACGGCGCCGACCTGCGCGAACTGCGCGTGGACGAGCTGCGCCGCCGGATCGGAGCCGTGTTCCAGGACTACATGGCCTACGACCTCACCGCGGCCGAGAACGTCGCGGTCGGCGACCTCGGCGCCCTCGGCAGGCCGGAGCGGATCCACGAGGCGGCCCGCCGGGCGGACGTCCACGACAGGCTGGTGAGCCTCCCCCGCGGCTACGACACCATCCTGTCGCGGTTCTTCGCCGCCGAGGACGAGGACCCCGGCCAGGGCGTGCTCCTGTCGGGCGGGCAGTGGCAGCGCGTCGCCCTCGCCCGCGCCCTCCTCCGCACGGACACCGCCGACCTGCTCATCCTCGACGAGCCCAGCTCGGGACTCGACCCCGAGGCCGAGTACGCCGTCCACCGGCGGCTCCGCGACTACCGCAGCGGCCGTACGAGCCTTCTCATCTCGCACCGTCTCAACACGGTGCGCGGCGCGGACCACATCGTCGTCCTCGCCGACGGCCGTGTAGCCGAGCAGGGCACCCATGACGAGCTGATGGCCCTCGGCGGCGAGTACGCCCGCCTGTTCACCCGCCAGGCAGCCGATTTCCAGCTCAGCCAGATCACCGGCGCCGGGACTGCCGGCCTCGGGTCGCCGGCCGAGAGGTGAGGACCGTCCTCGACGACCGCAGTTCGACCAGTCGCATCACCCGCGCTGGAGAGGAACCTCGGCGTGCAGGCTGTTCACGAGGACCGCGCGCGGAACGCAGCCCACCCCGGTCGCAAGCCGGCGAACGGGACCGGACATCCGGCCGGACGGCCTCGCGGGCGAGGCCGACGGCGAGCAGTTCTTCCAGTTCGGCGAGGTCGCCGGTCTGCGCGGCGGCGAGAAACGTCCGTACGAGGCGCCGGTGCCCGGTGGTGCTCACCGGCGGCCCGTTGAGCAGGATGGTGGCCCGGATCGGGCGATCGCTCGGCTGGCGCCGCCTGCCTCGCCGGACACCTCGACGTCGCGCTCACTCCCGCTCCGCGGACTCCGGGCCGACGCACCTGCGGCACGCGTTTCTGTCGGAGTGGGTTGCTATAGATGTCGCTGTCACCCCCCGACGATCAAGGGATGTACCGATGGCGCTGGTCACCTTTCGCGACGAGACCGCGACGGGACGGGCATTGGAGGAATTCACCCTGCCCGACCTGCCCGAGCGCATCTCGGCCCGAGAGCTGGTGCGGCTGCGCGTGCGCGAGGAGGTGGCCCGCTACAACGCCGCCCCCTCCCACCACTTCCGCGGCCTGGTCAAACCCACCGACGCCGAGGCCGAGCTGAACGGCTACCGGATGCGCACCGCCCGCAGGCTCGACTGGGAGAAGCAGGCCGACGCCGCCGAAGCCGCCTTCGCTCGCAACGGGTTCCTGCTGCTGGTGGGCGACCGGCAGATCGAGGACCTGGACACCGAGATCGACCTGACCGTCGCCCCGGTCGTGTCGTTCGTCAAGCTCGTCCCCCTGGTCGGAGGCTGACATGGGTGTCGCCGACGAACTCCCCGCCGAGCACCGTGCCTGGCTGGACGGCCTGGACCAGAGCGCTCTCGACGTCTTCGCGCAGTTGGACGCGGTCTACACGTACGGCTACGCGTGGCCGCGGCCGGCGCTGGCCGACACTCCCATGGGGAAGCTGGCCCAGGAGTGGGGCGACGCCGAGTGGCGGGCCATGGGCATCTGGGCACAACTGCGCATGCACATCCTCTGGCAGCGGCAGAACGGGCCCGGATACTGCTGGATCCTGACGACCGTCCCACCGGCGGTCGCCCGCCGCAAACTCGGCTGGACTCCGGCGGAGATCGACCTGCTCTGGCGGACGGCCGCCACCCCGCTGGGCAACGGGCAGCAGCGTGAGGAGCTGTTCATGGTCCCCGTCGCCGCCCTCAAGCGGCTGACCGCCGCCGAGCGTGAGCCGTACCTGGAGCATCTCCGCCGGGCACACGCCGAACTGAGCGAGCACAAGTGGACGGCGAAATGGTCCGCCAAACGCTTCCTCGACAACGTGCTGATCGAGCATTCGGCCGGCGATGCCGCCACCGCGACGAGGACCCTCCTCACCACCCACGACGAGTTCGCCGTGCTGCTCCGTGAGGAGTACGCCGATCGCCTCGGCGCCGCGGACGTCCTTCCCCTGTTGCGGCACTGGACCACCGCGACCTCCGCCAAGCCGACCGCCGCCTGGCTCAACCGGGCCGCGGCTCTGCTGACGCCGGAGGCCACCGCCCTGATCAGGGAGGTGCTCGGCCGTGTGCCTGCCTATCGTGAGCGCGTCATCCGGCACCGGCGCGACGACTACGAGTGGACCGAGGTCGTCTACCTGCACGAGCGCACCGCCGTACCGCTGCGGGGCATGGTGTGGACCTGCGAGCTGATCGACGAGCCCTGGGTGACGGCGCTGCTGGGGGATGTCGCCGTGGCCGCCGGCACCGGGATCGGCGGGTCGGGGCCCAACGCCCGCAGCGAACGGCTGGCCAACGCCGCGATCGGGGTGCTGGCCCGGCGCGGCGGCCTGGAAGTGGTCGGCCAGCTGGCCCGGGTGCAGGCCAAGGTCCGCAAGAAGACCATCCTGGCCGCGGTGACGGCGACCCTGAACACGGTGGCCGCGCAGACCGGCCTGTCCGCAGAGCAGTTGCTGGAGCGCACCGTGCCGACCTTCGGCCTGGGCTCCGACGGCACCCGCACCGAGCACGGCCTGCGGCTGAGCGTCGACGGAGCCGTGAACTTCGTCGACCCGCGCGGCACGATACGCAAGACGATCCCCAAGGCCGTCCGCGAGGAGCACAAGGAACTGCTGGCCGAGCTCAGGGCCACCGCCAAGGAACTGAAGAAGGCGCTGTCCGCCGAACGCTTCCGCATCGAGCGGGCGCTGACCACCGAACGCCTGTGGCGCTGGCACGAGGTGTGCGCGTTCTACCTCGACCATCCGGTCACCGGTCCCTACGGCAGATCCCTGATCTGGGAGATCCTCCAGGGACCAGCGGGGCTTCCCGTCCAGGTGGACGGTGTCTGGGAGCTGACCGACCCGGCGGGACGCCGGATACAACCCCGTCCCGACACGCCGGTTCGCCTCTGGCACCCCATCTCGCACGGCGTGGACGAGGTCCGCGCCTGGCGCGACCACCTGATGGAGACAGGATTGCGCCAGCCGTTCAAGCAGGCCTTCCGTGAGGTCTACCTGCTCACTCCGGCCGAAGAGCGGACCTTCGACCACTCGCGCCGCTTCGCCGGTCATCTGCTCCGCTACGGCCAGGCCAAAGCCCTGCTGACCGAGCGCGGCTGGACCGGCATGTCCCTGGGCCACTGGGGCTGGGAGTACGGCTCCGACCAGGCGGACGCCACCAAGAAACTGCCCGGTGGGCTCGCCGCGCACTGGGAGTTCTCCCTGGACCTGGAGTCCGCGGAGCGGGACGACTTCGGCCACGTCTCCATCTGCGTCAGCGGGGATCTCCGTATCACCGACGACCGCGGGGCGGCGGTCCCGCTGGCCCAGGTCGACCCGCTGTCTCTGTCGGAGGCGCTGCGCGACGCCGATCTGGCCGTCGGTGTCACCTCCACCGGCCTCGACCCCGAGGGGCACGGCGACTACTGGCAGTCCTACGGCTTCGGCGATCTGACCGAGACCGCCCGCACCCGGCGCGACGCGCTGGCCCGTCTCCTGCCCCGGTTGAGGATCGCCGACCGGGCTGAGCTGACCGACCGGTTCCTGCGCGTGCGCGGGGACCTGCGGACCTACAAGATCCACCTGGGGTCGGGCAACATCCTGATGGAACCCAACGACGCCTACCTGTGCATCGTCCCCCGCGGCGCCGGCGACCGGGTCTTCCTGCCCTTCGAGGAGGACGGAGGCATGTTGTCGGTCATCCTGTCCAAGGCGTTCCTGCTCGCCGACGACACCGCCATCACCGACCCGTCCATCACCCGCCAGCTCACCGGATGAGACAAGCCGGTGACGCTTCTAGATCGGTCCCGACTCCTTGCGCCACCAGTCGATCAGGGTCCTGGGATCCTGGCCGGCGAAGGCGAACGCCTGGATGTGCAGCCGCTCGTCGGTCCAGACGAGGTAGGGCGAATCGCCATTCCCGTTGCACGCGAGCCGACCCGCGGGCTTGCCGTCGATGACATATACGCCTTCCGCGGTGAAGTCCTTCGGGAGCGTGACGCAGGGCGTGTCTCTCTGCGGGGTGTCGACCCCGTAGTTCTTCCGCATCGACGCCCCGTCGGGGAACTGGTAGTAGAAGACGATGCCGGCGCCCCGGGTGGGGCCGCATACCACGCCGACGATCGACGTGTCGTGCACGTTGGTCGCTATCTGTTTCTGCGGTGGGCGTACGCAGTTGACCCGTGACGCGACCGGGATGTGCCGTAGCAGGGCCTGCTCGGCGGCCGTGGGGAACGCGGGTCGCGCCTGCGCGTTGATGGCCTGCGACACCTTGTCGGCGGAGGGGGTGCCGGACGCGCTCCACCAGTCGGCCAGCTTGCCGGAGTCCGTGCCAAGCGCCCGGCCCATGATGAGAAACGGTTCGATGCTCCACTCGACGGCGAACCCGCCACCCGTCTCCGGATGGCACAGCACACTGCCGATCTCCACGCTCTTGTGGTCGTATCGGCCACTGCCCAGGAACCCGGACGGTTTGTCGCCGCAGTAGATGCCGTACGGCGCCCGGATCCTGCCCGCGCGCTCGCTGTAGGCGCGCTGTAGTGCGGCCAGGTCGTTGAAGCGATAGTAGGAGACCGTGGTGACGCCGCCGCCCGGGTCGCACTCGACCCCGGCCACCGCCTCCGGATACCTGTCCAGGTCACCGGGCTCGGCCCGTTTGCAGCCCTTCGCCTCCATCTCGTCGATGAGCGACCGCTCGTCCCCGGTCGGGAACAGGGGCTCACCGAGCCAGGCGGCCCACGTGCGGGGCAGACCCGGCTCGGCGCCCTTCGGCATGCCGGCGCGCGCCACGGTCCTCGCCGAGGTGTCGGTCCAGACCAGGGACATGGTGTCGTGCGCCGTCCGGCACAGGACCCGCCCCTTCGCCGGTCCTGCGCCGGGGTAACGGTGCTCGCCGGTGTCACCCGAGACGCAGTCCCCGCTGCCCCGTGCGATGCCGGCCTCGCGTACGGCGGCGCCGTACGCCTCATCCATGCCGGCCGTCGTGTCGAACAGGCCGAACAACGCCTCCTTGCCGAAGGCGTCACGGCAGCTCAGTGAGATGGCCGCGCCGGGGAACCTGTCACTTGTACCGACGCGGACGCAGCCCGCCCTCAGCGACGCCGGGACGCGGGCCAGCGCGGCCGGATCGAGGTCCTCCCCCCTCGCCGCATACCTGATCATGCCGATGCTGACGAACAGCGCCGCCGTCGCCAGCATCGCCGGGACGCGCCACCGGCGGCTCTGCGTGAGCCGCCGGAGCCTTGGCAGCCGGAGCGAAAGGCGCGGCGCCGGCGCCGCGCCGGCGGATATCTCGGCGAGCCTGTCGGCCAGCTCGCCGCACCCGGCGTAGCGGTCGCGCGGCGACTTCGCCAGGGCGGTGGCCACGATCTCGTCGATCCGTCGGTCCAGGTCCGGGCGCAGGTCCGTCACCCGCGGCGGCGGTGCGTTCAGGTGGGCCCACACCACCGCGGCGAGGTCCTGCCCGGCGAACGGCTTGCGCCCGGTCAGGCACTGATAGAGGACACAGCCGAGGGAGTACACGTCGGTGCGTTGATCGACTTTGCGGCACTGGATCTGCTCGGGCGAGGCGTAGTCGACCGTGCCGATGAACTGCCCGGCCGACGACAGCGTCTCGTCCGCCACGTGCTTGGCCATGCCGAAGTCGCATAGGTACACGTGTCCGGAGTCGCGGTCGACCAACATGTTGTGCGGCTTGACATCCCGGTGCACCAGCCCCCCGCGGTGGGCCGCGTCCAGGGCGGCGGCGACCTGGCGGATGACGCGCGTGGTCCTGCCCAGGTCGAGGTGGCCCTCGTCACGCAGGAGCGCGGCCAGGTCGGTGCCGTCGACGTACGGCATGACCAGGTAGAGCAGGGGGCCCGCCTCGCCCGACTGATAGACCGGGATGACGTTGGGGTGACCGAGCCGCGCGGCGATGCGCACCTCGCGGGTGAAACGCTTGCGGAAGCTCGGCTCGCCGCACAGCGTCGGGTTGAGGACCTTCAGCGCCACCCTGCGGTTGCCGAGGTCCAGCTCCTCCGCCAGGTACACCTCGCTCATGGACGTCCGGGAGAGCCGGCGGATCAGCCGATACCGGGGCAGCAGCCGACTCAGCTCGGGCTGCGTGGGAAAAGTGTCGTTCGTCGAGTCGTCCAACCCCACCTCCATGGCCGTCCCAGGAAAGCGCTCGGTGCCGACGGGGTCCGGAGCCTCAGGCTAGACCGAACGCACAGGCGAGGACGGGGGTTTGCACATACGGACCGGATTCACATCGCCACTCTCCGCCACCATCCTCCCTTCACTCCCAGGTCGCCGTCTCAGGGTCGACGCCGTGGGCCTCGGCATTCGCGCAGATCGTGTCGCGCAGCCAGACGGCCAGGCCCGGCGCGACCTTGTCGTAGTGGCCGGCGAACCCGGAATCGGCGGCGAACATGCGCCCGATGCACGCGTGCATCGAGTGCGTGCAGTCGAAGTAGGTCGACATCAACGCGCGGTGCCGCTCCGCGAGGGCGTTCGCGCCGGCGGATCCGGGGGTGACGCCGGCGCGCTTCGCGGCGGCGAAGTCGGCGTTGAGGGCGGCTGTCTCGGCCGCGACCCTCTTCCAGTCGTCCGGCGTCATCTCGCCGGCCCGCTCGGCGTACTGCGTCCACTGGGCGCTGTCGCCCCAGCGGTCCTCCGCCTCGTCGACCCAGGCGGGCCGCCAGTCGTCGCCGAAGATCTCGACCTGCTCCTCCGGGGTCAGCCGCATGCCGGTGCTCGACGCTCCCAGCATGCGGTCGACCGCGCGGACCATCTTCCGCAGGCGGGAGATGCGCTCGACGAGCAGCGACCGCTGCCGGCGCAGATGGTCGCGCGCGTCGGCACCCGGGTCGTCGAGGATCCGGCCGATCTCGGCGAGCGGAAACCCGAGCTCCCGGTAGACGAGGACACGGTGGATCCGCGCGACGTCGTCGCCCGAGTACACCCGGTATCCGGCCAAGGTGCGCCCGCTCGGGCGTACGAGGCCGATCGCGTCCCAGTGGTGCAGCGTCTTCACGCTGACCCCGACGAGCGCGGCGGCCCGGCCGACGGTGAGGCCGTCGGAGCCGGCCGGCCCGGCGGGAGCGGGTTCCCGTTCGCGGGCGTCGCTCGTCACCGGCTCAGTATCGCCGACCTCGCCGAAGGCCCACGGTCTGAGACGGGCGGGCGGGTTGCTCACTCGTGCGGGATCTCGATGCCGATCGCTCGCAGGCCGTCCGCGCGGGCGCTGTGCGGATCGAGCGGCTGAGCGGCCGTCATCACGACCCGGGCGTTCTCCGGCGTGACGACCGTCAGCTCGATGGAGTTCCACGGCATCTCCCGCGGACCGCTGGTGCATCCCGGCACGAGCTCCTCGCAGCGGGCGGCGACCTGGTCGATCTGGCTGAGGACGCAGGCGAAGCTGACGCTCATCGCCGGGACCTCGCCCACTCGTTCCGCGGGCACGAGGAGGACGTCCTGGAAGGCCCAGCGTCGCAGGTGGGTCAGCCGGCCCGGTACGGAGAACAGGTCGACGAACCCGAGCCCGCGGATCCAGAAGTCCTTCGACGCCGCGAGGTCGCCGGTCGGGATCGTGACGAACATCGGCATGCCGTAGTAAGCCCGGTAGATCTCGGGGGCGGTCGCGTCGAGCGCGGGCATGGGAACGGGACTGACGAACTGGCTCATGCCCTGATCGTCGAGCCTCCTGCAGCGTCAGGGTCAAGGCCGGACGCGATCAGCCGTACGGCCGTTCTGACATTTGTCATCGGGGTGATCCGCGCGGTCCATGTCGATCTCATGGCATCGGCGACTACATCGGGAAGCGGTGGAAAACCCACCCTTGAGCCATGACAACGGACGTGAAGGGAACGGCGGTCGCCCTCGATGTGGCGATCGCGGCGGCCGGGCTCCGGCAGAGGTACGGCGACTACGAGGCCGTCAAGGGCATCTCGTTGTCCGTCCGCCGGGGTGAGCTGTTCGCCCTGCTCGGCACCAACGGCGCCGGGAAGACCACGACGATGGAGGTCCTGGAGGGCTACCGCCCCGCCACCTCCGGCGCGGCCGAGGTGCTGGGACTGGATCCGTACCGCGAGCGCCGGGCACTCCGCGCACGGGTCGGGATCATGCTGCAGGACAACGGCTTCCTGACCGACCTGACGGTGGCCGAGACCATCGGACTGTGGCGCGACCTGCACGCGAACCCCCGATCCGCGGGCGAGGCGCTGGAGATGGCCGGGCTGGCCGACAAGGCACAGGTCAGGATCCGGCAACTGTCCGGCGGCCAGAAGCGCAGGCTCGACCTGGCGTTGTCGGTGATCGGCCGTCCCGAGGTGCTGTTCCTGGACGAGCCCACGACCGGCATGGACCCCGAGGCGCGCCGGACGACCTGGGACCTGATCCGCGGCCTGGTGAAGGAGGGCACCACCGTCCTGCTCACCACGCACTACCTGGAGGAGGCCGAGCACCTCGCGAGCCGGCTCGCCATCATGCACCAGGGCGAGATCCGGGTCGAGGGAACGCCGGAGGAGGTCGTCGGCAGGCAGGGCGACCACGTCTCCTTCCGGCTGCCGCCGGAGATCCCCCTGGACGCCCTTCCACGGATCGGCGGCCACGCTCCCGGCATCGCCCTGGCGGGCGGAACGCCCGTCGTCTCGTACACCATCACCGGCGGCGACCAGGCCACGCGGGCCCACACCGCGCTGGTTCCGCTGTTCGCCTGGGCCGGCGAGCGCGGCGTCACGCTCGAACGGCTCGCCGTCCGGACCGCCTCGCTCGAGGACGTCTTCCACTCCGTGGTGAAGGAGAGCGCATGACCGAGCTGGCACAGGCGGCGCGGCTGGCCCGCGTCGACCTCACCCTCATCTTCCGCAACCGCACGGCCCTGGTGAACGCCGTACTGCTGCCGCTGCTGATCGCCGGGGCGCTGGCGTCCAACAACATCGGCGGAGGGACCGCCGGCATCCCGGCGTCGCGGTATCTGATGACCGGGATGATGGCCTTCATCCTGATCTTCGCGACGTTCATGAACCTGGCGGGCTTCTACACCGCCCGCCGCGAGGAACTGGTGCTCAAGCGCCTGCTGGGCGGACCGGCGTCCAAGGCGGCCGTCCTCGGCGGCAGCGCTCTCGGCGCGACCGTCGTGTACCTCGGCCAGGTGGTGATCCTCTGCGTGTTCATGGCCGCGGTCATGGGCACCGGAGCGCCGGCCGACATCCCGCTGCTGCTGCTCGGCGCGCTTCTCGGCGCGGCCTTCTTCTCGCTGCTCGCCATGGCCGTCTCCGGTCTGTCCTCCACCGGGGAGATGGCGCAGATCGCGACGCTGCCGGTCGTGCTGCTCCTGGTGGGCGGCTCGCCGGTGATGCTGCCGCAGGAGATCCTGCCGCAGGCGCTGCGCGGCGTGACCGAGTTCCTGCCGATGACGCCCATCGTGGAGATCATGCGTACCGCCTATCTCGGCCTGGACTACATCGGCACCGGTCACGAGCCGCTCGGCCTCCTGGAGCGCTGGGGCGCCGCGCTGCCCTCCTTGGGCGTCCTCGCCGCATGGATCGTGGTCGCCGCCCTGCTGGCCAGGAGGTTCTTCCGCTGGGATCCGCGCCGGGGCTGACAGGTAAGGTCTGGGCCATGAACGCCGGTATCAAGCGGGCGCGTCGCATCACCTTCTGGACCTTGGCCGCGGAGCTGGTGTTCGCCTGGCTCGGGCCGGTGATGCGGATCATGATGGAGGCGCACGAGGGCGAGATCGGCTGGAGTCGTCTCGTCCTCGAGGTCGTGGGCCTTTCGGTCTTCAGCTGGCTGTTCGTTCGCGTCGTCGGCGCCGTCGTCGACGGGCGGGCCGCGAAGCGCGACGTCGTCGCCTCCGGTGCGCTCGCCCTGGTGTTGATCGCCTTCGAGGGGATCTACCTGCGGGAACTGACCGGGGACGCGTTGGGGGCACTGGCGTTCGGCTGGGGCATGCTGGCCGTGACCTGGGCCGCGGCGGCGGTGCTCGGGCTGAGCGCCCGGGCCGCCGTGGCGCTGACAGCGGGCGACGCCGCCGTCTACGTCGCCCTCGTCTTCCTGATGGTTCCGGATTTCGGCGCACAGCGGGGGCAGATCGCCTCTTACCTGCTGATGCTGGCCCTGCTGCCCTACAGCAACCGGGTCTGGCTGTGGGTCTACCGGCTGATCGTCCAGGTGCACGAGGGCAGGCAGGCGCAGGCCCAGCTCGCCGTGACAGAGGAACGCCTCCGCTTCGCCCGGGACCTGCACGATCTCGTCGGCCACAGCCTGTCCGCCATCGCGGTGAAGAGCGAGCTGGCGGTGAAGCTCGTACGGGCCGCCCCCGAGCAGGCGTCCGAGGAGATGACGGCCGTGCGCGGGCTGGCCAAGGACGCCCTGCGGGAGATCAGGGAGGCCGTGCGGGGCTACCGCGCCATCGACCTGTCCGCCGAGCTGGACAGCGTGCGCGCCGTGCTGGAGGCGGCGGGCATCCGGTGCGCTCTCGAGACACCCGGGCGGCTTCCGTCCGGCGAGCCGGCCACGTTGCTGGCGTGGGTGGTCAGGGAGGGCGCCACCAACACGCTGCGGCACAGCGCCGCCACCCGGACCCGCATCACGCTGAGGACGACCGGAACGACGGCGGTGCTGGAGATGGTGAACGACGGGGTGGGCGGCCAGAGCGCCGGCGACGGCGGCACCGGCCTCATCGGGCTGAGCGAGCGGCTCGCCGCCGCCGGCGGTAGCCTGACCGCCCAGCCGACCGGCTCCGGTGAATTCGTCCTGCGGGCGGTCGTGCCCACGGCCGTCCACGAGCATGTCCTGACCGAGGCGGTGGTCTGATGATCCGCGTCCTGCTCGCCGACGACGAGCATCTCATCCGCGGCGCCATCGCCACCCTGCTCGGGCTGGAGCCCGACCTCGAGGTCGTCGCCCAGGTGAGCCGGGGCGACGAGGTCGCCCCCGCCGTACGCGAGCACCGTCCCGACGTCGTGGTGCTGGACATCGAGATGCCCGGCATGGACGGGCTCACCGCCGCCGAGGGACTGCCGGGCCAGGCAGTGATCATTTTGAGCAGCTTCGGGCGGCCGGGATACCTGCGGCGGGCGCTCGCCGCCGGAGTGCGCGGGTTCATCCCCAAGGACGCCTCGGCCGACGAACTGGCCACCGCCATCCGCAAGGTGCACGCCGGGGGGCGGTACCTCGACCCGGAGATGGCCGTGTCGGCGATGATGGCCGGGGAGAACCCGCTCACCGATCGCGAACGCGACGCGCTGTCGCTGGCGGCCGAGGGCGCGTCGGTACGGCAGATCGCCACGGCGCTGCACCTGACCGAGGGCACGGTGCGCAACTACCTGTCCAGTGCCATGGCCAAGCTGGGCGCGACCAACCGGATCACCGCCATACGCGCCGCGCAGGAGAAGGGCTGGTTGTAGCCCGCCGGGCCAACACTTCCGGGACGCGACCGCCGCGCCACCGAAAAGTGTGGAGCGGAGAAGAGCGGAGCCGAAAAGAGCGGAGCCGAAAAGAGGGGGCGCGTTCCCGCTCCCGCGGAAACGCGCCCCCAGTCGTGGCGTGAATGTCAGGCGACGTTCACCGTGGCCGAGCTCTGCTGCCTGGCCGACGTACCGGCGAAGGCGGCCTTCCAGGTGCCCGCGCCGCCGTTGTTCACCTTCACGCTGTACTGCCCGCGCGACTCCGTACGCGTCGAGGTGACGTACGTGTAGCGGGTGGAGCCGGTCTTGCGGAAGTAGACGGCGATGGTCTGGGCGGCCAGACCCGACCGGCCGGAGGTCAGCGAGCCCGACAGCGCCAACTGCTTGGCACGCCGGTCATACCGGGACCGCTTCGCCGTCTCCTCGCCCGCCGAGGCGGTGATGGTCAGCGAGGTGGCCGCCGCGGCGCGGGTGTCCTTCTGCCCGTCATTCCGCTTGAAGTCCTGCTTCGGAGCCTGCTTGGAGTCCTGCTTCGGAGCCTGCTTGGAGTCCTGCTTCGGAGCCTGCTTGGAGTCCTGCTTCGGAGCCTGCTTGGGGTCCTGCTTCGGGTCCTGCTTGGGCGTCGTGGTGGCCACGGGTCGCGGTGCGCCCGGCTCTCCGGTCGCCGCGAAGGCCGACGCCGTCGGGACGAGCACGCAGGCGCCGACAGTGGCGGTCAGCAGCCCGGCGGTCACTTTTGCACGCATTTCTTCCTCCTCGGGAGAACCACCGGCGCGGGTTTCAACGGACAGAGAGGGTGCCCGCACCGGATTTCGTCTTCACCGAAGAACGTATCGGCCTTTTCCGCGGCCGAGACGATCCTTAAATATCCGCACGACCACGACGCCCTGCTTACGGAATTCTTATCACGCCAGTTCAGAACGGACACGCGGACGATGACCGTCTTAGTGCGGCAGGACCTGCCCGGACGGGAAAGTCTCATCCGATGTTCAGCCCGCATGAAAATCCGATGAGACGACGCCCCGACCCGTTAATCGTCTTCTCAGGAACCACGAGGCGCCGACCCGCATTTTCCGGGGAACAAGCATTCGCCTGACGGCGCGCAGGCGCGTGTTCAGCGGCCTCGCGCTGACCGGCTCGGCGGCCGCTCGTCGTCCATGACGCCGTAGCCCGACGCCCGGAACAGAAAGGAGGCCCAGGAGCGGTAGGGCCGCCACGCATCGGCCACCTTCCGGTATGCGGCAGGCGGAGCGTCCTCCGGCAGGCCGTACGCCTCACGCAGGATCGCGAACAGGCGTGGTTCGTTGCCCGGGAACGCGTCCGGCGCGCCCGCGCCGCGGATCAGGATCAGGCCGGCGGAGAACGGCCCCACGCCGGGGAGGGCGCGCAGCTCGGCCAGCGCCTCCTGGGGGCCGAGCGCGCGCAGGTGCTCGGTGGTGAGCACGCCGTCGAGCGCCGCGCGCGCCAGCCCGCGCAGCCACTCCTCCTTCTGCGCGGGCAGGCCGAGGCCGCCGGCCTGTAGCAGCGTCATCGGTGGCGGGAAGGCGGCGTACGTCTCCCCGTCCACGACGACCTTCGCGCCGTACCGCTCCGCGATGCGCTGTTTGATCCGGGCGGCGATGAGCATCGACGAACGCTGCACGATCACCGCCCAGCAGGCCGCCTCCCAGGGGCTCCAGAAGCACAGCGGGCGCAGCCCGGGACTGCCGCGCTGGAGCTCGCCGAGCACCGGGTCGGCCTCGCCGGCCTCGGCGAAGCCGGAGCCGTCCACGTCGAGGGAAAGGATGCGCGCCACCTCGTCCCGGATCCGCGGCCCCGCGGCCCGCGTGGTGGCGACGGCGACCCCGCCCGGCGCGGCGGTCACGGTCACGCCAATCGGCAGCCAGTCGGACTCGGCGCAGTAGGCGAAGCGCAGCGCCCGCCCGTCGGAGGGCAGCCCGCTGGTGGCCGGCCAGTCCTCGACGAAGCGCAACGTGGCGCCGAAGTCGAACGGGCCCTCTGCCGTGAGCGTGAAACCGTGCCGGTCATAGGCCACATCGTACGAGGCCGGACAGACAATCGATCTTCAGGATTGCCGGGAACGAGGACACCGGGGAGAACGGGAGGTACGGTCGAGATCACCCTCCGCAACAAGATCACGATCGTCGTCCCGGACAAGAGGTAGCCGCGACCTCACGACGCCCCCTCCCGAAAGTTTCGGAAGGGGACTTTCTGTTTTCACTGTTGCCTTTCCGCTCCAGTTGCCTATTCTTCCGTTACGCGGAGGCTTAGAGAGCAGCCGGAAACCGGCCTTATGCCGATCACGGAGTGGGCATCGTGTCGAAACCTTTCGGAGGTGGTGCAGCGTGACGGCGGAGGAGTACACGCGCCGGCTGGCGCAGATGATCGCCGATGTGTCGGACGGCGAGATCAGCGCAGAGGAGGTGCTCGCAGCCGGCCACTCCCTGTCGGCGCTCGGACTCACTTGGCCGGCACGGATCCGGCTCGTCCACGCGATCGAGGACGCCTTCGGCGTGGAGGCCGACCTCGGCGACGAGCTGGCCACCTTCGAGGACGTCGGCACCCTGTCCGCCCTGGTGGCCTGCGCCACGTCCCCCCGAAGGACGACGGTCTCATGCTGACGGTGGCGTTCGGCGGCACGCGGGACGGCCAGGCGCCCCTGACCTGGGGACAGCGGCTGATATGGCGGGCGGTCCACCTGATGGGCGACAGCCAGACGTTCCTGAGCTGCCCGTGGGTGCTCCCCGTGTACGGCAGGCGTGACCTCGGCAGCGTCCTCGACACGCTGCGCGTGCTGCTCGGACGCCACGAGAGCCTGCGTACGACCTTCGCCGCCACGCCCCAAGGACCGGTGCAGCGAGTGGCACGCGGCGGCGAGCTGACCGTGGACGTGGTGGAGGCGGGACAGGAACGGGCGCTGCGGGTCGCGGAGCGGCTCGCGGCCGAGCTGGGCCGGACGGCCTTCGCCCACGACCGGGAACTGCCGCTGCGCTGCGCCGTCGTCGTCAAAGGTGGCCGCCCGACGGCGCTGGCGTTCGCCTTCTCCCATCTGGCGGTGGACTTCCAGGCGCTGAACACACTGTCGCAGGAGTGGAGGGCCCTGCTGCGCGGCGAGGAACTGCCGCCCGCCGAGTGGCAGCCGATGGACCAGGCGGCCGTGGAGCGTGAGGAGCCGTACCCCGCCCGCTCGGCCAAGTCCGTCCGATACTGGCACTCCGTGCTGGCGGAGGGACCGCTGGACGTGTTCGACCATCCGCCGCGCGAGGCGGAGGACCCCCGGTTCATCGAGGTCGGGATGGAGTCGGTGGCGCTCGCCACCGCGGCGCAAAGGCTGGCGGAGCGCTGGAAGATGAGCACGACCAGCGTGCTGCTCGCCGCCTGCGCCACCGTGCTGGCCACGGTGAGCGGCCGCCCGCGTGCGGTCATGCAGCTCGTGCACAGCAACCGCCGCGACGCGCGCACCCGCACCATGGTCGGCACCGTGGAACAGGACGGCCTCTTCGTGCTCGACCTGCCCGCCACGGACTTCGCCGCCACCTGCCGGGCCGCGCACCGCGGGGCGCTCACGGCGTACCGCAACGCGCACTACGACCCGTTCGAGATGCAGGCCATGCGGGAGGAGATCGGCCGCCGCCGCGGCCGCGAGCCGGACCTCGACGCGTTCTTCAACGACAGGCGGACCATCGGCACGTGGCCGGGTCTGCCTCCCGCCGGTCCCGACGAGGACGTGGCCCGTCTCGCCGAGAAGACCCGGACGTACGTCACGAACGCCTGGCCGGGTGTCCGGTTCAAGGCGTTCTTCACGGTGGTCTCGGCCGCCCACACCGGGCAGCTCAGCCTCATCGTGGACACCGCCTACCTGCCCGGGGACATCGCCGAGGCGATGCTGCGCGGAGTCGAGGCCCTGCTGGTCCGCGCCCTCACCGAGGAGGTCCCGATGACCGCCGTCCCCCAGGTCTGCGGGATCGGTCCCTACGACGGGCGGCTCAGGACTGCTGGACCGCCAGGCGCAGGCCGAAGCCGATGACGATGACGCCGGTGAGCCGGTCCAGGGCGCGCTTGACCGACGGCCTGCGCAGCCAGCCGCGCACCATCCCGGTGAACCCGATGAGCACGGCGCTCCACACCAGCGCCTCGCACACGTGCACGCCGGCCAGCAGTACGCCCATCACCGCGTGCGGCACGCCTCGCGGCATGAACTGCGGCAGCACCGCCACGTAGAAGGCACCCACCTTCGGGTTGAGCAGGTTGGTCAGCAGGCCCCGGCGGAACGCCCGTCCCCATCCCGCGTCCGGCAGGCCGGGCGGCGCCGCGTCGTCCGCCCGGCTCGTGCGGCTGTGCCAGAGCATCCTGCCGCCCATCCAGACCAGGTACGCGACGCCCGCCCACCGCAGCACCTCGTACGCCACGTGGGAGGCGGTCAGGAGAGCCGACAGTCCGGCGGCCGTGAGCAGGCCCCACAGCAGGGTGCCGACCTGGATGCCGAGCACCACGGCCCAGGCCGATCTCCTGCCGGCGAGCAGCGAGGTACGGAGGATCAGAGCCGTGTCCAGACCGGGCGTAAGCGTGAGCAGCGCCACGATGACGGCGAACGAGGCGATCGCACCATAGACGTCCACGGACGGCCACCGTAGCCCAGATCCACTTTGCCTTGACCCTCCCCGCATCGACGGGCACCCTGCGGTGGTGATCACCGTCCGGATGAACGACGCCGCAGCCGAGGCTCTGGGGTTTCCTCAGCACGACCTCGGACTGGCGGGAGTCGACGCCGCCGATCTCCAGCGGCTGCTGCTCGGCGGCGGCCTCGTACGCGACCGCAGCGGCGCCCTGTTCGCACCGGGATACTCGCACGAGCTCTCGCCTCACGATCACATTGACCTCACGGGCGTCGAGTGCGACGCCAACAGCCGGCACCTCGACGACCACCCGGACGTCGTCGTGTCGATCGACGACCTCAGGCGCCCGCAGGTCGGTCGTGATCATCAAATCCACATGCTCAGGCAGGGCATCGTCCTGTCGGGCACCGTCCACGCCCTCGCGCGTCGCCTGCCCGATCGGCCACCCGTCCGGTGCATCACCGCCGCCAATGAGACGAACGGCACTTTCCGCTTTCACCAGATTCGTGCCGGGGAGGAGTGGATACGGCTGGACGACCTCGACGGCTACGCGGACGAAATGATCGTCGTCATCGACGCGACCCCGCCCGCGCTCCAGATGGGCCACAGGAACAACGCCTCATGAGCCGTTCGGCGCGCTTCCGGTCGCGACAGGTTTACGTGGCGGACCAGGAAACCAATTCGCGATTTAGCATCGAAAGATGGACGAACCACAACCGGTCACGCTCCCCAACGGCCGCAATCTGAAATGCGACACGTGCGAGAACGAATTGTTCGAGCACCGCCGGTGGAAACTCCAGACCACGGGCATGACATTCATGAATCTCGACTGGGCCAACCGCGACGCCACCTGCTTCGTGTGCAGCAGCTGCCGTCGCATTCACTGGTTCCACTGGTGATCCGGGATCCGACGGAGCGCCAGGCGGCTGCGATCTCTCGCAGGGCCTCAGGCACCTCCTCCCGGGCGGGCGCGGCTCGTCTCGCGGCTGCGGATCCGGTACGGCCCGTGGCCTGGCTCGTGTGATGGCGCACCCGGTCATCCCTTCGACGGCGGCGTTGAACCTGACCTTCCATCACAGAAGAGCCGGTCACGCCGGCGACAGGATCAACACCGCGTGGTCGGGCGCCACGCTCGCGAGCCGGAAGCGGATGTCGCCGATCCTGCCGGGCCGTCCCACGGCCAGTGTCAGGCCGCCCTCCGTCCGGCAGCGGCCGTTGACGCAGTCCTGACTGACGTCGGTGTTCATGCCCTGGACGCGGAAGGCGCCCGCGCCCGCTTCGAAACGCAGCCGCAACTCGTCCCGGTCGAGTGAGGCGATCGTGATCGCGTCGAGGCCGGTCTTCCGGTCGAGCCGCAACCGGTCCCCCGGGCGGACCGCCACCTCACAGTCGGCATTCCGGCACGCCTCCGGATGGTCCGCGGCAGAGACGACCGACGGGCTGGGCGAAGGCGACGCGGAGACCGTGGGTGCGGGGATCGCGGTGGACGCCGGGCCGCCCGTGGCCACGGGCCGCGTCCGCACCTGCGGATCCGGCGTCCCGCATGCCGTGAGCAGCACGGTCACCGGTACGGCGGCGAGGCCGGCGCGGCCGATCAAGCGGGACGCGTACGGTCCTCGACGCATGACTCTCCCTGAGACCACGACGGCTCCGCCGGTCCGTGGCACCGGCGGCCGGAGCGGCCCAGGCCCCGCCGCTCGGCTCGGTCGAGCCTTCCCCGAACCAGGCGGCCCCAACCCACGAAACGGGGATCACAGGACGAGGGCGCCGGTGATTCGGTGGGCGGCCCTGCGCACGGCCGCGCCGAGGCGCGGCAGCGCCGCCGCCCCCACCGCTCTCACCGGGGCCGCGACGGCGACGACCATGCACACTCCGCCGTCCGGGCCGAAGACGGGCGCGGCGGCGCAGCACACCCCCTCGGCGAACTCCTCACGCGCATAGCCCACGCCCTCACCGCGGACGGCCGCGAGTTCGCGTTCCAGCGCGACCGGTCCGGTCACCGTACGGCCGGTCATCCGCCGCAGGGCCGGGGCGGAGAGGAACGCGGCGCGCAGGCCGGCGTCGTAGGCGAGCAGCACCTTGCCCGCGGCCGTGCAGTGCAGCGGAGCACGGTCCACGCCGTCCGACGGCGATTTGACCCGGTTGTGCCCGTACAACCGCTCGACGTACGCGACCTCGAACCCGTCCGGCACGGCGAGATTGACCGTCTGCCGGGTGGCCTCGTACAGCTGGAGCAGGTGCGGCAGGATCGCCCTGCGGGAGCCGGGCGGGCGGCGGCCCGGGATCGCCCAGCCGCGCGACGTCACGAGGTCGGCGAGGCGCCCGCCGACCGTGTAGTCGCCGCCCGTGCGCGTGACCAGGCCCCGCCGCTGCAGGGTCCCGAGCAGGCGATGGGTGGTGGTCTTGGAGAACCCGGTGGACCGGTGCACCTGGGTGAGGTTCATCGGCCTCATGC
Organism: Microbispora sp. NPDC046933; assembly: GCF_040644635.1. NCBI lineage: Bacteria > Bacillati > Actinomycetota > Actinomycetes > Streptosporangiales > Streptosporangiaceae > Microbispora > Microbispora sp. NPDC046933. The sequence continues at coordinate 521 of NZ_JBEYWW010000033.1, read as the reverse complement.
CGGCGGCCAGGCACAGGAGGATCTCGATCCCACGTTCCAGGCTGCCCAGGGCGGAGGCCGCCTCCGCCCGACGGGAGCGATCCAACGGTACGAACAACCCCACCCCGCGAACGCTCGTGAACCACATCCTGACCGGCCAGCGGCCACCTTAGCCGCGTCACGCCGCGTATGAGGGGCGAACGCCAGGGACGAGACCCGCGGGTGGAGCGGAGCGGGCTTCGCGAGAACCGGAGGTTCCAGGCGGCGCAGTCCCACGAACCCCGACATTCACGACGCAGCCCCGCGAACCTCGCTGTCCAATCATGCGGCGGTGGTCCGCGGATTCGATGTCCCGTTCAGACCAGCCGCCCACCTCGGCCAGGGCACTCCCCCGAGCGCCCCGGCCGGTCCGACGTGGAGTCAGTTCACCTCGACGCTCTCCAGCACGCCGAGGGCGTCGGGGACCAGGACGGCCGCCGAGTAGTAGGTGGTCACCAGGTAGGAGATGATCGCCTTGTCGTCGATGCTCATGAAGCGCACCG
>NZ_JBEYWW010000032.1:0-104812 GCF_040644635.1 Microbispora sp. NPDC046933 | reverse complement strand
GGTCTCCGTTTCCGGAGACCGGGCCTTCGACTCTTGGTAGCGGGGACAGGATTTGAACCTGCGACCTCTGGGTTATGAGCCCAGCGAGCTACCGAGCTGCTCCACCCCGCGTCGGCTCTTCGAGGTTATCCCGGTATCGGGCGGGAGGCAAACCGGAGCCCCGCGCCCGTGAGGACGCGGGGCTCCGGACGGGCTCAGCCGCTCGGTGCGGGGCTGGGAGTCGCACTGGCCGGTGGACTCCCGCTCGCACTCGGACTGGCGCTCGCACTCGGACTTGCGCTCGGGGCCGGGGACGCCGTGGAGGCGGGCGTCCCGCCCTTCAGCTTGGCCAGGTCGTCCAGCGCCTTCTTGAGCGAGGTCTGCGCGTCGCCGTACGCCTTCCAGTCGGGCGGGTCCGCCGACAGCGCCTCCTGCGAGTCGTCGTACGCCCGCTGGGCCCGGTCGAGCGCCGACGTCAGCGCCGTGGAGTTCTCCGGCGGGGTGACCTGACCGGGCGGCTGGTTCGGCGTCTGCTCCGGCGGTGTGGCCACGGTGCCGCCGAACACCTGCTCCAGCGCGTTGCCGAGCGTGGGACCGAAGCCGACCTTCTCGCCGTACAGCACGAGCACCCGGCGGAGGGTCGGATACTTGCCCGATGTCTCCGCGCGCGGCTGGATGTAGACCGGCTCGACGTACAGGAGGCCGCCGCCGAAGGGCAGCGTGAGCAGGTTGCCGTACAGCACGTCGGTGCCGCCGCCGCGCAGCAGGTTGAGCTCGGTCGACACCGTGGTGTTCGACTCGAACAGGTTCTGCGCCTGTGGCGGACCCTGGATCGCGGTCGTGCTCGGCAACTGCAGGATCTCCAGTGGCGGGTTCGGCGTGGCCGCCGTGGCGTCGACCGCCATGAACGCCGCCATGTTCTGCCGCTGGTTGGGCACGAACGTGCTCGTCAGCGAGAAGCGCTCGGTGTCGCTGCCCGGCATCTTCATCGTGACGTAGTACGGCGGCTGCTTGCTCTTGCCGGTCGCCGGGTCCTCGGGGACCTTCCAGAAGTCCTGGCCGCTGAAGAACGCGTTGGCGTCGGTGACGTGGTAGGAGGTGAGGATCTCCCGCTGGGCCTTGAACAGGTCGGCCGGGTAGCGCAGGTGGCTGCGCAGCGCCGGGCTGATCTGCGAGGCCGGCTTGACGACCCCGCCGAAGGCCTTCTGCCAGGTCTTGAGCACCGGGTCGGACTCGTCCCAGGCGTACAGGGTCACCGTGCCGTCGTAGGCGTCCACGGTCGCCTTGACCGAGTTGCGGATGTAGTTGATCTCATCCCTGGGCACCTGCGGGACGCCGAGCCGGCTGCTCTGGACGTCGGTGGTCAGCGACTCCAGGCTCTTGCGCTCGGAGTAGGGGTAGGAGTTGGAGGTCGTGTACGCGTCCACGATCCACACGATCCGCCCGTTCACCACGGCCGGGTACGGGTCGCGGTCCAGCGTGAGGAACGGCGCGACCTGCTGGATGCGCTCCACCGGCTCGCGGTTGTAGAGGATCCGGGACTCGGAGTTGATGTTCGAGTTCAGCAGCAGGTTGGTCTCGCCGTACTTCACCGTGTAGAGCAGCCGGCGGAAGAAGTTCCCGATCGAGACTCCGCCCTTGCCCTCGTAGGTGTTGTTGACCTGGCCGGTGTTGTTCTGCTGGTCGGCGCCCGCCTGTCCCTGCTGGGGGTAGTCCAGCTCGATCGGCTTGGCCGAGTCGGGCCCTCCGACGATCGAGTAGTCGGGCGAGTTCTCGCCGAAGTAGATGCGGGGCTCGTAGTCGCCGAGGTCGCCGACCGGCGGGATGTCGCGCTCGCTGAACTCCGGCAGGCCGCTGCTGTCCACCTTGTTGCCGGGCGCGGCGACGAAGCCGAAACCGTGCGTGTAGACCAGGTGATCGTTGATCCAGTTGCGCTGCCCGTCCGGGGGGCGGCCGATCTCGCGGACCGCCACCACCGTGTCGCGCGGCTTGCCGTCGACGGGATACCTGTCGATGTCGAGCTGCTCGGGGAACTGGTAGTAACCGCGGATCTGCTGCTTCTGCTGGAACGTCGGCGACAGCAGGCTCGGGTCGAGCAGGCGCATGCCGGGGATGGCCGACGCCTCGGTCTGCAGTACGGACGCGTCGGTGTCGGTCTTGGCGCTGTACTCCGTGACCTTCGCCGTGTCGACTCCGTAGGCTTTTCGGGTCGCGTCGATGTTGCGCTGGATGTACGCCTGCTCCTTGCTCTGCTGGTTCGGCTTGACCTGGAACTGCTCGACCAGCGAGGGGTAGACGGTGCCGATCAGGACCGCCGACAGCACGAGCAGCCCGAACGCCACACCCGGGAACATCCCGCCCGGCCTGATGACGCCGGCGAAGAAGATCAGCGCGCAGATGAGGGAGATGACCGCGAGGATCCCCTTGGCCGGGAGCACCGCGTGCACGTCGGTGTACGACGCGCCGAAGACCTTGCCGCGGTCGGAGAAGACCAGGCTGTACCTGTCGAGCCAGTAGGCCGCGGCCTTGAGCAGCACGAACACGCCGAGCAGCACCGACAGGTGCGACCGGGCGGCCCGGGTGGCGTGCACCCCTCCGGGCGAGGAGATCCGGAACCCGCCGTAGAGGTAGTGCACGATCACGGCCGCGATGATCGACAGGACCACGGCCGTGAACAGGAAGTTCAGCAGCATCCGCAGGAACGGAATCGTGAACACGAAGAACGACAGGTCGAGGCCGAACTGCGCGTCCTTCTGGCCGAAGGGCGTGCGGTTCGCGAACTCCAGCCAGGTCCTCCACTGCCCGGCCGTGGACGAGCCCGTGAACAGGGCCAGGACGCCCAAGCCGACCAGGAAGACCAGCCGCCGGTGCGGGTCGAGGGCCACCCGGTAGCGGTCGGCGCCCTGTGGCGCCCCGAACATCCCCGGCCCGAACATCGGACGGGTGCGGTGCGCGAGCACCATGTTGCCGCCCACGACGGCGATCATCAGGGCGGCGCCCACGACGAACAGCACCACCTGGGTGAGCAACATCGTGGAGAACACCGAGGAGAAGTTCACCGAGTCGTACCAGAGGTAGTCGGTGTAGATCCCCGAGAAGATCAGCAGTAACACGACGATCGCCACGACGGCGATCAGAACGGGTATCAGAAGGCGCGGCCGTCGGGGCAAGCGCACCGCCCGTCCGGCTCCGGGGCTCCGGAAGCTCAACGCTCAACCCCTTGTCTCAGATTGGCAGGGCCATGATTGTCAGAGGGCAACGGTCCGTGCTTGGAAACCTACACTGCGACCGGCGTGGTCGTGGTAACAGATCTGATCGTTCTCGTGACGCCCTCCGCCTCAAGACAGGCAGGTCACGGCCCCCGCGCGCACGGCGTACGCTCAGCCGGCCGGGCAGGCGGGAACCTCGCCCGAGTGGTCGCGCAGGGCGTCGATCGCCTTGATCGCGCCGTCCAGGGTCTCGACCCGCACCAGGCGCAGCCCCGCGGGCGCGGCCTTGACGGCGTCGGCGCAGTTGCCGGCGGGTGTGAGGAAGACCGTCGCGCCGGCCCGGCGCGCGCCGACCATCTTCTGCTCGATCCCGCCGATCGGGCCGACCTGGCCGGCCGGGTCGATCGTCCCGGTGCCCGCGATCGACATGCCTCCGGTGAGCGCCCCCGGCGTCAGCTTGTCGTAGATGCCCAGCGAGAACATCAGGCCCGCGCTCGGCCCCCCGACCTCGCCGACGCTGATGTCGACCTTGAACGGGAACCGGTAGCCCGACCGCATCTGGACGCCGACCTTGGACTTGCCGTCCTTGCCCGCCACGGTGCCGACCGGCACCTGCGTCGTGGCGCCGTCGCGCCTGACCGCGAACGTCACCTGCTCGCCCGGCTTGTGGCGCTGCACGGACGACGCGACGGACTCGAGCTCGCCCACCGCGGTGCCGTCCACCGCCGTGATCTCGTCGCCCGGCTTGAGCTTCCCGTCGGCCGGCGCCCCCTTGTCGGTCTTCGCCACGGTCACCACCTTCTCGATGGGGATCTTCAGCGCGTTCAGCGCGGCGGCGGTGGCCGACTGCTGCGAGTCGGTCATCTCCTGCGTGTTCTGCTCCTCGACCTGCTGGGCGGAGGTGGACTTCGGGAACAGCGTCTCCTCCGGCACCACGGCGACCGTCGGATCGAGCCAGCCGCGCAGCGCGGTGAGCAGGTCGAGACGGTTGTCCGGCCCGCCCCGGTACGCGACGGTGACCAGGCTCAGCCTGCCCTGCGTGGGATAGGTCTCACGGCCCGAGATCGTGATAACCGGTTTGCCCTTGACGTCCCCGATCGTGTTCTCCGTGGGACCGGGGCTCAGCACGACGTACGGCACCGGCAGCATGGCGCCGATCACGGCCAACGCGAGCGCGAGGAAGCCCGCGACCAGCAGGGTCAGAGCGCGTCGGGACATGGACGAACTCTATGCGTTCCGGGCTCCGGGCATTTCGCGGGCGCTAGTCGCAGGCGCCGACCCACTCGGCGTCTCCGTCGGCGAACACCTGGTGCTTCCAGATAGGCACCTCGTGCTTGAGGTCGTCGATCAGCCTGCGGCAGGCCTCGAACGCCTCGCCCCGGTGAGGGCAGGCGGCCGCGACGACGACGGCGATCTCCCCCAGGCGCAGGTCGCCCACCCGGTGGACGGCCGCCAGCGCCGTCACCCGATGGTCGGCCGCCACCTTCTCGGCGACCCTGCGCAGGTGCTCCTCGGCGGACGGGTGCGCCGAGTACGACAGGAGCGTCACCGGCCTGCCGCCGTCCTGCTCGCGTACGGTGCCGACGAAGACCGCCGTGCCCCCGGCGGCGTGGTCCTCCACCGCGCCCAGCACCTCGTCCACGGACAGCGGGGTGTCGCGAATGCCCAGCAATCGGATGACGTCCACGTCCCCGAGGTTAGTGCCTGAGCCCGATCAGGTGCGGCGCTTGCGGCGGGCGGCGCGGACGATCGCGGCCGTGCCGATGACCGCGACGGTCGCGCCCGCGGCGGTGATCGTGGCCTCCTTGCCCGACAGGCGGCGGCCGACGACCGCGTGCCTGCCCTCGCACAGTTCGAGCAGCTCCCGCAGGGCGGCCTCGTTGGTCCAGGCCGGCTTCCAGCCCGCCTCCCGCAGCGCCACGCCGTCGACCACCCAGGGATAGACCACGTAGTGCAGGTCGGTCGCGGCGGTCGGCGTGATGCCGAGCCGGTGCAGGCGCTGCGCGGTGCCGAACGTCACACCCGCCGGCAGCTCGAACCGCTTCAGGCCTGAGATCTCCTCCACCTGCTCCATCTCCAGCCAGCCCTCGGAGCCGACCGCCACGACCCCGCCGACCCTGCCCAGGGCGGCGGCCTCCAGCGCGGACACCAGGTCGTCGACGTGGCAGAACTGCCAGCGCGGCAGGCACCCCTTCACCACCAGCAGCCGCGGCGCCTCGAAGTGGCGGGTGATGACGGTGTCGACGCCCGGCCCGACCAGGGCGGCCGGCCGCAGCACGGTCACCTCCAGGCCGGGGTGCGCCCGCAGCGACCGCCGCACCAGGGCCTCGATCTCCAGGTGGTCGCCCACCAGGCCGGTGTCGGGCTCGGCCGCGACCGGGGCGTCCTCGGGCAGGGGCACCGGGTTGTCGGCGGCGGCGCCGTACACCATCGCGCTCGTCACCAGCACGACCCGCCGCACCCGGGCCGCGGCGCAGGCCGTGAGCACGGTCTGGGCGGCGCGCAGGTTGTAGCGGCGGCGCTCGGCGGGATCGGTGTCGAGCGACTCGTCCGTCCCGAGATGCACCAGGACATCCACATCGGAGATCCGGTTCGCCAAGAGCGGATCACGAATGTCCAGGACCCGCCAGGTGACGTCCGGAATGTCGCCGCGCTGCTCGTCGATGGCCACCACGCGGCGGAAATCCGCAGACGAGGCCACCTTCGCGAGGAACGCCCGGCCGAGACCGGAGGCGGCGCCGGTGACGGCGACGACGGGGGGACGCAGGCGTTTCGAGGTAGGCACGAGGTCCTCACTTTGCACTGATCCGCCCCACGGCGGATAACGTGGCGGATGTGGACTCCTCCATCCTGCACGAGGTGGCGCGGTGACTGACCTGCCAGGTCGCGAAAACGACCCCAACGACAACCCGTTCGCCATGTTCGGCAGCCCGGAGCAGATCGCCGCGGCCATGCGGCAGTTCGCCGACATGCTGTCCGCCTCACCGGAGGCCGGGCCCGTCAACTGGGACATGGCGAAGAACATCGCACGGCACGCCGTGGTCGCCGAGGGCGATCCGAGCGTTATGGAGGGCGAGCGACGCCAGATCGTCGAGGCCCTCAACCTGGCCGACCTGTGGCTCAACGAGGTGACCACGCTGCCGAGCGGCGTGACCACCCCGCAGGCCTGGAGCCGGTCGGAGTGGATCGAGAAGACGATCCCGGTCTGGAAGCAGCTGTGCGATCCCGTCGCCGCCCAGATGGTGGAGACGATGGGTGGCACGCTCGGCGCGTCGGGCCTGCCGCCCGAGGCGCAGGCCATGGCCGGGCCGCTCATGGGCATGCTCAAGCAGATGGGCAGCATGATGGTCGGCCAGCAGATCGGCCAGGCCCTCGGCTCGCTCGCCCGCGAGGTGGTCGGCTCCTCCGACATCGGCCTGCCCCTGTCGGACACCGCCGCTCTGCTGCCCGGAGGCGTCGCCGCCTTCAGCAGCGGCCTGGAGACGCCCTCGGACGAGATCCGCCTCTACCTCGCGCTGCGCGAGGCGGCGCACCACCGGCTCTTCCAGCACGTCCCGTGGCTGCGGGCGCACCTGCTCGGCGCGGTCGAGGAGTACGCCCAGGGCATCACGGTGGACGTGTCCGCGCTGCAGGACAAGCTCCAGGGGCTCGACCTCAGCGACCCGGAGCGGATCCAGGAGGTCCTGGGCGGCGGCGAGCTGCTCAAGCCCGAGGAGACCGAGCGGCAGAAGGCCGCGCTCACCCGTCTGGAGACCGCGCTCGCGCTGGTCGAGGGCTGGGTGGCCACGGTGGTCGACGCCGCCGCCGAGGGCAAGCTCCCGTCCGCCGCGGCACTGGCCGAGACCGTACGGCGCCGCCGGGCCACGGGCGGCCCGGCCGAGCGGACCTTCGCCACGCTGGTGGGCCTGGAGCTGCGCCCGAGACGGCTGCGTGAGGCGGCCGCCCTGTGGAAGGCGCTGGGCGACGAGCGCGGGATCGACGGCAGGGACGCCGTCTGGGGTCACCCCGACCTGATGCCCACCGCGGACGACCTGGACAACCCGGGGCCGTTCGTTAAGGGCGAGGCCGAGTTCGACCTGTCCGCGCTGGAAGAGCCCAAGGAACCGGGCTCCGACGGGGAGAGCGGCGAGTAGGGCCACTCACACGGACTCCGGCCGGGGCCGCCGCCCCGCGACACGCGCTTTTGTGTGCCGGTTTGTTTGCCGGGCCTCCTTCCGTCGTCGGAACGCGCGTGTCCGCGGGTTCGCCGGCTGTCGGTAGGCTGCGCCGGTGAGCCTGCATCGTGACGCGCAAGCCGTACTGGCCGGATGGGTCGCGCCCACCCCCGAGGAGGAGCGGCTCCGCGAGGAGTTCCTGACGCACCTGCGCGGCCACGAGGACGCGATGTGGCGCGAGTGCGCTCCCGGCCATCTCACGGCGACGACGGCCGTCCTGTCGCACGACGGCGAACGGGTGCTGCTGACCCTGCATCCCAAGGCCGGGATGTGGCTGCCCATGGGCGGGCACTGCGAGGCGTCCGACACCACGCTCGCGCAGGTCGCCCTGCGCGAGGCCACCGAGGAGTCGGGCATTTCCGGGCTGGTCCTGCTGGACGGCCCGCTCGCCCTCGACCGGCACAAGGTCTGGTGCCACCCGCCGCACAGCTGGCATCTGGACGTCGAGTACGGCGCGGTCGCGCCGCCGGGGGCCGAGGCGGTGATCAGCGACGAGTCCCTCGACCTGCGCTGGTTCCCGGTGGAGGAGATCCCGGAGCTGAGCGACGAGGCCACCAGGCGGCTGGCCCGCCGCGCCCGGTCCCTGTGCCGCGCCTGACATCTCAGGAGGGCGCGCCATCTGACCCTGGCCTATGGTCGGCCTGACTTCTGCACGGTTTGTGCACGTCACCCTTACACCCCCTTTCGCGACCGGTGGCTAGGGTCGGGTCGTGACCAAGGTTGACGTGGGCGGCGAGATCGTCTCTCCCCCACGCCGGAGGCTCCGGGTCTCCCCGCTCCTGGCGTGGATCGCGGTGGCGCCGTTCGCGGTCTGGGCGGTGGCCCGGCTCGCCGGCGTCGAAAGGGGCCCGGGCATCGCGTTGATGACCGGCACGCCGTACGTCGCGGCCGCGTCGCTCCTGGCGGTGCTGATCGCTCTGGCCGCCCGCCGCGCGGCGGTGATCGCGGTGGCGGTGGCGGCGTCGGTCCTCCTGGCGGCCGTGGTGCTGCCCCGCGCGGCCGGCTCGGCCCCCACGGCCTCCGGGCCGACGCTCCGGATCCTCACGGTCAACCTCTTCTTCGGCGCGGGCGACGCCGCGACCGTGGTGGACCTCGTACGCAGGCTCGATCCGGACGTGCTCAACACCCAGGAGCTCACCCCCGAGGCCGTCCGGGCGCTGGACGCGGCGGGCGTGGGGAGGCTGCTGCCGTACCGGCACCTGGAGGACGGGCCGGGGCCCTCGGGCAGCGGGATCTACGCGCGCCACCCCCTGACCGAGGCGCCCGACTTCGCGCCCGAGGGCGGCCACAACATGCCGAGGGCCCGGCTCACCCTGCCGTCGGGGCCGCCCGTCGAGATCGTCGACGTGCACACCCTCGCCCCGCTGGGCCGCGACGTGACCCAGTGGACCGCCGACCTGGCGGCGCTCCCGGCGGCGTCCCCCGGCGTCGTACGCGTCCTGGCCGGCGACTTCAACGCGAGCCTCGATCACGCCGCCCTGCGCGCGGTGCTCGGGCGGGGCTACGCGGACGCGGCCGACGCGACCGGCGACGGCCTGACCACCACCTGGCCGGCCGACAGGCGCTTCCCGCCGTTGATCACGATCGACCACGTGCTGTACGACCAGCGGGCGTCGGCGGTGAGCACAAGCGTTCACCGGGTCCCGGGCAGCGACCACCGGGCGTTCTTCGCCGAGCTTCGCCTGCCAGAACGGCTGTGACTCAGGTCAGCAGGGCCCGGGTGTTGTCCCAGCCTTCGAGGCCGGGGTCGAGACGGGCCACGTCCTGCGGTTTCCTGAGCCGGTGCCAGCCGGGGCCGGTGGCGACCATGCGGCGGCCCGGCGCCCGGCGGCGCATCGCCGCGACCACATCGGGCTCGTCGAGATCGGGCGCGGCCCACTCGGGGACCGGCAGGCGCGCCGCCACGGCGACGGCGCCGCCGCCCTCGGCCGGGCAGACCGCGAGGTGCGCCCGGCCGAGCTCCCGGAAGAGCTTTCCGATCAGCAGGGGCGGCAGGTCGGGCGCGTCGGCGCTGACGACCACCGCCTCCCCCTCCTGAGGCAGCGCCGCGAAGGCGTCGGCGGGTGAGGCGATCGGCAGGACGGGCGTGCCCGGCCAGGCGATGTCCTCGAGCCCCGGCACTCCGGCGGACAGGATCACCGGCCGCACCAGTTCGAGCCCGGCGACCATCTCGTAGGTGTCCTCGGCCATCGCCGTCAGGAACTCCGCCGGGTCGACGCCGGGCGGAGCCGCGTCGGCCATGCCCGGCGTGACCAGCACCGCGACGACCCGGCTCAACACTCCTCCGGGGCGCCGTTGGCCGCCATCGAGAAGCCCTCCAGGAAGCCCCTGGCACGTTCCGCCCGAGGGTAGCGCTCCACGAGTGCCCAGAAACGCGGGCCGTGACTCGGCACGAGCAGGTGGACGAGCTCGTGCATGATGACGTAGTCGACGACCCAGGCCGGCATGCCCCGCAGCCGGGCCGACAGCCTGATCGTGCCGTGGTCGGGCGTGCACGAACCCCACCTGTGGAGCTGGTTCTCCACCCACCGCACACTGGCCGGCAGGGCCTTGCCGTCCAGGTAGCGCGCCGACAGCTCCGCCGCCCGTTCGAGCAGGTCGTCGTCGCTCGGGCGTCTTCGCTGCTCCTTGGCCGCAAGGCGGTCGAGCATGCGGCGTACCCACTGCTCCTCGTCGGTCGTGCTCAGACCAGCCGGAAGCAACACGATGGTCTTGTCTCCATCGCGGTACGCGGAAACGGTTCGCCGCCGTCGTGCGCTCCGACGAACCTCGACTGTCTCGGGGGGCACATATGAAAGGTAGCCGACACGCGCCGAATTCCACAGGGGGTGGTACACGTTCTCCCTGGTCAATCGGGCGAACGTGACCTTGCGGGCGTGAAAACTACGGGGTTGCGGATATTCACCAACCACGATCACCCCGGTAATTATCCACAGCCCCGCTGGTTCCGACGCCGGGCCATCCCGGCGTATGGCAAGGTCTGGCGACTATGAGACCTCGCCTCAAGCCCGTCCTGCGCCGGGTCGAACGGGACGGCCGCACGCTGCAGTTCGGTGTCCATCCGCTGCGGGCCGTCGTGCTGACCGGCGTCGAGCCCCCCGTACGCCGCCTGATCGACGGCCTGGACGGCACCCGCACGCTCCGGCAGGCGGTGGCCGGCAGCGGCCTCGACGAGGCGTCCGCCCAGGAGGTGGTCGCCCGGCTCGCCGCGCACGGCCTGATCGAGGACGCCGCGGCCCGGCCGGAACCCCTCGCCGGCCTGCCGCTGGCCGAGCGGGACCGCCTCCGCCCCGAACTGGACAGGCTGTCGCTGACCTCCACCGACGGCGGCATGAGCGCCCTGTCGGCGCGCAGGGCGGCGCGGGTCCGCGTGTACGGCGCCGGCCGGGTCGGGGCGCGGGTCGTCACCCTGCTCGCGGCGGCCGGAGTGGGCCACATCTGCGTGGTCGATCCCGGCACGGCCACCGCCGCGGACGTGGTCCCGGGCGGGCTCGGCCACGCGGAGGCGGGGATGACCCGCGAGGAGGCCGCCGTGCTCGCGGCCCGGCGCGTCTCCCCCGCCGTCAACGCCTGGCCCGGCCGGGCCGCCTCCCGCCTGTCCGACGGCGGGGTGCGCCCGGACCTCGTGATCCTCGCGCCCGCCGCCCCGCTCGACGCCACGCTGGTCCACGAGATCGTCACCGAGGGCGTGGCACACCTGCTCGTCTGCGCCTTCGAGGGACACGGCTCGGTTGGGCCCTTCGTCGTCCCCGGGCTCACCCCCTGCCTGCGCTGCCTCGATCTCACCCGGCGCGACCGGGACCCTTCCTGGCCGATCGTGGGCGCCCGGCTCGGGGGTTACCCGGCGGGTGAGATCGCCTGCGACGTGGTGCTGTCCTGCCTGGTCGCCGCGCAGGCCGCCGGTCAGGCTCTGGCCTATCTCGACGAGGGACGCGTGCCGGACGGCCTGCTGGAGGTGTCGCCCGGCTGGCGCTGGCGGCACCGCCGCCTGGACGCGCACGACCGGTGCGGATGCCTGCGCTGCGACGTCGCCGGCCGCACCGCGTGACGGCGCCGGGGACGGCCCCTCACACGGCGCAGACGTCCCGGACCACCTCCAGGAAGTTGCGGATCACGGCGGTGCGACGCTCTCCGTTCCACACGACGCCGATCCGCCAGACCGCGGCCGGGTGGTCGATCGGGGTGATCGCCACCGTCGGCGGCGCGATTCGGACGGCGCCGGCCGGCACGAACGCCACGCCGACTCCCGCCGCGACCAGGGCCAGCACGGTCTGCAGGTCGTGCGCCTCCTGCACCGCGTCCGGGAGGGCGCCCACGGCGGTGCGGAGCCGGTCGACCTGCCGATCGAGCCCCGGCCCCCTGGCCGCGGCCAGCCGCACGACGCCGTGCGTCGCGGCCCACCCCGGGAGATCCGCCGCGGTGGCAGGCGGAGGACCGTGCCGCTCGGTCGCGGCGAGCGCGAGCCGGTCGGTGCCGATCGCCAGGTGCTCCCACTCGTCGCCGACGGGGAGCCGGACGAAGCCGACGTCGAGCTCGCCCGTTTCGAGCCGCTCGATCTGGGCCTGCGAGGACATGTCGTCCAGGGTCACGCTCACCTGAGGGTGACGGCGCCGGAAGTCCGCCACGGCGCGAGGGGCCAGGTCGATGCTCGACAGGCCGAAGCCGACCGCCAGCCTCCCAAGCTCACCACGAGCCATGCCGGCCATCCGCGCGGACAGGGCGTCGGCCCGGCGCAGCAGATCGTGCGCGTCCGGCAGCAGGAGGACGCCGAGATCGGTCAGCATGGCCCCGTGCCGCCCCCGGTGGAACAGCCTGCCGCCGACCCGCGCCTCCAGCGCCTGGATCTGCTTCGTCAAGGTGGGCTGCGTCACCGAGAGATCCCGCGCCGCGCGGCCGTAGTTGCGGTGCGCGGCGAGTGTGACGAACGCGCGGAGCAGGCCCAGATCCATTCCTGGATTCTATGGAAGTGCGATGAACATTCATTGGACGAATCGAAGCGGCCTGGGATGTCCTGGTGGTCCCGAAAGACGATCAGGAGGACGAGATGAGACAGGTCAGGGAGGACGGCGCGGCCGCGAAGGCGGTGCGGTGCGCGACCGTGCAGTTCGAGCACCGGCCCGACGACAAGGCCTACAACCTGAGCAGGATCGAGCACTTCGTCCGCGCAGCCGCGGCCGACGGGGTGAGGATCACCGCCTTCCCGGAGATGTGCGTGCTCGGCTACTGGCACCTGCGCCGGCACACCGCCGAGCGGCTGCGGGAGCTGGCCGAGCCCCTGACAGGACCGTCGATCGGTTTCGTGCGCGACCTGGCGGTCGAGCACGGCATGGCGGTGGGTGCGGGCTTCCTGGAGATCGACGAGGAGGGCCGGCTGTTCAACAGCTACGCGGTCTGCCTGCCGGACGGTCGCGTCCATCGCCACCGGAAGCTGCATGCGTTCGAGCACGAGGCCATCGGCAGCGGTGACTCCTACACCGTCTTCGACACGCCCTGGGGCTTCCGCGCGGGCGTCCTCATCTGCTGGGACAACAACCTCGTGGAGAACGTCCGGGCGACCGCGCTGATGGGCGCCTCGGTGCTGCTCGCGCCGCACCAGACCGGCGGCACCGCCTCCCGCAGCCCCCACGGCATGCGGCCGATCCCAGCGGAGCTGTGGCGGCGCAGACTCAGCGATCCGGAGGCGATCGGCGCCGAGTTGCGCGGGCCGAACGGACGCGGGTGGCTGATGCGGTGGCTTCCCGCGCGCGCCCACGACAACGGCCTGTTCATCCTGTTCAGCAACGGGATCGGCCAGGACGACGACGAGGTCCGCACGGGCAACGCCATGATCCTCGACCCGTACGGCAGGGTCGTCGAGGAGACCTGTGCCGCCGACGACGACATGGTCGTCGCCGATCTCGATCTCGAGTCGCTGCCGCTGTCGACCGGTCGTCGATGGCTGCAGGGACGGCGGCCGGAGCTGTACGGCATCCTCACCCAGCGCTTCGGGGACGAGCGGGACCCCCGAACCGCCCGGTTCGCCGTGGAGCCCGTGCCGGTCACACGGGTCCCCGGACATACGGACCGGCCCGGTTCCGGCTGACCCGGCTCGCGCGTCGAGCAGGCCGCCGTACGGCCCTCAAGCCTCTCACCAGCGGAAACTCCCGCAACGACAGCGGCGGTGTGACCAACGTCATAAACGGCCTATTTCCCCGAGAGGCTCGCGACCGCCGGAGCCGGGGCGGGCAGCCGATCGGAAATTGTGGTCGAAAGCACCCTTCATCGCCGACAATGGTCGTGTGAGTGACCTTCCCCACCGCGCCATGACCCGCTCGGCAAAGCTCGCGACACTCCCCCTCGGGTTCGCCGGCCGCACCGCGCTCGGACTGGGCAGGCGGCTCGGTGGCGCCTCCGCGGAGATCGTCGCCCAGGAGATCCAGCAGCGTACGGCCGACCAGATCTTCAAGGTGCTCGGCGAGCTCAAGGGCGGGGCCATGAAGCTCGGCCAGGCCCTGTCGATCTTCGAGGCCGCGCTGCCGCCCGAGATCGCCGGGCCCTACCGGGCGACGCTGACGCGCCTGCAGGACGCCGCGCCGCCGCTTCCTGCCGCCACCGTCCACCGGGTGCTGACTGAGCAGCTGGGCGACGACTGGCGGGAGAACTTCCTGGAGTTCGACGACCGGCCGAGCGCCGCGGCGTCCATCGGGCAGGTGCACCGCGCCGTGTGGCACGACGGCCGCCCGGTCGCCGTGAAGATCCAGTATCCGGGGGCGGGCAAGGCCCTCATCTCCGACTTCAACCAGCTCGCGCGGCTCGGCAAGCTCTTCGGCGCGCTGCTGCCCGGCCTGGACATCAAGCCGGTCCTGGCCGAGCTGAAGGAGCGGGTGTCCGAGGAGCTCGACTACCTCAAGGAGGCCGAGGCCCAGCACGCGTTCGCGCAGGAGTTCCGCGACGATCCGGACTTCCACGTGCCCGCCGTGATCGCGGCCAACGAGCAGATCCTCGTCACGGAGTGGATGACGGGAACTCCGCTATCCAAGATCATCACAGCCGGCACCCAGGAGGAGCGCAACCACGTCGGACTGCTGTTCGTCCGCTTCCTGTTCTGCTCCCCGGCCCGGGTCGGGATGCTGCACGCCGACCCGCACCCGGGCAACTTCTGGCTGACGCAGGACGGGCGGCTCGGCGTGCTGGACTTCGGGGCGGTCAACCGCATGCCCGGCGGCTACCCCGTCGCCTTCGGCAGGCTCACGCGCATCTTCAACCAGGGCGACATGGACACCGTCGTGCGCGGGCTGCGCGCGGAGGGGTTCATCCGCCCGCACATCGAGGTCGACGTCGACGCCCTGCGGGCCTTCCTCGCGCCGTACGTCGAGCCGACCCGGGTCGAGGAGTTCGCCTTCAGCAGGGAGTGGCTGCGAGAGCAGGCGGCGACCGTGGCCGACCTGCGGCCGAACAACGTGGTCCGCCAGCTCAACCTGCCCGCGTCGTACGTGCTGATCCACCGTGTGCACGCGGCCGGCGTCGGCGTGTTGTGCCAGCTCGGCGCCACCGCCCGCTTCCGCGACGAGGTGGTGCGCTGGGTCCCCGGCTTCGCCGACGAGACGGGTGAGTCCGAGGACAGCGCGCTCGCCCTCACCTGAGCCGGCCGCGCCCGGCTATCGGCCGCCGCCCCGGCTCTCGACCGTCCGCAGGTTCTGGTTGATGACGCAGCGGTTGATCCCTCTCTTGCAGTTGCCGTTGAGGGTGTTGGTGAAGACGCTGACGCTCGACACCTGCTGGATGCCCACGAAGGTGACCGCGCTGTTGGCCGCGGGGGCGTTCACGTTGCGGCGGCCCGCCGATATCTGCTTGGGCGGGCTCTTGATGGTGGGCGAGTTCGAGGTGTTGGTGCCCCCGGTGACCTGGGTCGCTCCGTCACCGTCGCCGTGGCCGTGGCCGCCGGCATGGCGGGCCGCCCGGAACGCTCCGGGAATGGGCGCGGCCCCGGCCTCCGGCATGACCGAACCCCACAGTCCGATGACGATCGCGGCGACGGCGAGCCGTCGCGCACCCGCCGCGAGATCAAGCGCGCCTGACGTCCGGTCGCCCATCGAAGTCCCACCCACTGCTCACGTATCGCTCCGCCTGCCACCCGTGTGGCCGGCCGGCCGGGGGGCGCTCCGGCTCATACCCCGTGATCCCGGTCGTCTCCCGCCGCAGGCGATCTTCTTCCTGTCGGGTGATCTCTTCTTTGCACAGGCCGAAGGCCCGGGCCGTTCGCCGGGCCCGGGCCTTCGGATCGCACCTTCGCTGTCGCGTCAGGCTCGCGTCATATGCGCGCCAGCGCGGAACTCAGCCGCCGGGACGCGCGCTCGGCCTGCCGGCGTGCCTTCTGCACGCTCCTGATCCGGCCGGCCAGCCGCTCCTGCGCAGCCTCCTCATGGAGGGTCCGTATTCGCTCGTGCGCCAGTTCTTGATGCAGATACAGGGTGGTGATCGGGGAGATGCTCATCTGGATCGGTTCCTTCCGGAATTGGTGTGGTTTGCTGGTCAGGCGGCGACAGGAGACTTGCGCGGGCGCCCACGGGGACGCTTGCGGGGCACGACGACCCCCCGCAGGATGAGCTCCCCGCCCCAGACGCCCCACGGCTCCTCGCGCTCCAGCGCGCGGGCCAGGCAGGCCTTCTGGATCGGGCAGCCGCCGCAGAGCGCCTTGGCGAACTCCACGTCCTCGGGAGACTCGGCGAACCACAGGTCGGGGTCGGTACGACAGGGGATCTCGGCTTCGATCAGGTCCATGACCGGGGCCGCCATCTGCGTCACCTCTTTGAATGGATTGGTCTGGGTGTCCTCGTTGTGGGGTGTGGATTCGTGGCCGACAAACAAGAAGGCCGCGGATCCTGGTGCGGATCCGCGGCCCGGAGGTGGAGACCGGTCAGGGTATGACTGGTCCTCTCCAGGCATCGTGCGGACCCTGCGCACCGCCGCGAGCGGCGGTGCGGATCTGCTCATCGCTCATCGGCCGGTTGACATAGACCGGCAGGTGGGCGGGGTTGCGGTGGCTGGCCAGGCGGGCGAACGCGCCGAAGGCGGCCGAGCCCGCGACTCCGGCGACCGGAGCCAGGGCAGGGGCGGCCTCGCCACGCCGCAGTTTCGTCGGCATGACAATGGCGGCCGGGGATGCGGAGGCGAGCCACAGCGCGCGGGACGTCGTCATGTTCCTCACTGGACTCACCTCCATTTCAGTGCGATCGCGCCGGACGGAAGCGTCCGGCTGACATGTCCAAGACCCTAAACCGCCGCGGCAGGGCGGGCAACCTATTTTCTACCTGCGATTTTCACGACTTCGTGACATCGGGATGCAGCGCGGGCGACACCCGGATGAGGCATTCCTGAACCACTGAGACGGCGAGTTCCCCCGAGGCGGTGAACATCTGCCCGCGGGCGAGCCCGCGCGCCGCCCCGGACCAGGGCGACTCCTGGGCGTAGAGCAGCCATTCGTCGGCCCGGAAGGGCCGGTGGAACCACATCGCGTGGTCCAGCGACGCGCCGGACACCGCCGAGGACCCCCAGGCCAGCCCGTGGGCCAGCAGCACGGTGTCCACCAGCGTGAAGTCGCTGGCGTAGGCCGCGAGCACGACGTGCAGCAGCGGGTCGTCGGGCAGGTCGGCGTCGTACCGGAACCAGACGTTGTTCTCCGGGGTGACCAGGGCGTGGTCGTGGGCGGCCTCCCACGTCAGCGCGTTCACATACCGCGCGTCCACCGGGCGCGGCCTGGCCAGCAGCTCGCGCCAGCCCGGCTCGTCGCCCACGACGTCGAGCATCCGCTCCTGGAAGGTCGGCAGGGTCTCGGGGTCCGGCACCTGCGGCATGCGCGCGGCCTGATGGCTCACGCCCGGCTCCTGGATGTGGAACGACGCCGACATCGAGAAGATCGCCTTGCCGTGCTGGATGGCCGTGATGCGCCGGGTGGTGAACGACCGGCCGTCACGCACCCGCTCCACGTTGTAGACGATCGGGACGGCGGGGTCCCCCGGCCGGATGAAGTAGGCGTGCAGCGAGTGGACCATCCGGTCGGACGGCACCGTACGGCCGGCCGCCACGAGCGCCTGCGCCGCCACCTGGCCACCGAAGACCCGCTGGATGCGCTCCTCGGGGCTGCGCCCCCGGAAGATGTCGAGCTCGATCGGTTCGAGGTCGAGCAGGTCCAGCAGCTCCTTCAGGGCCGAGTTCACAGGGGGCCTCCAGCGCACGCGGGTATTACTCGTCGGTAACACTATCGGCGCCGCGGCAGAGCTCGAGGACCGCGTCGCCGTACCGCTCAAGTTTGACGCGTCCGATTCCGGCGATCGCGAGCAGGTCCTCCTCAGAGGTGGGCACCCGCTCGGCGATGGCCTGGAGGGTGACGTCGGTGAAGACGACGTACGCCGGCACCTTGGCCTCCTTCGCCGCCCCCGTGCGCCACACCTTGAGCCGTTCGAGCAGGGCCTCGTCGTAGTCCGCCGGGCAGGTCGCGCAGCGGCCCAGCTTCTGCTCGGCCGCGGCCGAGAGCGTCTTGCCGCAGATCCGGCAGTGCAGCGGCGCCGCCGACCGCTTCGCCCGCCCGCCCGGGCCTCCCGGCCGCTCGGCCCTGGCCGGGCTCGCCGTACGAGGGGACAGCCCGTCGAGGAAGCGCGACGGCCTGCGGGCGCGGCGGCCTCCCGGCGAGCGGGCGAGCGCCCACGACAGATGCAGATGCTCGCGGGCCCGGGTGATCCCGACGTACAGCAGCCGCCGTTCCTCCTCGACCTGGTCCGGCGTCTCCGCGTAGACGATCGGGACCATGCCGTCGGTGAGCCCGACGAGGAAGACCACGTCCCACTCCAGGCCCTTGGCGGCGTGCAGGGAGGCGAGCGTCACGCCCTCGACCGGCGGCGCGTGCTGCTCCATCGCCCTGCGCTCCAGCTCGCCGACGAACCGGGGCAGGTCGGCGCCCTCGGCCGCCATGTCCTCGGCCAGGTCGGCGAGCGCCTTGAGCGACTCCCACTTCTCCCTGGCCTTGCCGCCGCCGGGCGGCTCGGCGGTCAGCCCGATGCCCGAGAGGATCGCGTGCACGGCGGGCGCGAGCGGTTCGTCGGCCGACGACCGCGCCGCGCCGCGCAGCAGCACCACGGCCTGCCGCACCTCGGGGCGCTCGAAGAACCGCTCCGCCCCGCGCAGCAGGTAGGGCACGCCGGCGTCGGTGAACGCCTGCTCGTACGCCTCCGACTGGGCGTTGACCCGGAAAAGCACCGCGATCTCGCGGGTGGGCACGCCGTCGGCCATCAGCTTCTTGACCGTGAGCGCGACGCCGAGCGCCTCGGCCTGCTCGTCGTCGTATTCCGTGAAGACCGGTTCGGGTCCGTCCGGCCGCTGGGCGACCAGTTCCAGCCGGTGGGGCGAGCGCGCCATGACGCGGTTGGCCAGTGTGACCACCTGCGGGGTCGAGCGGTAGTCGCGCACCAGCCTGATCACGGCCGCCGAGGGATGCTCGACGGCGAAGTTGGTCAGGTAGTGGGGCGTCGCGCCGGTGAACGAGTAGATGGTCTGGTTGGGGTCGCCCACCACGCACACGTCGTCACGCCCGCCGAGCCAGGTGTCGAGCAGCAGCTTCTGCAGCGGGTTGACGTCCTGGAACTCGTCGACCACGAAATAGCGGTACTGCTGGCGGATCTGCGCCGCGACCTCGCGGTGCTCCGTCATCACGGCCGCCGTGAGCTCCAGGATCGTCTCGAAGTCGATCAGGTTGCGCTGGCGGCGCAGGCTCTCGTACCCCTCGTACAGCCGCGCCACCTCCTCCGGAGCGATCGGCGGGGTGCGGCGGGCCTTGGCGGCGGCGGCCGGGTAGTCCTCGGGGCCGATCTGGGTGACCTTCGCCCACTCGATCTCGCTCGCGACGTCGCGCAGCTCGCCGCGGTCGGGGTTCCTGCGCAGGCGGCGGGCCGCCTCCACGAGCAGCGGCAGCTTCGACTCGACCACCTGCGGCGGATCGCCGCCGATCACTCGCGGCCAGAAGTAGCTGAGCTGGCGCAGGGCCGCCGCGTGGAACGTGCGGGCCTGCACGCCGGGCGCCCCGAGGCCGCGCAGGCGCTGCTTCAGCTCGGCCGCGGCGCGGGTCGTGAAGGTCACGGCGAGCACGCCCTGCGGCTCGACGACCCCGGTGTGCACGGCGTACGCGATGCGGTGCGTGATGGCGCGGGTCTTTCCGGTCCCCGCGCCGGCGAGCACGCACACCGGTCCGCGCACCGCCTGGGCGACCTCGCGCTGCTCGGGATCCAGACCGTCGAGGACGTCCAAGGAGCGGCTCCCAACATGCGTTGCGGACGTTGTTACTGGCATCATCCTTCCAGCAGCCGACCGAGCGTGTCCCGGGGACCGGTCGGCGCACGACGCGACATCGGGGAGGAACACGCCGTGGCCACCGCGGTCCGAACTGCTTTGGGCATGGGCACCGCCGCCCTCGCCGCCCTCATGCTCGCCCCGCCCGACGCCCGGGCGGCCACCTCGGCGGGCGACCCCGTCCATCACCCCTCCGCCTCCCCGGCTCCGTCCGCGACGCCCTCCGCGAGCCCGTCCCCGTCCTCCTCGCCGTCCGTGTCGCCCTCGCCGTCCCCTTCGGCCTCGCCCTCGCCGGCGCTCACGCCGTCCGACGTGCGGATCCGCACCTACGCGTACGGCTCGCACGCGCGCCAGATCATGGACGTGTGGTGGCACACCGCCGGCCCGCGCCGCCCGGCCGTCTTCGTCATCCACGGCGGCTGGTGGTCCGGCGGCGACAAGAAGTACATGACATCGGTCAGTCGCAGCTACTCCCAGCTCGGCTACACGGTGGTGAACCTCGACTACCGGCTGTCCGGCGACGCGGCCTGGCCCGCCCAGCGCACCGACGTGCTGACCGCCGTCAACGCCGTGCGCAGGCACGCGGCGACGTTCAACACCGACCCCAACCGCTACGTCCTGGTCGGGTTCTCCGCCGGCGGCCACCTCGCCGCCGCCGTCGGCGCGTACGGCGACGGCCGGCCGGGCCTGCGCGGGGTCGTCGGGATCTCCCCGCCCGTCTCGCCGCTGTCGGCGTTCACGGACGGCAGCGCGTTCGGCAGCAAGGAGCAGCAGAAGCTGCGCAAGGCCGCCATCAAGCTGGCCGGCGGCTGCACTCCCGCCAAGTGCCCGCGCGTCTGGGCGAGCATGGAGGTGCCGTTCCACGCCTCGGCCGGCGACCCGCCGATGCTCGCCTTCCACTCCTCCGAGGAGTTCGTCCCGCCGTACCAGAGCGAGATGCTCAAGGAGTCGCTGGAGAGCGTCGGGGTCCGGATGATCGTCAAGACGATGGCCGGCACCCAGCACAGCGCCCCGCTGTACCGGGAGCCGGGAGTCGCCGAGACCGTCCAGGCCTGGATCACCGCCCGGCTGGGGAGCGTCCAGCCTTCAGGGAGTGTCGCGGGGTAGGCGGGAACAGCCGGCGCGCTCGCGATGTTGCCATGACTGCTCTCGGCAACAGTGATGCGCACGGAAGGGACGACAGATGGCGCTGACGGTTTACACCACGAGCTGGTGCGGCCCCTGTAAGCGGTTGAAGAGCCAGCTCACCCGGGAGGGCATCGTCTTCAGCGAGGTCGACATCGAGCGCCACCCGGACGCCGCCGATTTCGTCGCGAGCGTGAACAACGGCAACCAGGTCGTCCCCACGGTGGTCGCGGACTGCCACACCATGACCAACCCCTCGGTGGCCGAGGTGAAGCGGCACCTCGAAGGCGCCTGCTGAACTACCAGCCGGTGTCGGGGATCGGCGCTCCGTACCAGGTCTCGATCAGCCGCCGGGCGATCGAGACCTGGCCGGGCAGCACCAGGTCGCCCGAGCGCACCGCGGTCTCCAGCTCCTCCCGGGACAGCCAGCGGGCCTCGGCGATCTCCTCCAGGTCGGGACGCAGGTCGGTGGTGACGGCGCGGGCGAAGAAGCCGAGCATCAGGCTGCGCGGGAACGGCCAGGGCTGGCTGCCGAGATAACGCGGCGCGGTGACGGCGACGCCCACCTCTTCCAGGACCTCGCGGACCACCGCGTGCTCCAGCGACTCCCCCGGCTCGACGAACCCGGCGAGCACCGACATCCGGCCCCGCGGCCACTCCGGGCCGCGGGCGAGCAGGACGCGGCCCTCGTCGTCGTGCACCAGCATGATCACCGCGGGGTCGACGCGCGGGAAGTGCTGGCTGCCGTCGCGCGGGCACACCCGCATGTGACCCGACGCCGTGACGTCGGTGACGCTGCCGCACCTCGGGCAGTACTCGTGCGTCGCGTGCCACGCCTCCAGGGCCACCGCGTAGACGAGCAGCCCGGCGTCGCGGTCGTCCAGCAGCACCGCGGCCTCCCTGAGGCCCGCCACATCGCCCTCAGGCAGTGGCGCGTTGACCGCGAAGTACGGCACGCCGTCCTCGTCCACGCCCAGCAGGTAACGCGTCCCCTCCGGCGCCTCGGCCGGCGAGGTGAGCACCAGGGCCGCGCCGTCGGTGAAGCGGCGGACCAGCGTGCGGCCGTCGTGGATGAGGAGGACTCTCGTCTTCTCCGCCTCCCACGCGCGCCGCAGCCATTCCTCGTCGCCGCGCAGGGCCGCCGATCTGTCGATGGCGCTCCTCGCCAGGAGCAGGGGGCCGAGCAGTCCGTCCGCGATTTCCACGCCGTCATCCTTCCACTGCCGCCGCCCCGGCAATCTCCCCGCCCTTTCCCGTTCTCCGGTCAAAAGATCGCGGTCCCGGCTAGGATGCGGTCACTTAGGTTAGCCTTACCTATGGAGGGCCGGTGCGGCTGTACCTCACCACGCTCAACCCGACCGATTCGGTGACCGGCGGGTTCCTCCCCGCCGCGGCCGCGCTGGGCTGGGACGTGACGATACTCACCGACCAGCCTGATCGGTATCCCGGGTACGACGTCGTGGCGGCGGACGTCCGCGATCCCCGGGCCGTGATCGACGCGGTGGCCGCCCGCCACCGGCCCGATGTGATCTTCTCCAACTCCGACCATCTCCAGGCCGCCACCGCGCTCGCCGCCGAGTATTTCGGCCTGCCCGGCAAGGACTGGCGGGCCTGCGTCACCGCCAAGAACAAGGCGCTCACCCGCCGCGCCCTCGCCGCCGTCGAACCGGTCAGGTCCGTACGGCTGCCGCCCGGCGCCGACCTGCCCGAGGGCCTGCCGTACCCGGTCGTGGTCAAGCCCGCGCTGGGCGTGGCCAGCGAGGACGTCGTGCTGGTGGACAACCCGGACGTGCTGGCCTCCGCCGTCGCGGCGATCAGGGAACGGCGCCCGGAGGAGGTCCTGGTCGCGGAGGAGTTCCTCGAAGGACCGGTCCGCACGCTGGAGACGCTGGGCGACGGCGCCTCCCGGCGGGTCGTCGGCGGGTTCGCCACCACGCTCGGCCCGCTTCCGCACTTCGTGGAGGAGCGCCTGGACTGGCGGCCCCCGGACGCCGGCCACCTGCCTCACCTGAGCGCGGCGCTCGACGCGGCGGGGATCGGCTTCGGGGTGTGCCACACCGAGTACGCCGTCACGCGGGACGGCCCCCGCGTCATCGAGATCAACTATCGGCTGATCGGCGACAACTGCGACTTCCTGCTGGCCGACCTCCTCGGTGTGCCCCTGCACGAATGGATCCTGCGCGTCCACGCGGGCGAGCCGCTGTCCGCGTTCCCTCTGGACGGCCTTCGCGCGGCGTACGGGTCCGTGGTCAGCCTGGTGGCCGAGCGCTCCGGCACGGTCACCGCCGCGCCGCCGGACCTGTCCGCGCCGGACCCGTCGGCCACGGAGTCGGCGAACGGCGTGCGGCTGTGGCACCGGGCACTGCGCGAGATCGGCGATCATGTCGAGGTGACGGGCACCAACCGCGACTACCTCGGCCTGCTCCGCGCCGTCGGCCCGGACCGCGCGAGCGTCGACACCGCCATCGACACCTTCAGGAAGGAGCACCCTTGGGTGCTCGCATGATCCCCGCGGCCCCCGGCCGCCGCGAGGCCACGAGCCGGGAGCACTACCTGGCCGTGCGGGTGCTGAACGCGCTGCTGCGGGAGGACTACGCCGGGATCTCCGCCAGGGTCACCCACGACAAGGACGGGGTCGCCATCGTCCTCGCCTCCGGACGGCGGGTCGGGCTCGCCGCGGGCAACCCGTTCCAGGACTTCGCGACGGCCCCGTACGAGCGCCTGGGCCTGGCGGAGGTGCTGGAGACGCTGGAGGCCGTCGCCCATCCCGCCGACGCCGAGGGGGTCTCCGCATTCGAGCGGGAGTGCCACGAGACGCTCGCGGCCCTGGAGACCCACCACCGGATGCGCGGCGAGGTGGCCCGGAGGCTGCGCGGGCGGCACGGCCTCATCCGCTACGAGTCGCTGGCCGCCGCAGTGGACCATCCGCTCTACCCGACGGCCCGGTGCCGCCTCGGGATCTCGACCGCCGACCTGGCGGCCTACGCCCCGGAGTTCGCCCCGGAGTTCGCCATGCGGTGGGCGGCGGCGCCGCGCGAGCGGGTGATGCTCTCCCGGCCGGACCTCCCCGGCTGGTGGCCCGCGCCCGAAGACGTCGGGCTGCCGCCCGGCCTGGCCCGCACGCACGTGCTCCTCCCCGTCCATCCGCTGACGGAGCCGCTGACGGCCGGGCTTCCCGGGCTGGTCACGGGTCCGCAGCCGTACCTGCCCGTGCGGCCGACCCTGTCGACTCGTACGGTCGAGGTCTCCGAGCGCGTCCATCTCAAGGTGCCGCTCCCGGTCAGCACGCTGGGCCTGCGCAACCGCCGGTCGATCAAGCCGGGCACCCTGCGGGACGGCGCGCTGGCCGAGTCGCTGCTGCGCGAGATCCTGGCGCGCGAGCCCGGCCTGCGCGTCCGGCTCGCGGACGAGCAGACCTACGGGCACGCGGAGCACGAATACCTGGGCTGGCTCGTCCGCGACCTGCCCGAGGGCGAGATCGTGCCGGTCGCGGCCCTGCTCGCGCCGCGTCCCGACTCCGGCGGGCGGCTCGTCCTGCACGAGGTGGCCGAGCGCCACCACGGCGGCGACGCGGAGGCGTTGCTGCGCGACTACCTCGCGGCGCTGTTCGCCTGGAACGTCACGCTGTTCGTCCGGTACGGCGTCGCGCTGGAGGCCCACCAGCAGAACCTCGCGCTGGTGTTCGGCGACGGGCCCACGCGGCTGCTGGTCAAGGACAACGACGGGCTGCTGGCCTCGCCCCGGCGGCTGCACACGGCGGGGATCGAGGCGCCGGACTTCGGCGACGAGCGCATGCTGACCGACGACCCCTACGCGCTCGCCGACGTCTTCGTGACGATCACGCTGCACCTGGCCGCCATGGCAATAGCCCACGGCGCACTGCCCGGCTCCGGCGCCACGCTCGTCGCACGGGCGCTGAGGGCCGCGCTGGAGCCGTACGGGGACGACCCGATGGCCCGGCTGCTGCGGGCCCGCACCCTGGAGGCCGCCCGTCTCACCGGCAAGTCGATGGTCGTCGCCGGCACGCTCGTGGCCAAGGACCGCACCGGGGCCAGGGACGTCAACAAGTTCTACGGCACGACCGGCCCCAACTACCTGAGGGGTGCCTGAGCCATGGACCGCCTTCTCCTCGGCTCGCACGCCCCGGACCCGCACACTCTGGACCCGCACGCCCTGGACCCGCACGCCGCCCCGGCCGAGGAGGCGGCGCTCGGGGCGCTGCTGCGCTGCTGGCTGCGCGAGGTCGGCGGCCCCCGCGGCCACGTGCACGGCGCCGGGCCTCACCTGACGCTCCGCGTGGCCGGCACGCCGGTGCGCGTGCGCGTCCGCGGCGGCATCGCGCTGCGCTTCGACGGCCCGCCCGAGCACCTCGTCACCGTTCAGGGGGCGGAGGGGCGCTGGCGGCCCCTGGACCTGCCCTCGCTCGTGGCGCTGGTGGAACGGGAGCTGGATGGGGGGAACGAGGAGTTCGCCGCCCAGGTGCAGGCCGGGCGGGAGGCGGTCGCCGCGATCCTGGCCGCCCGCGCGCGGGCCGTCCCGCCCGCCGATCCGTGGCTCGCCTCCGAGCAGGCCCTCGTGGCCGGGCACCCGTTCCACCCCGCTCCCAAGGCGCGCTCCGGTGACGGCTGGCTGGACTACGCGCCCGAGACGCACGCGCGGTTCGCGCCGCGCCTGCTCGGGGTGCGCGCCGACCTGGTGGTCCAGGAGGGCGACACGGCGGCGCTCGACGCGTTCGGCGGCGCGCCGCCCGGATACGTCCCGCTGCCCGCCCATCCCTGGCAGCTCGACCTGCTGGCCGCCGAGCTGCGCGGGCCGCTCGCGGACGGGCGCCTGGTCGACCTCGGGCCCGGCCCCCGCGCGGTCGTGCCCACGTCCTCGGTCCGGACGGTGTACGACCCCGGCACCGGCATGTGCCTGAAGTTCAGCCTGGACGTGCGGATCACCAACTGCGTGCGGAAGAACGCATGGTACGAGCTGTCCGGCGCGGTCGAGCTGACCCGGCGGCTCGCCCCCGTCTTCGCGCGGCTGGCTCGGCGTTTCCCCGGCACGCGGTGGCTGTCCGAGCCCGGCTACCGCTCGGCAGCCCTGGGCACCCGGCTGCTCGAAGGGCTGGGGGTGATCGTCCGTACCGGCCCGTGGGCGGTCTGCGGGCCGGGGACCACGCCGGTCCTCGCCGGCGCCCTGGCCGCCGGTGCGGACGGGGTTCCCGAGGCCGTCCTGGCCCGCCGGGCGGCCGACCCGGTCGCGTGGTGGGAGGCGTACGTCGAGCGCGTGGCGTTCCCGGTGCTCGACGCCTTCTTCCGGCACGGCGTCGTGCTCGAAGCGCACGTGCAGAACGTGCTCGTCGGGTTCGACGCCTCCGGATGGCCGGTCGAGGCGGTCTTCCGCGACCTGGAGGGCACCAAGCTGGTCACCGGCCGGCACGACCTGACCGGCCTGCCGGGCGAGGTGGCGGGTCCCCTGTCGTACGACGCCGCACGTGGCTGGGACCGGGTCGCCTACTGCCTGTTCGTCAACCACCTGGCGGAGGTGGCCGCGACGGTGTCCTCGACGGTGGCGGGCACGGCCGACGGCGTCCTGCGGGCGTTGTGGGCGGTCGCCCGGGAGTCCCTGGAGCGCTATGCCGCGGAGCACACAACCGACTCGGCCGAGCCGCTGACGCGGCTGCTGGCCGGGGCGCCGCTGCCGGCCAAGGCCAACCTCGGCGTGCGCTGGGCGAGGGCGGCCGACCGGACCGCCGGATACGTGCCCGTCCCGAACCCGCTTCGTGTGGCGGAAGGAGAGCGCCGATGAGCATCGAGGTTCCGGCGGGCGTGCGGACGGCCGCCGAGTCGCTGGACGACGTCCCCGCCTACGTCTACGACCTGGCCGGGCTCGCCCGCCACGCGGCCGCTGTGCGGGCCGCCCTGGCGGGGACGGAGATCTGCTACGCCGTCAAGGCCAACCCCGACCCGGAGGTGCTGCACGCGCTCGCCCCGCATGTGGACGGCTTCGAGGTCTCCTCGGGCGGCGAGTTCGCGCACGTCAGGGCGGTGCTGCCGGAGGTCCCGCTGAGCTTCGGCGGCCCGGGGAAGACCGGCGCGGAGCTGACCCTCGCCCCTTCGGCGTACCGCTGGCACGTCGAGAGCCCGGCCGAGCTGCGGCGCCTGCGTGAACCGGCGGACGTGCTGCTGCGGGTCAACCTCGACGTGCCCGTCACCGGCGCGGCCCTCGCGATGGGCGGCGGCGCCACGCCGTTCGGCATGGACCCGGGCGGGGTCGCCGAGTGCCTGGCCCTGCTCGGGACCTCGCCGGTGCGGCTGCGCGGCGTCCACGCCCACCTCGCGAGCGGCCTGGCCGCCGCCGACCTGCTCGCGCTCGCCGAGGCCGTCCTTTCGTACGGCAGGAGCCTCGGCCTGCGCGAGTTCAACCTGGGCGGCGGCATGGCCGTCTCCTACACCCGCCCGGACGAACGGTTCGACTGGGCGGCGTACGGCGCGGGCCTGCGGGCGCTGGCCCTGCCGGGCGAGACGCTGCGCGTGGAGCCGGGACGCGCCCTGACGGCCTACTGCGGCTGGTATCTCACCACCGTGCTCGACGTGAAGCGCGTCCACGGGGAGCGCTTCGCCGTGCTCTCCGGCGGCACGCACCACCTGCGGACGCCGGTGACGAAGGGACACGACCAGCCGTTCGCCGTGCTCCCGAGGGGTGAGGAGGGCGAGGACGGTCCGGTGACCCTCGTCGGCCGGCTCTGCACCCCCAAGGACGTCTTCGCCCGCCGCGTCACCGCCTCACTCGCCGTCGGCGACGTCGTGGCCTTCGCCATGGCCGGTGCGTACGCGTGGAACATCTCCCACCACGACTTCCTCATGCATCCGAAGCCCACGTTCCACTACCTGCGGTGAATCTCGTCGAGGACCTCGACGGGATTGGCGGCTCTCGGGGAAAAGTCACATACCGTCGCGGGATATTCGCGGCAGGTACGTCACGCATGACCGATTCGCAGATCCGGGTTTTCTCCTCCCGGTAGGGCTTTCCTTCACCTCGTCGCCCTTTCCGAAGAATCTTCCCGCCGGCGCTTCCCTGTTACTTTCCGTGGCGATCCGGAAACCTTCCGTACCATCAGTGGAGGAGCACGAGAGGATGGCGGCATGGCCCTCACGAAGCCGACCAAGCGCGGCAGGCACGACCACCCCGTCCCGCACAAGCAGGACGACCTCGCCACAGACGAGCACGAGCCCCAGGAGGCCAGGAAGCCCGAGCCCGAGCCCGAGGAGCCGCAGGAGCTCCCAGACGAGGTGCTGCACCTGTGCATGCAACTCAACGACGCCGGTTACCGGGCGGAAATTCGTCTCGGGCAGGTCATCGTGAGCCCATGGATGAGCGAGGAGAGCAACGAGATCATCGACCGGGTCTCAAAGCTCTTGTTTCCCCTGGGCATGGCGAAAGGCTGGCGCTTCTTCTGCAACTGGGCGGTCCACATCCCGCCGTTGCTCGACCACCGACTGCCCGACCTACTCGTCCTGCCCAAGAAGGCCGAGCGGCTCGATCGGATGCGGGTGCACGGGCACAGCGTCCTGCTGGTCGTGGAGGTGTGCTCGCCTGGCACACAAGTGGTCGACTGGCAGGAGAAGCCGCTCGACTACGCGCGGGCGGGCGTGCCGCTCTACCTCATCGTGGACCCTGTCACGTCTCCGCGCAGGGTGACGCTGATGAGCGATCCTCTCTCCGACCTGAAGCCCCTCGACTACCACCGGCAGCCGTACCGGCAGATCGTCACCGCCGAGGAGGGCCAGGTCCTGGAGTTGCCAGAGCCGTTCGGAATCAAGATCGAGACGAGCGCGCTCTTCGACCAGGTGCTCAGTCCTCAGGAACCCGCTGAATGAGCGTGGTGAGGCCGTCCGCGTCGAGGAGGTCCACGGGACGGACGGTCTCGTTCGAGCGGACGTAGTGGAAGGCCGCCCCGACCTTCTCCAGCGGCACCCCGGCCAGCGCGGCCCAGGCCACCCGGTAGGCCGCGAGCTGGACCGACGCGGTCTCGGCGGCCCTGCCCTGCGGCCGTTCCCCGGTCTTCCAGTCGACCACCACGTAGCCGTCGCCCTCGCGGAAGACCGCGTCCATCCGCCCGCGCAGCAGGCGGTCGCCGATCATGGTCTCGAACGGGATCTCCAGGTCGACCGGCTCACGCGCGGCCCACTCGCTCTCCTCGAACCGCTCCTGCAGCTCGGCGAGCTGGACGTCGGTCTCCGACATCTCGTCGGCGGCGCCGGGCAGCTCCAGGTCGTCGATCAGGCGCTGCTGGCCCCACCGCGACTCCAGCCACCGGTGGAAGGTGGTGCCCCTGCGCGCCAGCGGGGCGGGCCTGCGCGGCACCGGCCGGCGAACCTGCCGGGCGAACGCCGCCGGGTCCTGGGCCAGCGTGACCAGCGATGACACCGACAGCCGCGACGGCAGCTCCACGACCGCCCCGGCCCGCCGGCGGTTCGTCTCCCGCTCGCGCAGCAGCAGGTCGGTGTCGCGCGCCCAGGCCCGCATCCGCTCCCGGTCCCGGTCCCTGAGGAACGCGTGACCGTCGGCCGCCGCGGGCGGGGCGTCGCCCATCATCGCCTCCTCGACGAGGCGGGCGCCGTCGAGGATCGCGTCGCGCACCGTGACGGACGGCCACTCGGCCACCGGCGGCTCGGCGAGCAGCGGGTTGTCCGAACTCTCCGGATCCTCGGTCCAGCGGACGACGCCGGCGCCCGCCTCCCGGATCTCCCGCAGAAACTCCGACGGTTCAAGCGGCCGGGACGAGGTGCCCCAGCGGTAGCCGGAGGCGATCAGCAGGTAGTGCGCCCTCGTGACGGCGACGTACGCCAGCCGCCGTTCCTCCATCAGGTCGCGGTCGCGGCAGCGCTCGTCGAACGCGCCCAGCGCCTCCCGGTCCAGCCCGGCCAGCTCGGGCAGGTCCGCGCTGTCCCCCCGCAGCGGGTACGGCAGCTTGCGCGGGTTCTCCGTCCACCGTGAGTTGGTGACCGGGGTCGCGGGGAAGATGCTGCCCTTGATCAGCCCGCCCTTCTGGGAGGTGAGCTGCGACAGGCCCGGCACCACCACGACCGGCCACTCCAGCCCCTTGGACGCGTGGACGGTCATCAGCTTGACCGTGTTGCTGTCGCCGACGCGCCCGGCCTCCAGCCCGAACTCCTCGCTCTCCGCCGCCTTCAGGTAGGCCAGGAACGCGCCGAGCGTCGGGTCCTCCGAGTCTCCGGCGAACCGCGAGGCGGAGTCGAGGAAGGCGTCGAGGTCGGCGCGGGCGGCCAGCGGGCTGCCTCCCCTGGCGGCGACCTCGACGTCGAGCCCGAGCCGGCGTTCGATCTCGCTGATCAGGTCGGGCAGCGGCTGTCCCGCGTGGGCGCGCAACTGGCGCAGCTCGCGGGCGGCGGCGGGCAGCCGCACCCGCGCGAGCGGGGAGAACCTCTCCAGCCAGTCGGGCCGGTCGGGCAGCTCGTCGAGCGCGTCGATCAGGCTGCCGCGCTCCTCGGCGAGGTCGGCGACGACCTGGTCGAGCGGGTCCTCCGGGCGCGGCCCTCCCCTGGCCGCCCTGATCTCCTTGTTGAGCTCGCGGGCCAGGTCGCCGAGCACCTTCAGGTCGGCCGGGCCGATCCGCCAGCGCGGCCCGGCGAGCAGCCGGACCAGCGCGTCCCCGGCGGTCGGGTCGTACAGCGCCCGCAGCGTCGCCACGATGTCGGCCACCTCGGGCACGGTGAGCAGCCCGCCGAGCCCCACGACCTCCACCGGGACGCCCCGGGCCTCCAGAGCCCGGCGCAGAGCCGGGAACTGCGACCGCTTGCGAGCGAGGATCGCCACGTCCTGCGGCTGCAGGGCGGGGCCGCGCTTGGCCCGCTCACCCTCGCCCCAGGGCAGGCCGTCCGGGGCGCCCTCGCCGTGCAGCATCCGCGCAAGGCCTTCGGCGATCCACTCCGCCTCGTCCTCGGCCGTCTCGTGGAAGGCGCACAGCACCCGCCCCCGGCCCGCCCGGTTGCCACCCGGCACCAGCACCGGCACCTCGCGGGCCTCCCGGCGCAGGGGCGCCTGGATCCTGGCCGCGACGCCGAGCACGTGCTCGCCGTTGCGGAAGCTGACCGACAGCCGCCGCACCTGCGCCGGATCTCCGGAGGCCGCCGGGAAGTCCCGGAGGAACCGCGACAGGTTGCCCGCCGACGCGCCGCGCCAGCCGTAGATCGACTGGCAGGGGTCGCCGACCGCCGTGACCGGATGGCCCCCGCCGTACAGCGAACGCAGCAGCACGAGCTGGGCGTGGCTGGTGTCCTGGTACTCGTCGAGCAGCACGACCGAGAACCGGGACCGCTCGGACGCGCCGACCTCCGGGTGCCGCGAGGCGATCCGCGCGGCCAGCGCCATCTGGTCGCCGTAGTCGATGACCTCCCGGCCGCGCTTGAGCCGTTCGTACGCCTCGACCATCGGCAGCAGCTGCTCGCGGACGGCCTGGGTCTCCACCGGCTTGCGCTGGTCCTTCACGATGCGCCCGGTGAGCGAGGCCAGACGCTCGCGCAGCCAGTCGCCGACCTCGCGCACGTCCGCCGGGTCGCGCAGGTGCTCGGCCAGCTCTCCGGCCAGTTCCAGCACGGCGGCGGTGACGCTGGGCGGGGACAGGTCCACCCGGTCCATCGGCCCGTCGTACTGGCCGACCACCCGGGCCGCCATCTGCCAGGCGACGGCGGGCGTGACGAGCCGCATGGTGGGCTCCAGCCCCTCCCGCAGCGCGTGGTCGGTCACCAGCCGGGCGGCGTACGCGTGGTAGGTGGAGACGGTCGGCTCGGAGTCGAGCAGCTCGGGCTCGACCAGTCCGGCCGCCGCCAGCCCGGCCAGCCGCCCGCGCACCCGCTCGGCCAGCTCGGCGGCGGCCTTGCGGGTGAAGGTGAGGCCGAGGATCTGCTCTGGCCTGGCCAGGCCGTTGGCGACCAGCCAGACCACCCGCCCGGCCATGGTCTCGCTCTTGCCGGATCCCGCCCCCGCCACGACCACCATCGGCTCCAGGGGCGCCTCGATGACGGCCTCCTGCTCGGGGGTGGGCGGGAGGATCCCGAGCCGGCCGGCCAGCTCACCGGGCGTCAGCACACCTGTCCTCCGTTGTCGTTCACAGGGCAGGCGATTTTAGCGGCACAGGTGCGGCAGCCGTCGTTGACCGTGGCGACGAACACGTTGGCGGACATGCCGGTCGCCACCGTCTTGACCAGGTTCTCCGCCCAGTCGGGCTCGGGGTCGTCGGCGAGCGCCCGCTGCGCCTGCTCCCTGGCATCGGCCGACTGGCCCGCCGCCTTGCCCAGGTGCAGCAGGGACGCGCCGCCCGGCTGGACGAGGCCGTGCCGCTCGAACGCCCCGAGCGTCGTCGCGAGCTGGTACACCCCGAGCTGCGGATGCCGGTCGATCTCGGTGTCCTTGGGCCTGCCGCTGCCGGTCTTGATGTCGATGATCACGGCGCGGCCGGCCTCGTCCCGCTCGACCCGGTCCACCCGGCCGGTGATCTGGATGTCGTGACCCGGCACCCGTACGGTGAACGCCTCCTCCACCGCGACCAGATCGCGGGGTTTGTCCTTCTGCCAGCGGACGAACCTGTCGACCATCTGCTCGGCGACGCGGCGCTGCTTGCGGTTGAACCACAGCCCGCCGAAGTCGAACTGGTCCCAGATGTCGTCGAGCCGCTTGACGTAGTCGGTGCCGTCCTCGGTGGCCATCGCGGCGATCGCGTGGACGACCGTGCCGAGGCTCTGGGTGACGTTGCTGGACCCGGCCCCCACCGCGGTCTCCAGCATCCAGCGCAGCCCGCACTTGGTGAAGCTCTCCACCGACGACGGCGAGATCTGGACGACGTCGTCGGGCCAGCCGAGCGGCCGGTCGTCGGAGATCGGGGTCAGCGCGTACCATTCGCCGGGATTGGCGCCGGGTACCCCAGCCTGGGCGAGCCTGGCGAGGTGCGCGGCGGCCTCGCGGCGCAGCGCCTCGGACTTGCTCGTGTCGCACACGGCCGCGCGCAGGTCCGCGACCAGCGCGGGCATGCTGAGCCACCGGGCCCGATCGTCCACGGTCGCCGCCTCCACGCCGCCGGGCAGCAGCTCGGTGAGGAACCGGGAGGGCCGTTCGTCGGTGTCCTCTCCGCCGACGGCGGTGACGACGAGCTTCCTGCGGGCGCGGGTGGCCGCGACATAGAACAGCCGGCGTTCCTCGGCGAGCAGCTTGGACGCCAGCGCGGCCGTCGCGGCCTGCGTGGTGTCGAGCGCCGAGCCGCCCGCGAACTCCACCAGCGCCTCGGTGCCGAGGAGCGAGCCGCGCAGGCGCAGGTCGGGCCACAGGCCCTCCTGCACGCCCGCGACCACCACCACGTCCCATTCCAGGCCCTTCGACCGGTGCGCGGTCAGGATCCGTACGGCGTCACCCTCGGGGGCGGACTCGGCCAGGGAATCGCCGGCGATCTCCTGGGAGGTCAGGTCGTCGAGGAACACCGCGACCCCGGCCTTGGGCAGCCGGTCGGTGAAGCGGGCCACGTGGTCGAACAGGGCGACGACGGCGTCGAGGTCGCGGTCGGCCTGGGCGCCCCGCGCCCCGCCCGCGAGGCTGGCCTCCGTCCAGCGCTCAGCGAGCCCGCTCGCCTGCCAGATCTCCCACAGCGTCTCCTCCGCCCCCTGGCCGTGCCGTACGGCCTCGCGGGCGGTCGTGATGAGCCGCGCGAGGCGTTCGGCCGGCGCCGCGACGTGCGGTTCGACCCCGCCCAGCTCCCGGGCATCGCGCAGCGCCGCGACCAGCAGCTCGTCCGACGAGCGCGGGGTGAAGGGCAGCGCCGGCTGGCCCGCCTCCTCCGCGGCGCTCGCCTCCGCGGCGACCGCCTCGTGCTCGGCGATCCGCAGGGCGCGGCGCAGCCGGCGTACGCCGATCATGTCGGTGCCGCCGAGCGGGCCGGTCAGCAGCTCCTCGGCGGTCGCCACGTCGAGCGTGGCCGGTGCGACGGCGATCCGCAGCAACGTGATCAGCGGCCGGACGCCGGGCTCCTGCACCAGCGGCAGTTCGTCGCCCGCGACCACGACGGGCACCCCGGCGGTGACCAGCGCCCGCCGCAGTAGCGGCACATGCCGGACCGCGCTGCGCACCAGCACCGCCATGCGCGACCACGGCACCCCGTCGAGCAGGTGCGCCCGGCGCAGCGTGTCGGCCACCACCGCGGCCTCCTGGCTGGCACTGTCGGCCAGCAGGACCTTCACCTCGCCCGGATCCGCGTCCCCGACCGGGATCAGGTCGCGGTGGCCGCCGGTCCTGTTCTCGTGACCCGGTACAGCGGGAAGGCGGAAGGCGACGCGGCGGGAGGCCTCCAGCAGGGCCGGGCCGCTGCGGCGGCACACGCGCAGCGCCACCACCGGCGCGTCCCGTCCGTCCCGGGCCGGGAACCGCTCGGGGAACCGCAGGATGCCCTGCACGTCGGCGCCCCGGAAGCCGTAGATGGACTGGTCGGGATCGCCCACGGCGATCAGGTCGCGGCCGTCTCCCGCGAGCTGCCTGAGCAGGAACTCCTGCGCCGGGTCGGTGTCCTGATATTCGTCGACCAGCACCAGGTCGTACGCGTCCCGCTCGCGCCGCCGCACCTCTCCGTCGGCAAGCAGGCCTGCCGCCTCGCGGATCAGCTCCGAGTAGTCCAGCGCGGGCACCGGATCGAGGTCGAACCGGTCCTGGTAGCGGTAGGAGAACAGCCCGGCGGCCTCCCAGTCGGGCCTGCCGTGCTCGCGGCCCAGCTGCACCAGCGCGTCGCCGTACAGGCCGCGCTCGGCCGCCCGCGACAGGAAGTCGCGCAGCTCCTCGGCGAACCCCCGGGTCTTGAGCAGCTCGCGCATGTCCGGGGGCCAGTGCCGCGCGCCGTCCTCCAGCTCGCCGTGCAGCAGCCGCCGGATCTCCAGCAGCTGCTCCGGCCCGGTGAGCAGGCGCGGCGGCGGCTCACCGGCCAGCACCGCCTCCCGGCGCAGCAGCGCGTACGCGTAGCTGTGGAAGGTGAGGGCCAGCGGGGTCCTGGTGGTCCTGCGCATCCGGGCGGTGATGCGCTCGCGCAGTTCGCCGGCCGCCTTGCGGCTGAAGGTGAGGACAAGCACGCGCTCGGGGTCCACGCCGCGGCGCTCGACCCGGTCGACGACGGTCTCCACGATCGTGGTGGTCTTGCCGGTGCCCGGCCCGGCGAGCACGAGCAGGGGCCCGCTCTCGTGCTCGACGACAGCGCGCTGATGTTCGTCCAGCACGGGAGCCGCGCGGCGTCCCACGCCCCCGCGCCGCACCAGCCGGTAGTTCTGACCACTCACAACACAGCATTCCACCAGATCACTGGGGCAGATCGTGCCCGAATGCCCACTCCGTGTCCCAGTCAGATGGATCAGCCGGGGTGGATCAGCCGGCCGCGGTCACCCGTACGCCCGGCTCGTCGAGATCGCCGCGTTGGGCCCGCCAGAGCCGGGCCAGCGTGCGGCCGGTCGGGGAGGCCGGATCGGCGGTGTACATGACGACCAGCAGGTCGGGTTCCCCGGGCAGGGCCATGGTTTCGTACGCGAAGTCCAGGTCGCCGAGCTCCGGGTGCCGCAGCAGCTTGACCCCGAAGGTCTTCTCGGCGACCCGGTGCTCCTCCCACAGACGGGCGAAATCCGCATCGGCGGACAGGTCGGCGACGAGCGGAGCCAGCAGCGGGTCGTCGGGGTGTCTCCCGGCGTACAGGCGCAGATGGGCGATGGTCTCGGCGGCCACGGTCGCCCAGTCGCGGTAGAACGAGCGCGCCCGCGGCGACAGGAACGTCTGGCGGGCCATGTTGCGCTCACCGGCGGGCATGGCAGAGAAACCGTTGATCCGGTCGCCGAGCGTGTTCCAGGCGAGCACGTCCATCCGGGGCCCCACGACGCACGCCGGCACGGAGTCGGCCGCGTCCAGGAGCATCCGGACCCCGGGCCGGATGTGAGCGACGGGAGCGTGCCGGTCGTGCGGCGGGCGGAGGAGGCGGCGCAGGTGCGCCCGCTCGGTGCCGTCCATGCGCAGCACCCGGGCGACCGCGTCGAGCACCTCGTCGGAGACGTTGCGTACGCGCTGCTGCTCCAGGCGGATGTAGTACTCGGCGCTCACACCCGCGAGCAGCGCGACCTCCTCGCGCCGCAGCCCGCTGACACGCCGCCGGCCGTGTGCCGGGAGCCCGGCGTCCTCGGGCCGGATCCGGGCCCGGCGAGAGCGCAGGAACCGTCCCAGATCACCATCCATGGAGCCCAAGCCTAGTACCGCCATTACCAGTAAAAGGCGTGCGCTGGGTAGGCCCGGCCCGCCCGGCCAGAGTGGCTCTCGTCAACCTCGATTTTCGAAGGAGTCACGATGAGCTACGAGAGCCTGGCCGGACGCGTCGCCGTGGTCACCGGGGCCGCCAGCGGCATGGGAGAGGCGACGGCGCGGCTGCTCGCCGCCTCCGGCGCGAAGGTCGCACTGCTCGCCCGCCGCGCCGACCGGCTGGAGGAGCTGGCCCGGAAGATCGCCGTGGACGGCGGCGCCGCGCTGGCCGTGACCGCGGACGTCACCCGGGACGACAGCGTGGCCGCCGCCGTGGACCGGATCCACGCCGAACTCGGCCGTGCCGACCTGGTGGTGAACGCCGCGGGCGTGATGCTGCCCAACCCGATCGACGACGGCCGTATCGACGAGTGGACGCGGATGCTGGACACGAACATCGCGGGCGTCCTGCGGATGACGCGGGCCTTCACACCCGACCTGCTCGCGGCGGCGGCGGAGGGACGGGCAGCCGACCTCGTCAACATCTCGTCGATCGGCTCCCACGTCGTCTTCCCCGGCTACGCCGTCTATGGGGCGACCAAGGCGGCCCTCACCCACCTGTCCGCGAGCCTGCGCGCGGAGTTCGGCCCGCGGGGCGTGCGGGTGACCAACATCGAGCCGGGCCTGACCGCGACGGAGCTGGGCGACCACGTCGACAACCCCGAGCTCGCGGCGCAACTGGCCGGGATGTCCCAGGTCATCACTCCCATGACCGCCGAGGAGATCGCCGACCTGATCGCGTACGCGGTCAGCCGGGCCAGGCACGTCAACCTCCGTCAGGTCGTCGTGCTGCCGACCGACCAGGCCTGAGCAGGCCGGCCGGTCACGGGGTGTGAGGCCGGGCGACTCGGGCCCGGACAAGGCTGATGAGCGAGGGACCGCCCCAGAAGCACCACAGGGCGATGACGGGATCGCAGATGGCGCAGCCGAAGGACGAGTCATGGGCGAAAGGAATGATCGGGCTGCCCTTGAGGTGGTGGAGGATGTCCCATCCGGTGTGCAACAGCCACGCGATCCCGATGAACGTCCACGACTCCAAACCCCGGTAGGCGCAGTACGCGACGAGGGCGGTGAAGGGGAACTCCCAGCCGCCGAGGCCCCCGCCGCTGAGGTAGGCGGCCCCCGCTCCGCCCACCATGATGGCGTTGAAGCGACGGCGGTGCGGTTCGGGGATCAGCGACATCAGCACGGCGTAGGCGAGGCCGATCAGGATCGGCATGACAAGACTCATGATCGTGCGGCTCTCTCAGATGGCTGTCGTGATGGCGCGAGCAGACGGCCGGCACCGCGGATGGTGACGGCGAACCCGCGTCAGAAAGCCAACCAGCCGGTCGGCACGCCTTCCCAGGGGCATTGGCGACAGATGCCGACGGGATTCCGCCAGGCGTCGGGACGAAATGCCGCGCCCCGGGCCGCATGGAGACGGCCCGGGGGCGCAGAAGGCTTACCGGTCAGGAGGAGAACCGCCGGGACGGTCCGCCTACGCGGATGAACGTCCCTTGTCGGCTACCTCCCCGAGGGGGACATCGCGCAGGCTGAGCAGCAGGAGGAGGGCGCAGCCCCCCACGAGCGCGATGTCGGCGACATTGCCGACGAACAGGCCGCCGTAGTCGATGAAGTCCACGACATGGCCCTGGGCGAAGGCGGGCGGGCGGAAGAGGCGGTCGAGCAGATGGGATGTGGCGCCCCCGAGCAACACGCCCAGCACGAAGGTCCAGGCCGACGAACGCAGCCGCCGCCCGATGTACAGGATGCCGGCGACCGCGGCGGCCGCCGCCAGGGTGAACACCCACGTCGCCCCCTCGCCGATCGAGAAGGCGGCACCAGGGTTCAGCAACAGCCGCAACCGGATCAGCCGCGGGATCACCGTGATGCCCTCACCGTCCGAAAGCGCGGAGATCGCCCAGAACTTGGAGGCCTGGTCCACGAGAAGAACCACCGCGGCCAGTACGAGCATCCGCCCATATGGCCGCATTCCTGGTCTCGTCCCCTGCGAGCCTCGTCCGTCCGACACCCCTACCTCGCATTCCCCGACGTTCTCGGTTCCGGTCAAGAGGAGAAGACGCGGTCGATGACGCGGGCGGTGGCCTTGCCGTTGTCGTGCGGCGCGTAGGTCCGCACGAAGGCCGCGTAACGGTCGGCCAGCTTGGCGGTCACGGCGTCGATGTTCCGCAGGGCCTCCACGACCTCGGGCGAGCTCTCCAGCCGCGGCCCCGGACGCTGGGACTCCAGGTCGAGGTACAGCCCTCGGGACGAGCGATACTTGGCCAGGTCCGGCGTGAACAGCACCACCGGCCGCCCGGTCGCCACGAAGTCGAACATGACCGACGAGTAGTCGGTGACGAGCACGTCGGCGATCACCAGCAGATCCGTGATGTCGGGGTAGGTCGTCACGTCGATCGCGAACCCGTCGTGGGAGTTCACGTGCGGGAAGGCCTGCATCATGTGGCCGCGGACCAGCACGACGTGGTCGGCGCCGAGCGCCCGCTTCGCGTCGGCCAGGTCGAGCTTGACCGCGGCGTTCCTGCGGTCGTAGTCGCGGTAGGTCGGCGCGTACAGGACGACCCGCTTGCCCTCGGGGATGCCGATCCGGCGCCGGATCTCCGCCGCCAGCACGTCACGGTCGCCGGAGACGAGGACGTCGTTGCGCGGGTAGCCCGACTCCAGGATCTCGCCCTCGTAGCCGAAGGCCTTGCGCAGCACGGACGACGCCCATGGGCTCTGCGACAGCAGCAGGTCCCAGCCGCGGACCTCCACAGCCTGGCGGTGCCACACCGGGGGCCGCGGCTCGCGCTTCATGTGGGCCTGGTCGCGGCCGATGTGCTTGACCGGCGTGCCGTGCCAGGTCTGCACGCACACCTGGTCCTCACGGGTGCGGAACCACTGCGGCATGAAGTTGTTGGAGACGATGTAGCGGGCGCGGGCCAGCGCCTCGTAGTGCTCCCGGCTGCCCTCGCGGACGACCGTGGGCGCCACACCGTCGCCGAGGCCCAGCTCACGTGAGCCCGGCGGCACGAACGCGCCGTCCCTGACGACCCAGATGTGCTCGCCCTCGTCGCCGCGCCGCAACCGCTCCTCGTAGACGGCCCGCGGGTTGTCCGAGTACGCGCGGCCGTCGTAGGAGACGTAGACGGTGGCCTCGCGCAGGGGCCGGGCGCGCTCGGCGGGGTAGAAGGTGCGGCTGAGCGCCCACACACCCGCCGCGCTCCGCTCGTCGCCGGGCCGGTCCTCGGCCGCCACCAGCACCGGCACGTCGTAGCGGGTGGCCACGAAGCGGTACGCCCGGCCGCCGATGGCCCGGGGACCCTCGTCCAGCGCGTCGAGAGCCGCGTGGTCGAACCGGGCGGGCACCATGGCGGGGCCGTATCTGCCGGGCGGGGCCACCGAGACGTTCCAGGTGCCCTCCGCCAGCGGCACGGCCGACCCGAAGCGCGGCATCGCACCGGGCGACAGCCGTACGGTGAACCGCTCGCCGTCGCGCTCGAGCGGCACGCGGATCGTGAGCCCGCCCCGGTGCCGCAGCACGAGGTCGCGCGGGCCCTGGTCGGGGTCGGGGTAGCGGCCGGTGAGCGTGATCGACTCGTCGTGCCACTCGGCCGAGGTGATCACCGGCAAGATCTTGTGGCCGGAGATGACCACCCGGTCGCGCCGGTCGCCCTGCACCGTGACCTCGCGCTCGCCGATGAGGAGGCGGGTCTCCTCCGCGCCCTCCAGCATGACGGCCGCGGCCGGGTCTCCCTTGGGCTCGACCCACAGCCGCCGGGACTCCGCGTTGAGCAGGGTGCCGACCGCGAGCGACAGCGAGAAACGGCTGCCGCCCTCGGCCGGGGTGAAGTCGGCCGACATGCGGTGCCCGCCGACGCGGGCCTTGCCCTTGGTGACGGGCCGGCCCGGCAGGAAGCCGGTGAGCTCGATGTTGTCGCCGTTCAGCCGCACACCGGTGAGCTGGGCGCGAGTCGGCTGGTAGACCACCTGCAGCGCCTTGTCGGAGGTCCACACGGGCCGCACCCACCAGCGGGGGCGCACCTGCAGCCCGGCCGGGCGCTCGGTGCGGCCGATCACCGGACCGCGCAGCACACCCTTGGCGCGGGCGGCGCGGCTCCAGATCACGATCTCGGCCCGCCAGGTGGTGGTGTCCTGGACGGTGTGGCGGCGGCGCAGCACCCGCTTCGCGCCGCGCACCAGGGCCCGCACGGCGGCACGCCAGCGCAGGGCGAACGGATGCAGCTCGGCCGTGAAGCCCGCCCAGTCGTAGTTGCATCCGGGTTCGCGGGCGGCGTGGGTGGCCTCGGGGCGGTAGGTCCTGCGGGTCTTCATCGTGACCCGGGGCAGCCAGCGGGGGCCGTGCAGCACGACGGTGGCGCGGTTGAACCGCCCGCTGCGGACCGACAGGCCCGCGATGTAGGCGTGCCCGGTCACCCTCAGGCGGTTGCCCACCCAGGTGATGTCGTCGATCTGCGTGACCGGCACGAGGTCGGCCGCCCGCAGGCGCAGCAGCGACGGGTCGCCGACCTCCACCGGCAGGTCGGCGTACCACCGCAGGCCCCGCCGGACCCGGCGGGAGGGCTCGGCCGCGGCGGCGGCGAGCTTGGCCAGCGCGTCGCCCTCGGCGAGCTCGCCCGGGTCCTGCGTCTCGATCAGGTGGCAGGCGACCCGGCGCCCGACCGGCAGCTCCCGCTTGACCTTCGGGTCGACCTCCGCGAGGTACGGCCGGAGCGCGTCGATGGTCTGGCGGCGGCGGGCGGGCCCGCGCTTGGCTGCGGCGTCGAGGCGCAGACCGAGGGGACCGACGATCGCCTCGCGGTCGACCTCCCGGCGCTGCGCGGGGCTCAGCCCCTCCGCGCGCACGAGCGCCACAAGCGCGTCGATGGGCTCGCCCCGGTCGTAAAGCTCCTGGACAGCCCGCAGTCGTTCGGCGACGGCGTCGCTCGTGGGTGCGGGTGTCATTCGGGAGGCACCACCCTTCGCCAGACCTGTGTTCAGAAAATGGTAATGCCCTCGGAACACTGCCAGGCCTGACTCGCGGAAGCCTGTGGATTTCCTGTGAATCGCCGGGTGACGCCCCTGTGGCACCGGGTGACGAGCGGCACTACGCCGGGGGGAAGGGCGCCGATCCGACCGCCCGGGGCGCGGTTCGTCAGCCGCCGAGTCAGGGCCTGGAGCAGGCTACTGTGATCACCACGCCGGTCAGGCCCGGCCGTCCCAGCGGGCCGCGCGCATGTCGGCCCGGGCGCCGCGGACCGGAGTGCCCTCCTCGCGCCACCGGGCCAGGCATTCGGGTTCCAGACCGGCCGCGGGGGTGCCGTTGGCGTGGATCACCCGCCACCACGGCACGGCTCCGCCCCACAGGGACATCACGCGGCCGACCTGCCGGGGTCCGCCCTCGCCGAGGTACTCGGCGACGTCTCCGTACGACATCACCTTGCCGGGTGGGATCCGCTCGACCAGGTCGAGCACCCGCTCCGCATACGGCGGCGGCTGGCCGCGACCGTCTCTCAAGCGCTCCACTCGGTCGGCCCGGCCGCGATGATCTCTTCGAGCTTGCCGAACTCATAGGTGGACGACCCGTTGATCTGCTCGACGACGCCGTTCCTGATGCCGTACGCCTCGCCGTCCTCCCCCACGAGCCGGGCCCCCATGAGATCGGTGAGACGGGCCAGCTGGGCGACCTGCCAGTCCGACCCGGGCTGGCCGAAGAGCCGTCCCGACCAGGTCGCGATCTGGTGCACGGAGTCGCCGTGGCGCGCGACGACCTCGCCCGCCTCGTGCGACCCGCGCAGCTCGAATCCGGCCTGCGCCGAGACGCTCGCGAGTTCGGCGTAGGCGAGCGGTGCATCCCGCTCTACGCGCAGCTCGTACCCCATGAGCCGCGACCTTAGCGAAACTTGACCTGGCCTTGTGACCGGAAACACCAACATCGGGAGTACCGCGTCCGAAATGCTGCAGAACGGCGGCCAACATGTGATCACCGGCGACATCCGGTCACCGGCGGCGCAGCGCGACGGCCGCGGCGCAGAAGCCGCCGATTCCGAGGGCGACGGCGATGCCGTAGATCCAGAGCCTAACCGGATCCGGCCCCGGGCGCGCGGGCCCCTGCGAGACCGGGCCCTTGCCGAAATGCGCGTCGTCCTGGACGGACGGCGCGCGGCCGTATCCGGTCAGCTCCGCGGCCTTCCGCAGGGCCGCCGCCGCGTCCACCACTCCGAATCCGACTTTGTCGTCATAACCCGCGGACGGGTGAGGACGGGAGGTGACCGTCAGAGCACGCGACACCAATTCCGGCGGCAAATCCGGATATTTCGCCTTTATTAGCGCGATCGTGCCCGCGACGATCGCGCTGGCCACACCGGTCCCCGACACGGTTCCCCGCCGGCCCCCGGCGAGGGTGACGGGCACGCGGTCGCCCGGCGCGGCGACCAGGACCGAGAGGTTGTCGCTGCTGCCCGGGGTCTTGGCGCCCTTGCGGTCGACCGCGGCGACACCCACGACCCCGGGGTAGCCCGCGGGGAACGCCCAGTAGGAGGTGCCGTTCTGCCGGGCGTACGGCGACTGGCCGGCGTCCCCCACGGCCGCGACCAGCACGACGCCCCTCGCCAGCGCGAAGGAGATGGCGTCCCGCTCCACGCGGTCCACGGCGTACGCGGGGACGGGCAGGCAGATGACCTTGGCGCCCCGGCCCGTCGCGTAGCGGATGCCGCGCGCGAGCGGGCTGTCCTGTGTTTCCCCCGCAGGGCCCTCCGGCTCGACGGAGCCGCCCTCGGGCCGGCTCCGGACCACGGGGAGCGACAGCACCCGCGCCTCCGGCGCGATCCCGGACGTCCCCCCGCCACGCCCGCTCCCGGCGATCGCCGAGGCCAGCGCGGTCACGTCGTCACCCGGGCGCACCGTCTCGTCGCCGAACATCGGGCCCGTCATGTCCGGCCCGCGCTCGACCCGGCCGCTCAACTCGGGCACGCCGGTGTCGGGCTGCCCGCCGCCGAGCAGGGCGACGGTCACGCCCGCGCCCCTGCTGACCTTCCAGGCGGCGGCGGCGTTGACGGCGTCGAGCGCCCACCGCGAGTCCCCGCGGCCGGGCGCCGATGCCGCCGCCCAGGCCGCCGGTCCGGTCCCCAGGAGAACCAGGAGGACGGCCGTCAGCGCGGCGCTGAGGGAGGCCGGCCTCAGCACACGTTCCCCTGGGTGCACCGGGGGACGTCCGGGGGCTCTCCGAGGGCGCGCGCGATGCGCCCGGCCACGGTCTCGGCCACGGGCCACATCTCGCTGTTCACCTGTTCCTCCAGGGGGACTGAGGCACGAGTCCTTCCGTCGGTGTACCCCACGGTGGAGAAGACGATGTACGGCCCGGCTCCCGCCCATCCCGTGCGCTGGCGCTGGGCCGCGCCGAAGGTGTCGGTGACCGTGCCGGGGAAGGCCACGGGCCGTACGCCCACCCGGTCGTCCACGGG
The DNA here is from genome assembly GCF_040644635.1 of Microbispora sp. NPDC046933. Classification (NCBI taxonomy): domain Bacteria; kingdom Bacillati; phylum Actinomycetota; class Actinomycetes; order Streptosporangiales; family Streptosporangiaceae; genus Microbispora; species Microbispora sp. NPDC046933. Next base: position 61,213 of record NZ_JBEYWW010000032.1, on the reverse strand, counting down.
CAGTTCGCCCGCCGCGTCGGCGCGGGCCTGCTCGCTCGGCAGCACGGCGACGCCCACGGTGACGGCGAACGTCGAGGTCTGGTCGACATAGGTGGCGCGCAGCATGGCCTGGCAGCCGTACTTGCGCAGGACCGACGCCACCGGCGCGTCGACCGCCGCGGCGCACGCGGCCTCGGGAGCGATGCCCACCCTGCGCGCGTACTGCTGGGCGCGGCCGAGCGCCGTGTACGGAAGCTCCTCGGGGAAGACCATGCCGGCGGGCCAGGCACGCCACCGCCGGGCCACGTCCTCGGCCACGTAGCGGGCGCGCTCGGCGTCGGTGAGCGGCCGGGACCTGTTCTCCTGGATCAGCCCGACCGACCCCAGCAGCACGTTCACGGCGGCGACGGCGAGGACGACGCCCATGATCGTCAGGTAGAGCGAGCGGAACCGGAGTCCGCGCTCGAGCTCGGCCCGTTCCCTGGCCGCCTGGGCGGCGGCGGCCCGTCCCCTCGACGCCGTCCAGGGCCGCGCGCGGGGGCGGCGGGCGGACGCGCCGAGCGGCAGTGCCCGCGGACCCGCCCGCCGGAGGCCGGACGGCGTCCGCGCCGTCTGCGGGATGCGGGACTGCTCGGGCGGCATACCTCGATGCTACGTCGGCAGGCCCGTCGGCCAAGGAGCCGGCGGCAGCGCGTCGTCTTCCTCCCGCTGCCGTCTGCGCGCCCGCCGCGTGAGCACGAGCAGGACGGCCACGCCCGCGCCGGAGCCGGCGAAGGCGCCGAGCGCGACGCCGCCGTAGAGGAGGATCGCCCCCGTGTCGCGCCGTACGACCACGATCGGGTCGTGGTCGTTCGCGGCCGAGCGGACGGGACGCGAGGGGTTCTGCACGCCCGTCCCCGACGCCGTGGCGCGGTGGCGGGCGAGGGTGGCCGCGACGCTCAGCGCCCGGTACGCGTTGACCACCCCGAACCCGGTGCCGGTGTTGTACGGCCCCCGGCGGGCGGGCGACGACGCGAGCGCCTGCGCGACGAGGGCGGGCGACATGCGGGGGTGACGCGACTTGATCAGCGCGGCGACGCCGGAGACGAGCGCGGTCGCCTGTGAGGTCCCCCGGCCGACCCAGTACTCGTCGCCGGGACCCGCCCCGAGGACGTCGACGCCCGGCGCGGCCACCATCACCGAGGAGTTGCGGTTGGAGAACGAGGCCCGCCGCAGCGTGGACGTGACGGCGGCCACCGAGATCACGCCGGGGATCGCCGCCGGGTAGGAGTACGGCGCGGTCCGCTTGCCCGCCCCGTCGTTGCCCGCCGCGGCGACCAGGACGACGCCCTTGGAGATCGCGTACTTGATCGCCGCACGCTCGTCCTTCGTCGGCATGTCCTTGGACAGCGACAGGTTGATGACCTCGGCGCCGTGGTCCACCGCGTACCGGATGCCCTTGGCGACCACGGCCTCGTACCGCGCGTCGGAGTTGAACGTGCGGAACCCGGGCTCCTCGTCCTCCAGGATCACCCGCACGGACAGCACCCTGGCCTCCGGCGCGATGCCGATGATGCCGTCGGCGCCGCCGGGACCGTGCCCGTGCCCGGCGATGAGCGAGGCCATGTACGTGCCGTGCAGGCGCACCGGCTGCACCCCGCGCGGGTTGGCCCCGGCCGTGTAGTCCCTCCCGGTGACGACCGATCCGGCGAGGTCGCGATGATCGGGGTCGACTCCCGAGTCCAGGACCGCGACGGTCACGCCCCTGCCCTTCGTCAGCCGCCAGGCGTCGTCGACATCGAGCGTGCGCAGCACGTCCTGCTGGCTGAGCCGTACGTCGTCGGCCCTGGCCGGGCCGGGCACGAGGAACGCGCCGCCCGACAGGGCGAGCGCGGCGGCGGACGCCGCGAGGAGCCTGCGGCGCAGCGCGGTCAGCACTGCCACTCCTTGGCCGCGCAGTCCGGGGACGCCGGCGCGGTGAGGATGGCGCCGACCTCCTCGGCCAGTTCCTCCGTGAACGAGAACATGGTCTCCCGCTGCTCCCCGAGCGCACGGGCCGGACGCCCGTCGACCTGCCCCGCCGTCGTCATCACGAGGTACGGCCCGGCCGCGCGCAGGATCAGCGATTGGCGCCCGCTCGCGGTGAAGCGGTCGGTCACGGTGCCGGGGAACGCGAGGGCCCGCAGCCCCGGGGCGGCCGACCCGACGCCGGGGAATATGGGGATGGCCGAGCGCGCCCTGAGCTCGTCGGGGAAGGCCGCCACGCCGATCGTCACCACGATGCCCTGGAGGGCGTCGAGGTAGGTGGCCCGCAGGATCGCCCGGCAGCCGGCGTCCTTCATCTGGCCGGCGATGGCCGCGTCGACGGCGCCGCGGCAGTCGGTGCGCGAGGAGATGCCCACCCGCCGCGCCTGCTCACGCCCGCCCTGCTCGCTCGTGTAGGCCAGGGTGGCGGGGAAGATCCGGCCGGCCGGCCAGCGCTCCCACCGCAGCGCCGTCTCGGCCGCCTGGGCCTCGCGCAGCTCCGCGGCGCTCGGTCCTCTGGTCAGCTCGGCGACGGCGGCACTGGCCGCGATCCCGCCGACGATCGCGCAGACGAGGGTGATCGCGGAGGCCACGGCCACGGCCGGCCAGGTCCGCGTCTCGCCCACTGCGCCTCCGTTCCCGTCGCGGCCTCCCTCCTTCAGTGACCTTAACGCGACCTACCGACCGCCATCCCCACAAATGTCCCCGGAAAGTACTTGACGGTTCGGAAAGTGAAAAGTACTTTCCGATGTGGAAAGAGGTGGTGACGCGGATGAACCCCGAGGAAGCGGCGCGCAGCCTGGCGACGATCCGGCAGACGCAGGCGAAGGCCATGAGAGCGCAACCCTGGCTGTCCACCTGGTTCATCACGAGCCTGGGGTTGCTGATCACCGGGATCCTGGCCGTCGCCGAGCCCGGACGGCTGCCGGTCCCGGCGATCGTCGGATGCGTGCTCCTGCTCGCCGCGGCGATGGTGGCCCTGGGCACCGTCTACGGGAAGACGCGGCCGATGAGCGTCAAGGACCCCGCGCTCCGGCGGGACTTCTCGGCCGTCTACCTGCCGTGGCTCGCCGGCGGCATCCTGCTGAGCTACGCGGTGTCGTTCCCCCTCGCGGCGGCGCACGTGCCGTACGGCATGGCCTGCGGAGGCCTCGCGATGACTCTGTACTTCGCCCTGGGCAGCCGGGCGGTCTCCCGCGCCATCGCGCGCCGGACGGCCCGCAGGTTCGAAGAGAACCGCTGATGGAGCTCGACCCCGTGATCCACGCGCCCACCCGCCTGCAGATCGTCTCGCTGCTCGCCGCGGCCGAGGAGGCGGAGTTCGGGTTCGTCCGCGACACCGTCGGCGTCAGCGACTCCGTCCTGTCCAAGCACGGCAGCGCGCTGGAAAGCGCCGGATACGTCGCCGTACGCAAGGGATACGTGGGCAAGCGGCCCAAGACGTGGTTCTCGCTCACGGCCAGGGGACGGGCGGCGTTCACCGCGTACGTCGAGAACCTGCAGCGCATCGTCGCGCCCAGCGGCCTCAGCGTGGTGCCGGACAAACACGTTTAGAGCGTGGACGGCGACGGCCGCCGCCTCGTCGGGAGGCGGCGGCCGTCAACGGTCGCGCGTCAGTAGGTCGGCAGGCTGGGGTCGACCGTCTTGATCCAGCTCAGCACGCCGCCGCCCACGTGGACGGCGTCGGAGAAGCCGGCGTTCTTGAGGACCGCGAGAACCTCGGCCGAGCGGGCGCCCGACTTGCAGTGCAGCACGATCTTCTTGTCCTGCGGCAGCTTCTCCAGGGCCGAGCCGTTGAGGAACTCGCCCTTGGGGATCAGCACGGCGCCCGGGATGCTGACGATCTCGTACTCGTTCGGCTCGCGGACGTCGATGATCATGATGTCCTCGCCCCGCTCGCGCATCGCCTCGAGCTCGGCCGCGGTGATCGTGCTGCCCGCGGCGGCCTGCTGCGCCTCGTCGGACAGCGTGCCGCAGAACGCCTCGTAGTCGATCAGCTCGGTGATCGAGGGGTTCTTGCCGCACAGCGGGCACTCGGGGTCCTTGCGGACCTTGACGTCGCGGTACTTCATCTCGAGCGCGTCGTAGATCATCAGGCGGCCGACGAGCGGCTCGCCGACGCCGGTGATGACCTTGATGGCCTCGTTCACCTGGATGGAGCCGATCGACGCGCACAGCACGCCGAGGACGCCGCCCTCGGCGCAGCTCGGAACCATGCCGGGCGGCGGGGGCTCGGGGTAGAGGCAGCGGTAGCACGGCCCGTGCTCGGCCCAGAAGACGCTCGCCTGCCCGTCGAACCGGTAGATGGACCCCCACACGTACGGCTTGCCGAGCAGCACTGCCGCGTCGTTGACCATGTAGCGGGTGGCGAAGTTGTCCGTGCCGTCCACGATGAGGTCGTAGCCGGAGAAGATGTCCATCACGTTGTCGGTCGTGAGAGCGACGTTGTGAATGACGACGTTGACCAGCGGGTTGATCTCGCGCACGGACGCGGCGGCCGACTCGGCCTTCAGGCGGCCCACGTCCGACTGCCCGTGGATCACCTGGCGCTGCAGGTTCGACTCGTCCACGACGTCGAAGTCGATGATGCCGAGCGTCCCGACCCCGGCCGCGGCCAGGTACAGCAGCGCGGGAGAGCCCAGGCCGCCCGCGCCCACACACAGCACCTTGGCGTTCTTGAGGCGCTTCTGACCCGCCATGCCGACATCGGGGATGATCAGATGGCGCGAGTAGCGGCGCACCTCGTCAACCGTCAGCTCTGCTGCCGGCTCTACCAGCGGTGGCAACGACACAGTTCCACTCCCGTTTTCGTGCCAATGGTCGCGCTCGGCTCCATGGGCCCATCACAAGCTCTTCTCACAACTTAACCGGGGTGGCCCCGCATTCCCCAATCACGCTGTTCGGCGCAGGGGCGTCCTGGTGTAGGCCAGCAGGCGCCGCGCCTCCCGGGCCACGAGCTCGGGATACTCCATCTGCGCCACGTGACCGGCGTGCGGAAGTGTGACCAGGCGCACGTCGCGGAAGACCCGTCCGGCCCGGTGCGCCATGCGGGCGTGGACCAGCCGGTCGCGCAGGCCGTACACGACGAGGGTGGGCGCGGAGACCCGCTCGGCCTGCCGCCAGAGGTTGTCGGGCCCGACGCGGAAGTATTCGCGCACGATCGCGCGGGCGCAGCCGACCATGGCCGCCCCGGCGTGCGGCAGGCCGTCACGGCGGCGCAGCTCCTCCACCGCCTCGCGTAGCCGCTCCGGGTGGACCCGCCCGGCGTCGGCGTAGCACATGCTGAGCGTCGCCTGGATGCGCCGCTCAGGCGGCAGCGCACTGAGCCAGCGGACGGCCAGCTCGCCCAGGCGCGGGGCGGCCGACATGGCGATCCTGGCCGGGCCGTACCTCGGCAGCAGGTCGGGCAGCGCCGGCGAGACCAGCGTCAGCGACCTGACGAGGTCGGGCCGCGTGGCCGCGACCCGCACCGAGACCGCGCCGCCCATGGAATTGCCGAAGAGGTGGACCGGCCCCTCCCCCAGGGCCTCGACGAGCCGGACCACCGCCCTGGCGTGGGCGGGGACCGAATAGTCGCCGTCCGAGGGCTCCGGGGAGTACCCGGCCCCCGGCAGGTCGACGGCGACCCCCCGCACCTCGTCGGCGAGCTCGCCCATCAGGTCGGTCCAGTTGGTCGCCGAGCCCGCCAGGCCGTGCACGTACACAGCGGTCTCCGGCGGCCCCTCAGGGGTCGTCCGCACATGGATCCGCGCGTCCCCCATGTCGATGAGCCGGCCGGGCCACGGTGGAATCGGCTCGACACCCACGCGTCCTCCCCTGTTCGCCTCGCGTTTCTCGACCATAACTCTGCCCGTACGCCACCTCGGCGGGCACTCCCGCTACCCGGGGGACCCGGGTTCGATCATCCGGGTTCGCCCCGATCGGCGAGAGCGACATAGGGCCAATATCACCCTCATTCGGACATTTCGAAATGCGGATACGAATCACAATTCGGACCAATGCGATCCTATCGGTGCCAACGATCCCAATAAAGCGATAAGTGAATGGCAAAAGCCGCTGATCGCCGTTTGTCGCTCGGACGGTGAGGAAAACAAGACAATGCAGGGATGATCCACCAAGGGTCATCAGTAAGGGCATTTTCCGAACGACTTGGAAAACGCCGGAGTGTCGGGGCAACAATCCTTCAAGGAGGACATGAAATGCCCAAGTTCAACAACCTGGTCGGGATTCTCGCGATCAGCGCCGCGCTCACCGGCGGTGCCGTGACCCTGGGTACCGCTGTCGCCGCCACCAGCGCGAACGCCGCCACCGTCATGGGCGGCTACGTGGGCGGCGGCGGCTACCCGTACCCCTACAACGCGAACTACAACACCAACCGCAACTCGCAGCGGCAGAAGCACAAGGCGCTGAACGGCAACAAGAACAAGAACAAGAACAAGACGAAGCAGTGGCAGCACGAGCGGCAGGGCCAAAACCAGCACCAGTTCCTGCTGCGTGACTTCACACTCGTTCTCACGCCGTTCCAGAAGACGGACACCGACGCACGGGCGCTTCCGTACAACTGGCAGTACGGAAACACGCAGTCGTACCCGTACACCCGTACGAACAGCTTCAGCGACCAGTTCAACAACCCGCGTCAGGGCCAGGACTCTCTGGCCCAGCCGAAGACGAACACGGCCACCGAGGTCAACCCGCGCGTGAAGAAGAAGGACATCGACGCGGACATCGACGTGGACGTCGAGAAGGAGAAGAAGATCGAGAAGGAGAAGAAGGACAACGACTACCAGCCGGAGATCGTGCCCTGACGGGTCCGCACGACGGCCCCCGGTGAACGTCCCGGCGACGGCGGGTGACGCGACACCGGACGGCCACCCGTACTCGTGACCGGCGGTCTCACCTGAGCCGGAACCCGCGAGCAGCGGAGCGGCGGACGCGTCCGCCGCTCCGCACCCGAACGAGTGAGCAGTCGAGGAAGCAGAGCGCCGGCGGCGGTTTCGAGGAGAGGGGCCGCCGGCGCGAGCCAGCGCATCGCGCCGCCTCATCCGCGGCGCCGTACTACTACCACCCCGCCCGGTTCCGTACGGAGCCGGGAAAGGGTCGCGATATTCAGAGGAGAACCAACCACATGTCCGTGTTGAAGAACATCGCGGGGGCCCTCGCCCTCGGCACCGCGCTGAGCGGCGCGGCCATCGTGCTCGGTGGCGCCACCGCCGGCACGGCCGGCGCAGCGACCGTCATGGGCGGGTACGTTCCCGCTCCGTCCGGCGGTGTTCGCTACGTCCCGCGGAACTACAACCGCAACTACAACAGCAACCGGCAGGGGCAGAAGCACCAGGCGGCGAACCGCAACAAGAACAAGAACAAGAACAAGAACCACGAGTGGCAGCACGCCCGTCAGTCGGAGTCCCAGGACCAGTTCCTGATGCGTGACTTCACGCTCGTGCTCACGCCGTTCCAGAAGTCGTCGAACGGCTCCGCCGCGGTTCCGTGGAACGCCCAGTGGTCGCAGAACGCCACGATTCCGTACACCAACACCACCGACTGGAACCAGATGCACAACCGGCCCTGGCAGGACCAGTCCTCGCAGGCCGACCCGCGCACGAACACGGCCACCCAGATCAACCCGAAGGCCAACCTCAAGGATGTCGACGTAGACGTCGACGCCGACATCAAGAAGAAGGAAGAGGAGAAGAAGAAGGAAGAGAAGAAGAAGGACGACAACGAGCGGCCGGGGTACGACGCCATCCCCTGATCCGCGGCGTCCGCCGCGTGGCCGGGATGACCGGTCACGCTGAGCCTCGGGCCACCGGCCCGGGTGCCGGATGAATGTGCCCGTGCTCGCCGGGGCGTGGAATTCCGCGCCCGTCGTGAGCACGGGCACTTTTCGTCGCGCCTCCGGGGCTCGTCATCGGAGCCCGGTTCCCTCCGCCGCCGCCTCCGGAGTTCCGCCCATCCCGCCGGGACCGTCTCGCCCGCCGCGGCCCACACCGTGCCCCTCCGTGCCCCTCCGCGCCCCTCGGCGCCCCTCGGCGCCCCTCGGCCGCCGCCACGCGAGACCGTCCGCCCCCGGGTGTCCCCTCTCCCCCGCCGGCCTGCCGCCGCGCCCTCGCTTCCGCACCCGGCATCCCACAATCGAATCGGACATTATGGGACAAGTCGCCCTTTTTGTCTCCAATTCGTTCCATATGCTGCTAATAGCTGATCAAAAGCTATAAGGGGGCGTTTGTCGAGTGATGCCGCCGGACATCAACGTATCGCAGGAACCCGGCCCACGGGGGCCATAGAGATATTTCTCTCGAATCTCCACCGAGAAATATCGAAGGATGCGGGGAATTCCAATCCTTTTCAAGGGGGACAGCAATGCCCAAGTTCAAGAAGGTTCTCGCCGGACTCGCACTCGGCACCGCGATCGCCGGGGGTGCGATCGCCATGAGCGCCACAGCCGCGAGCGCCGGCTGCGGAGACGGCTTCTTCGGTATGGGCGGCATGCCCTGCAACAACAACAACTTCGTTCCCTTCAACTGTAACAACAACAACAACTGCCAGCCCTTCAACAACAACAACTGCAACAACAACAACTTCTGCAACAACAACCAGAACAACAACTTCTGGAACAACCAGAGCTTCTGGAACCAGAGCGCGTTCTGCGACAACCTGGACAGCGACTCCAACTTCGCCATCGTCGGCCCCTGCGCCACGATCGCCTTCAGCGACAAGACCAACCGCGAGAACAACTTCTTCAACAACGGCTGGTTCAACAACAACTGCTGGTGGAACAACAACCAGAACAACTGCTTCAACAACAACAACAACGACAACTTCTGCAACTGAGAAAGGCGGGGCCGGCAGCGGCCCTGCGCGACAGCGCCGCTCGGAATCCTGCCAGGCGAAGGGATGACCGAAACGGCCGGCCACACGGTCCTCCACCGCCTCGACAGGAGAACGGCGCCCTGAGGCGCAGTCACGTTCCCGCGGCACCAAAGGCTCAGTGAGCACTCCACGCTTCGGGAACGACCGTTCAATCAAGCAGAAACAAGGGCTCCGGCGAGACTCTCGCCGGAGCCCTGACCTTTTTCCTCGTAAGGCGGGTCTCCACGGACGCGGGCTCCCCCCAGCAGCCGCACACGATTCGCCACCGGCGGCCGCCCGCCTCGACGGTATCGAGGCCCCGGCCCCGCGCCCCCACCGGCGATCCGGCGCTCGGCAACGGCACGGGCGGGAACACGGGCGGGACACACGGGCCGGACAGGCGCCCCCGCTTCTCTCTCCTTCCGAACTCCGATGCGTGACACCTCTCGCATAAATCGGTCAATCGAGACATTTCTCCCCTAATCCCTCTAAGTCAGTTCATAAGATTCTAACTAGTGATCAAAAGGCTTAGATGCTCGTTTGTTGGGCCACGGTGCTGGAAATCATGACAGCAGCAGGAAGACGGGCCTAACCGAAGGCCTAAAGGACATTTCTTTCGTATCATCCAAGAAATGTCCTCAACTAATTCAGGGAAACTGAATCCTGTCAAGGGGGACACGCATGTCCAAGCTCTACAAGGTCATCGCCGGCCTCGCGCTCAGCACCGCCGCAGTCGGGGGCGCGCTCGCCCTTGGCGCCGGCGCCGCCAGCGCCGGCTGCGGGAACGGTGACGTCGACCGTCCCATCGCCCGGAACGGCCTGGCCAACGGCGTCGACGACAGCACGGGCGGCATCGCCCAGGGCAACAGGGGTATCGGCGAGCGCGGCGAGCGGGAGAACGTCTTCCCCGTCTTCTTCAACCCGAACAACAACAACAACTTCGATCGGAACGACCGCAACCAGAACTTCAACCAGAACGACAACAACAACTGGTGGAACAACCAGCAGTTCTGGAACCAGGGGGCGTTCGCCGACCGGCGTGACGACTTCTCCGGCTTCGGCCTCGTCGCCAAGGACGTCGCGATCGGCTTCCAGGACAAGGAGAACAAGGACAACACCTGGTTCAACAACAACTGGTGGAACAACAACAACTGGTGGAACTGCAACGACAACAACTGGTGGAACCACAACAACAACGACCGCGTGAACAACGACGTGAACTGAGAAGGCAGGTCCAGCGGCTCCTGCGAGACGATCGCGCCGTTCCGGAAAGATGACGGATCCGGAAGGCCTCCCACGAGGTCTCCGACTCCGGCTCACGGACTGGCGCCGTTGAGTGCAGAGACACGTTCCTCGACCGGCCGGCCGCTCGCTCACCGAGCGACGACAGCCTGAACGGGAACGGCCGTCAATCCTCCTACAGTGACAACCAAGGGCTCCGGCGGGAAGGTTCCGCCGGAGCCCTGCTCTTTTCCCTGGCCACGCTCGTCACCGCCGCTCACTTCCCGCCGCGGCCTTTCCTTCCGCCCCCGGTCGCAGCCGCTCCAGACCTCCCCGGCCGGCCCCGCCGATGGCAAACGCAGGGAAGCCTGCACCCCCGCTCACCGAACGTCAGAACGCGGCCGCACCAGGGGGGCAAATCGTACCTATCACTACATAAGGCGCATTATCCATCGAATCAAGCCTATACGCAGCTAATCATTAACTAAAAGCAGCAGACGTCAGTTTGTCGGGCCGCCCGGCAGGAAATCACCCTAACGTCGGAAGCAAGGCTCAATAAGAGCCACGGAGAAATTCCTGCCCGCAGTAGGCGGCCAGGAAATACCGATAGACGCAGGGCAATTCGAAATTGAATCCTGTCAGGGAGGAACCATAATGCCCAACCTCAAGAAGATCTTCGCAGGGCTCGCGCTCAGCACCGCGGTCGTCGGCGGGGCCGTCGCCATGGGCGCCACGGCCGCCAGCGCCGACGACAACCCCTTCTTCTTCAAGAAGAACGAGGACCGCCCCATCGCAAAGGACGGCGCGGCCAACGGCGTCGACGACAGCACGGGCGGCATCGCCCAGGACAACAAGAAGGGGGAGGACTTCCCGCACGCGTTCTTCCCGAACAACAACAACCGGGAGCGCAACGACCGCGACCACAACATCAACGACCAGAACCAGAACAACTGGTGGGACACCAACAACTGGTGGGGCCAGAACCTCTACAAGGATGACAAGGCTGAGCACGACGCCTTCGGCCTCGTCGCCAAGGACGTCGCCTTCGGTTTCCAGGAGAAGGACGACAAGACCTTCAACTGGCTCAACAACAACTGGTGGGCCGACCAGAACTGGTGGGACAACAACAACGACGACTGGTGGAACCGCCACGACCGCGAGCACAACAACAACAACAACAAGAACAACAACAACAACGTCTGATCCGCGAGGTCTGACGCCTCGCGCGACACCGCGCCGTCCGGCGGGGTGACGGAAGCGGCGGGCACGACCGCCCGCGGGTTCCTCTCCGCCGGCCGCCGGGGACGACGGTGCCGGTGAGTGCAGCCAGGTGTTCTCAGCGCATCCACGCGCCGAGCGGCAGGAAGCCTGAAAACACCGTCCACCGGATGGCATGAGACAAGGGCTCCGGCGAGATCCTCGCCGGAGCCCTGACCTTTTGCGCGCCCGATCCCGCCCCTGCCCCCATGGCCCGCGCCGCGTCCTCCAGTGCGGAGCCGTCTCACGAGAGGGGCCGAAGCGGACGAAAACCGGGGATTGCGGAACACCGGAAGGGGGAACGACGGACCGCCCTACCCTGGATCCCGCACAGGCACGTCAGACATGAACGTCGATCAGGTCAGCGGTCGCCTAACGCGGGGCATCGCACCACAACCAGAGCCCAAATCCCCTCCGGCCGAGTTTGGCGGTAGGCCGCATCGGTAATTAAGACGCCACGGGCGATAGCCGGACATACAGGACATCGCTCGGACATTCCCGACAGTCCCTGGGAATGTCGCACTCGGGCACTCCATCCTTCGAGGAGGACCTCAATGCCCAAATTCCGGAACGTCATCACCGGTCTTGCGGTCAGTACGGTAATGGCCGGCGGCGCGCTCGTCCTGAGCACCGTCAGCGCCCACGCAGCCACCCCTGGCACCCCGACCATCAGCAGCAAGTGGGGCCCCGGCTCGGACCGCTGGGACCGCTGCGGGCGTCGCAATCGCGGCTGCCGTAACACGGCCGTCAACCGCAACGACTTCCGCTTCTTCAAGCTCAAGAAGGAGAAGAAGATCGTCCGGCCCGTCGAGGCCAACGCATCCGGTGACGCCGTCCTCGAGATCGACGGCGACGACGACGACTGACGGGTGACACCCACTCGTACGGGGCCGTCGGCGCGAAGCCGCGGTGTCCGGGCTCGCCCTGATCACGCCTCCGCCACCTCCGTGGCGATCGGGCAGCGGTGAACGGACGGCCGAGAGCTAGCGGCCCTGTACGGATCGCCCACTTCCGTACCGTGAGAAAGCCCCGGCGGAACAGCCCGCCGGGGCTCCTCTGAACAGATCTGGCGGATTCAGGCCGAGCGGCGCGTCTTCCGCTTCTTGGGCGCCTTCTCCTCCTCGTCCGCGCCGGAGGCGGCGGCCTTGGCCTTGGGGGCTCTGCCGGGCGACTTGGCCGCGGCGGCGCCCTGGCGCTCCCGCTTGGCCGCCTCGACGCTGGCCCGCAGCGCGGCCATCAGGTCGACGGCCGGCCCGGCCTCGGCGGGGGCCTCGGGGGCGACGACCTCCTTGCCCGCCACCTTGGCCTCGATGACCTCCTGCAGCGCCTCCCGGTAGGCGTCCTTGTACTCCGCCGGATCGAAGTCCGCCACCATGGTCTCGATCAGGGACTCGGCCATCTTCAGTTCCTGCGGCCGTACGTCGACGTCCTCCTCGAGGAACCCGAAGTCGGCCTCGCGGATCTCGTCCGGCCAGAGCATGGTCTCCAGCACGAAGACGCCGTCCCGGACGCGGAGCGCGGCCAGCGACTCGCGCTGCCGCAGGGCGACCTTCACGACCGCCACCTGTCCCGACCGCTCCAGCGCGTCCCGCAGCAGCACGTACGGCTTCGCGCCCTGCCCGTCCGGCTCCAGGTAGTACGACTTGGCGAAGTAGATGGGGTCGATCTGTTCCGCGGGGGTGAACTGCAGCACGTCGATCCTGCGGGAGGAGGTCAGCGGCAGGTCGGCGAAGTCCTCGTCGGTCAGCACGACCATCTCACCGGTCGCGAGCTCGTATCCCTTGGCGATGTCGGAGTAGGGCACCTCTTCGCCGTCGACCGAGCAGACCCTCTTGTATTTGATCCTTCCGCCGTCCTCCCGGTGCACCTGGTGGAACGTGACGTCCTTCTGCTCGGTCGCCGAGTAGAGCTTCACCGGAATGGTGACAAGACCGAACGAGATCGCGCCTTTCCAGATGCTGCGCATAGCCACATTCTCGTCTCTGTGTTCGAACAACGCTATGGTGGGATTCAAGGGAGTTACCTCATGGGCAGGTACCCACTATGGCGGTGCCGTATCCGATCGAGCCGATGCTTGCCATTCCAGGAGAAATCCCCTCCGACCCCGAGGCGTACGCGCTCGAGGTGAAGTGGGACGGCATCCGCGCGCTCGCGTACGTCGACGGCCGCGTGCGGGTGACCGGGCGGCACGGCGCCGACTACACCTCCCGCTATCCCGAGATCTCCGCCGCCGTGGCCCCGCTGGCCGGGCACAGGGCGGTCGTCGACGGCGAGGTGGTGGCCTTCGACCCGGAGGGCCGGCCCAGCTTCGCCCTGCTCCAGAAGCGCATGCACGTCACCGATCCCGCCGGGGCCCACCTGCTCGGCCGGCTGCCGGTCTCCTACGTGCCCTTCGACCTGCTCCACCTCGACGGGCACACGCTGCTCGACCTGCCCTACCGGGACCGGCGGGCGCTGCTCGACTCGCTCGGCCTGGGCGCGCCGCCGTACTTCCCCTGTGAACCGGCGGTGCTGGAGGCCACCAGGCGGCAGGGACTGGAGGGCGTGGTCGCCAAGCGCCTCGACTCGCCCTACCGGCCGGGGCGCAGGGCGGAGTGGTGGATCAAGGTCAAGAACCTGCGCTCCGCCGAGGTGGTCGTCGGCGGCTGGCGGCCGGGCAGGGGCCGCCGCGCGGGCGGCGTCGGCTCGCTCCTGCTCGGCATGTACGCCGGGACCTCCCCGGCCGCGTTCCTCTTCGCCGGCCACGTGGGCACCGGGTTCACCGACGCGATGCTCGGCGACATCCTCCACCTGATTGAGCCGCTGGAGATCGGGCAGAGCCCCTTCTCTGACGGGCTTCCGAGGGAGATCTCCAGGAACGCCCGGTGGGTCAGGCCCGAGGTGGTCGGCGAGGTGGCGTTCACGATGTGGACCCGGGACGGGCGGCTGCGCAACCCCGTGTGGCGGGGCGTGCGCACCGACAAGATCCCCGCGGAGGTGCGGCGGGAGGAGCAGCGATGACGGAGAAGGTGCGGGTGAAGGTCGAGGGCCGCCTGCTGGTCCTGACCAACCTGGACAAGGTTCTCTACCCCGACGCCGCGTTCACCAAGGCCGAGGTGATCGACTACTACACCCGGATCGCGCCGGTCCTGCTGCCGCACCTCAAGGGACGCCCCCTCACGGTCAAGCGTTACCCGAACGGCGTCGACGGCCAGTTCTTCTTCGAGAAGAACGTCCCCGAGCACACCCCCGACTGGGTCCGTACGGTGACCCTGCCCGCGCCGGGCAGCACCAAGAACCGCGAGGAGATCGACTTCGCGGTCGTGGACGACCTGCCGACCCTGGTCTACTACGCCAACCTGGCCGCCCTGGAGATCCACGTGCCGATGTGGCGGGTGGCCAAGGACGGCGAGCCGCAGCCGCCCGACACCCTCGTCTTCGACCTCGACCCGGGCGCCCCGGCCACGATCGTCGACTGCTGCCGGGTCGCCGTCCTGCTGCGGCGGGCCCTGGCGGACGACGGCCTGGAGAGCTACCCCAAGACCAGCGGCCAGAAGGGCATGCAGGTCTACGTCCCCTGGGACCGGGGCCCGGAGACCTCCGACTACGCCAAGGCGCTCGCCCGGCGGATGCAGGCGGAGCATCCGTTCGTGACCAGCGTGATGGCGAAAAAGGAGCGGCCGGGCAAGGTCTTCATCGACTGGAGCCAGAACAACCCGGCCAAGACGACCGTCGCGCCCTACTCGCTGCGCGCGGCCGGGCGGCCGACCGCGTCCACTCCCCTGCTGTGGGAGGAGGTCGAGGCGTGCGAGAGCCCGGACCAGCTGGTGTTCACCACATCTGACGTGCTGGAGCGCGTGGCGGAACACGGCGACCTGTTCGTGGCCCTCACCGCTTAGCCCGGCCGCCACCCTGGCCGTAGTGTTGGACCTGTCGCAGCCGACCTTCGAACGGAAGGACAAGCAGATGCCCGAGATGGACCCCCTCGACGAGGTGGTCGAGGAGATCTCGATCGAGGCGCCGGAGGCCGACGCGGTCGAGCAGCACCAGCTCGTCAAGGTCGCCGACGACAGGCGCTGGCCCGAGCGTGTCCCGTTCGACGCCGACCCGGCCGACGTGGCCGAGCAGGAGCGTACGGTCGACCTCGACGACGACGACTATCGCTGATCCGGATTACCGACACGTAGGATGAGGCCTCGGGGCGGGAGCCCCCGATGCGCATCTTGCAAGGAGACTGCCGTGACCGCTACCCCGGACGCCAAGCCCCGGGGCACCCGGCTACCCCGGATGGCCCGCCGCCGCCAGTTGCTGAGCGCGGCACAGGAAGTGTTCGTGGAGAACGGCTACCACGCGGCGGCGATGGACGAGATCGCCGAGCGGGCCGGTGTGAGCAAGCCGGTGCTCTACCAGCACTTCCCGGGCAAGCTGGAGCTGTATCTCGCGCTGCTCGACCTGCACGTCGACGACATGGTGACCCGGTGCCGGCAGGCGCTCGAGTCCACCACCGACAACAAGCAGCGGGTGCAGGCCGCCATCGGCGCCTTCTTCGACTTCGTCTCCAGTCAGGGCGAGGCGTTCCGGCTCGTCTTCGAATCCGACCTGCGCAACGTCGCGCCCGTACGGCAGCGGATGGAGCGTTCGCTGCACGAGAGCGCCGAGGCGATCAGCCGGGTGATCCAGGAGGACACCGGCTGCTCCAGCGACGAGGCGCACCTGCTCGGCGTGGGCCTGGTCGGCATGGCCGAGGTGAGCGCTCGCTACTGGCTGAGCAGCCACGGCTCGATCCCCAAGGAGGCGGCGACCCAGCTGATGGCGCGCCTGGCCTGGCGCGGCATCAGCGGTTTCCCGCGCACCGGCTGACCGGAATCCTGTTCGCTTCACGCGATCACAGGGCTCGCCGCTCCCTGAGGCGACGACGATGGGTAGGGAACAGCCCTCGCGAAAGGGGAGCCCGATGGAAATAAAGATCGGCGTGCAGTCGGTGCACCGTGAACTCGTCGTGGAGACCGACCTGTCGGCCGAGGAGATCGAGGAGGAGCTCCGCAAGGCGCTCGCCTCCGACAAGGGCGTCTTCTCACTCACCGACACCTCGGGCCGCCGTGTGGTCGTCCCTGTGGACTCGCTCGGCTTCGTCGAGATCGGCGAGGACGAGTCGCGCCCCGTCGGCTTCGGCGGGACGCTCTAGCGCGCCTGCACGGCCGCCGTCGGACCGTCGGCGGCGCGCGCTCACCACGCGCGCCGTCCCGACGGCCGACCGTGTGCTTGACAGGGTGCTCCGCCGTGTGCTCGACCGTGTGCTCCGCCGACCGGCCGCCCGCGATCGGCAGCGGGGTCAGGTGCGTCCGTAACCGCATCCGCGGGGGCGGCGGGTCAGATCCGCGTGATGGGGATCCCGCCTCCCGCTGATCGTCGGACAGCCCGCGCTTCCTCTCCGCAACACCGCACGCGGAGTCCAGTTGTTCGGCCCACATCTCGTCAAGGAAGTGCCGTAGCGGCGCGAGGCCCTCATGCTCGCACCGTACATCCGTTTGGCACGTGCGCGACCCACGAACGCCGGACCGGCGGGTGCGCGGGGCGGGCTCCAGGCCCTCCCGTTCCCCGCCGCTCCATGCGTCGGGCCAGGTCAGCGGGGCGACTGCGGAAGACAACCCCGGAGGGAAACCGCGGACACTACGGGCCGGGCGTGAGGCCGAGAGCCGCCATCCGCTTGCCGTGCTCCTCGGTCAGCCTGGCGAACAGCCGCCCGATCTCCGCCAGGTCCTCGCCCTCCTCGCCCACCAGCAGGGCGGCGAGCTGCGGCCGGGCGGCGGCGAGCCGCTGCCCCTGGCTCAGCGCCTCGCCGACCATGCGGCGCGCCCACAGCGCGAGACGGCCGCACAGCCGCGGGTCGGCGTCCAGCGCGGCGCGCACCCGCTCCACCGCGAACTCCCCACGGCTCTCGTCGGTCAGCACCTCGTCCACCAGGGCGCTGACCGAGGGAGTGGTGTGGCGCGCCGCCTCGCGGTAGAAGTCGCCCGCGATTCCCACGCCGACGTACGCCTTGATCAGCGCCTCGTGCCAGTCCTTCGGCCTGGTCTGGGCGTGCCAGGCGTCGATCGCCTCCACGAAGGGGGCCATGGCCTCCTCGGGATCGACGCCGAGCGAGGCCAGCCGGTCCCGCAGCACCCGGAAATGCCCGTACTCGGTCGCGGCCACGTCCCCGAGGGCGGCCCTGTCGTTCAGCGTCGGAGCCAGCAGGGCGGCGTCCTCGGCCAGCCGCAGGAAGGCGGTGAGCTCGGCGTACGCGAGCACACCGAGCAGGTCCACAATCCCGGGAGAGGAATCACTCATGGGTGCAGCGTACGGCTCCCGCGCTCCCCCGCCTTCTCGGGCGACACAGCAAGAGCTTTTAGCGAGAAGACGCAGAAATCGGTTCCGTGTTGTGGTATCGAGTAGACTGCTTCGTGGAAGTGCGACCGCACTGTGCCGATCACTGTGTCGATCCGGGGTCATCCCCCGGACCCCCAGGAACCACTGGATGCCGCGGTCGCTGATCACGACGAGGGCGCGACTGTCCGCGAGGACCCGGACCGGGGAGGCTCTGCCGGCCGGATGTCCCGGAAGGCCGCCTTCGCATTGATTGAGGCAGGCCACGCTGACAACGACGTTCCGAGAACTGGGAGTCATCCCGGAGATCGCCGATGCGCTCGAGACCGAGGGCATCACTTCACCATTCCCGATTCAGGAGATGGCGCTCCCGCTGGCGCTGGCCGGCCAGGACGTCATCGGACAGGCGCGCACCGGCACCGGCAAGACCTATGCCTTCGGCGTCGCCATGCTCCAGCTCGTCGGCAAGCCGAGGAAGAACCGCAAGAAGCCCCGCGGCCTCGTCCTCGTGCCGACCCGCGAGCTGGCCCTCCAGGTGACCGAGGACCTGGTCCTCGCCGCCGGGAAGCTGGGATCGCGCATCCTCACCGTGTACGGCGGGCGCGCGTACGAGCCGCAGATCGAGGCGCTCAAGAACGGCGTCGACGTGATCGTCGGCACGCCGGGGCGCCTGCTCGACCTGGTCAAGCAGAAGCACCTCGACCTGGGCCAGATCACCATGCTCGTCCTCGACGAGGCCGACCGCATGCTCGACCTCGGCTTCCTTCCGGACATCGAGCGGATCATCAAGCTGGTGCCCGAGAAGCGGCAGACCATGCTGTTCTCGGCGACCATGCCCGGCGAGATCGTGAACCTGTCCCGCCGCTATCTCACCCGGCCGACCCGGGTCCGGGCGGAGAGCGGCACGGCCGAGGCCGAGACGACCACGCTGACGACGCAGCACGTCTACCGCACGCACCGCATGGACAAGATCGAGATCCTGGCCCGCCTGCTGCAGAGCAGGGGCGCCGGGCTCACGATGGTCTTCTGCGAGACCAAGCGGGCCTGTGACATGGTCGCCGAGCAGCTCAAGGACAAGGGCTTCGCGGTGGCGGCCGTCCATGGCGACCTCGGCCAGGGCCAGCGCGAGCAGGCGCTGCGGGCGTTCCGCAACGGCAAGATCAACGTGCTGGTGGCCACCGACGTCGCGGCGCGCGGCATCGACATCGACGACGTCACGCACGTCGTCAACTACGACTGCCCGCAGGACGAGAAGACCTACGTCCACCGGATCGGCCGTACGGGCCGGGCGGGCCGCACGGGCGTCGCGGTGACCTTCGTCGAGTGGACCGAGCTGACCCGCTGGAAGGTCATCAACAACGCCCTCTCGCTGGACTTCACCGAGCCCGTCGAGACCTATTCGAGCTCCCCGCACCTGTACGCCGACCTCGACATCCCCGAGGGGACCAAGGGCGTGCTGCCGCGCGCCCAGCGCTCCCGGGCGGGCCTGGAGGCCGAGGAGATCGAGGACCTCGGGGAGACCGGGCGCACCCGGTCCCGCGGCAAGTCCGGTCGGGGAGAGCGGGAGGAGCGCCGCGAGCGCCCCGCCCGCACGCGCGCGCGGCGGCGGACCCGTGGGGGCCGCGTCCAGGACGCCGGGGAGACCGAGACCCCGGTGGCGGCGGAGAGTCCGGTGGAGACCCCGGTCGAGACCCCCGCCGAGACCACTGTGGAGACCACTCTGGAGACCGCTGCCGAGGCCGCTTCCGGCCGCCGTGGGCGCAGGGGCGCGAACGCCGCGGCCCTGACCGGCGCGCTGGCCGAGGTCGCGGCCGTACGGCCCGGCAAGGACGGCGCGGAGGACCACACCGGGGCTACCGAGGCTCCGGTGAGCGGGGAGGTCGCGCCTGCCGGTGACGGGCCGGAGCCTGAGGCGGCGACCACGCGCAGGACCACCCGCCGCAGGACCCGCGTCGCCGACCATGCCGCCGACCATGCCGCCGACCAGGCGCCCGCGGCCGAGGAGCCGGTGGAGGAGCGCCCGGCCCGGCGCCGCAGGACCCGCGCCGCCGACACCGCCGGCCAGGCACTCCCGATGGAGCCGGCCGGGGAAGCGCCCGTGGGCGAGGTCGCCGGCGAGCCCGCCGAGCGGCCGGAGCCGGAGCCGGAGCGGATCATTCCCAGCAGCCCCTTCATGATCGTCTTCAGGTCTCCCGACCTCGCGACCGATGACGACGATCCCGCGCCGTCCGCCGCGAGCGAGCGCGCCCAGCAGCGGCGCCGCCCGCCCCGGCCGCGGCCCCGCCGTACGGGGTGAGGGGCCGGCACAGGCCCGTTCGTCGATGAGCACGACCGCAGGGGCAGGGAGGGCACCGGACAACCGGCGCTCGCCCTGCCCCTGTTCGTCGAGGGCCGCTTCGCCCCGCAGTGGGTATGACCTGGACAGGAGGCATGCGCAATGACCGTCCGAAACCCGCGTAGTCGCTTCGGCAGTGTCGTCGGGATCTTCCCTGGGTATCGTGATGCCACGTGAGTGAGCGAGCCTTCAGCAGACGGTCCAGGACGTGGGGCCGGTCGGGCCCATCGGTTCCCGGGATCCGGGGTGAGGTGGAGGAGGCCTCGTGAGCACGCCACGGTTCCTGACCCTTCCCCCGGGTGTCAGCAGTGAGCAGATCGAGACGCCGCTGGGCTCGTTCGCGGCCCTCGAAGCGCTTCCGTCCAGCGGTGTCCCCGAGCGCTGGCCCGCCCTTCTCGTCCCCGGATTCACCGGGTCGAAGGAGGACTTCATCGCCGTGCTGCAGACGCTCGCGCAGGCCGGCCGCAGGGTGATCGCGGTCGACATGCGCGGGCAGTACGAGACGCCGGGGCCGGACGATCCGGCGGCGTACACGTGCGCGGCCCTCGGCGCGGACATCGACGCGATCGCCGCGGTGGTCGGCCAGGGTGAGCCCGTCCACCTGCTGGGGCACTCCTTCGGCGGGCTGGTCGCCCGGGACACGGCGCTGAACGGCACCGCCAAGCTCGCGTCGCTCACGCTCATGAGCTCGGGGCCCGCGGGCATCGTCGGGCCGCGGGAGCGGATGGGCCGGGTCATGCTGGCCGAGCTTCCGGAGTACGGCCTCGACTACATGTGGTCGAACCGGATGGAGCCCGAGGCGCTGGCGGCGGGCGTCCCCGACGACATCGTCGCGTTCCTGCGCAAGCGGCTGCTCGCCAACCACCCCACCGGTCTCGTGGCGATGGCGCACGAGGTCCTGGGCGCGTCCGACCGCTGTGCGGAGCTGGCCGGATCCGGGCTCGACCTCCTGGTCCTGTACGGCGAGCACGACGACGGCTGGCCGCCGCTGCTGCAGGCCGAGATGGCCCGCAGGCTCGAGGCGGAGTGCGTCGTGGTGCCGGGGGCGCTCCACTCGCCGGCCGTCGAGGCTCCCGAGACCACCGCGGCGGCCCTGACCCGCTTCTGGAACGCGGCGGAGAGCCGGCTGCTCCAGCACCAGCACGGATGACCCGGTCGCCATGCCCGGGACCAGCGGCCTGACCGCCCAGCCTCCGGAGTCCGCGACGTGGCTGGTCCACGTCGACCGGACCATGTGGGTGGGCGGCGTGCGCGGCCTGATGCTGCAGGCCCTGCATCCGCTGGCGATGCGGGGCGTCTGGCAGAACTCCAACTTCCGGGAGGACCCCTTCGGCCGGCTGCGCCGTACGGCGGACTTCGTGGGCCGCGTGACGTACGGCAGCCCCGAGGAGGCCGAGGAGATCGGCAGGCGGGTGCGGGCTATCCACCGGACCCTGCGCATCCGCGACCCCGACACCGGCAGGACCCACCGGGTGGACGAGCCGGAGCTGCTGCTGTGGGTCCACTGCGCGGAGGTCATGTCCTACCTGGAGGTCGTCCGCCGCGCGGGCGCCCCGATCAGCGACCGGCAGGCCGACCAGTACCTCGCCGAGCAGCGGCACAGCGCCGCGTACGTCGGGCTGCACCCGGACGACGTGCCCGGCTCGGTCGGCGAGATGAACGACTACTTCGCCCGGATGCGGCCGGTCCTGCGGGTCATCCCCGAGTCGGCCGCCGCCGTGCGGTTCCTGCTGTGGCCGCGCCTGCCGGAGAGCATGCGCTTCCTGTCCCCGGCCAAGCCGGTCTACTTCCCGTTCGGCGCGCTGTGCTACTACACGCTGCCCGGCTGGGCCCGCCGCCTGTACGGCGCGCTTCCCGAGGTGCCCCAGATCGCGGTCACGGCGGCGTTGCGGGCCTTCCGGGTGACCATGAACACGATCCCCGACTTCGTGCACCAGCAGGTGCTGGACGAGGGCACCAGGGCCATGCTGCGGGCCTCGCGCGAACGCCTGGGCGCCGCCGGATACGACGTCGGCAAGGGCCTCAGGGCGCTGGTCGATCCTCGCCGCCATCCTGGCCGTACGACGGGCTGACCGGCGTCTCGGCCAGGCCGTCCCAGGGGAGGCGGTCGGGCGAGGCGGCCCGCCCCTCGGGGCAGTGGCGGCGGAAGTCGCACCAGGAGCAGATGGGGCCCGGCTCGGGCGGGAACAGCCGGTCGATCTCGGGCGGCACCGCGAGCGTCTCGGCGGCGTCCTCCCGCCGAGGGGCCGGCACGGCGCCCCGGGGGACCCGTTCGCGGTAGGCCTCGTCGGCGTCGGCCGCCTCCGTCGCGATGTCCTCGGCCCGGCGCAGGTGGCGGGCGAGCGACTCGTCGGTGTGCTCCCACTCCGCGACCGTCCCGGTGGGCAGGTGGTGCAGCTCCACCCGGCGGCAGGCCCGGCGCATCATGCGGGACGAGGCGATCGCGTAGACGGCCAGCGCGATCGAGGAACGGGCGTCGTCGGAGGTCGGCGGGCGGCGGCCGGTCTTGTAGTCGACCACGACCAGTTCGTCCCCGCGCCGGTCGAGCCGGTCCACGCGGCCCGAGACGGCGATGACCGACGTACGCGTGGCGACGGTGCGTTCGACGCCCACCGGCTCGTCTCCCGGGTCGAGCGTGGCGACGTAGGAGGAGACCATCTCACGGGCCCGGTCCAGCCACGCGGCCGACTGCTGCTCGTCCCTGAACCCCTCGCGGATCCAGCCGTTGGTGAGCAGCACGGCCGCCATCACGGGCGTACGCCGGTCGTACGGCTCCCGCCACCACGCGGCCAGCGCGTTGTGGACGGAGGCCCCCACGCTGTTGTGCGCCCACGGGGGCCCCTTCTGGGGAGCGGGCCGGTCGAGATAGGTGAACCGGTAGCGACGCCTGCAGTCGAGCCAGGTGTTCAGCCGCGACGGAGTGCAGGTGTAGAGCCGCCTCGGCATGCCGTCGAGGCCGAGCTGCTCCCCTGGCTGCTCCACCGGGGCCCTACTCGTCCAGGTTCAGCTTGATGCCGGACGCCCCGGTGCCGTCCACGAGCGGCGGCGCCGGCTCGGCCTCCTGGGCGCCGGTGAGCGACCCCGACAGCCAGCGGTCGAACTCGGGCTCCAGGTCGCCGATCCTGCCCTCCTCGCCGTGCGCGGGCAGCACCCTGGTCTCGTGCGGCAGCGTGAACAGCCTCTCGCCGATCGAGGTGAGCTGGTCGGCCAGCGCGGGATACTCCCCGCCGAGCTTGCCGGGGCCGTCCATGAGCAGGGTCTTGCCGCTGAAGACCGCGCCGAGGCCCTCGCAGTAGAGCGAGACGCCGCCCGGCGTGACCCCCGGCGTGGAGAGCACCTCCAGCTCGACGTCGGCCACGGAGAACAGCCCCTCGTCCTCCATGTCGATGTCGGGCCAGGTCTCCTCCCAGGTCTGCCGCCACAGGCGCTTGTCCTTGGGGTGCACGGCGATCACGGCCTCGTCCCTGGCCGCCACCTCGATCGCGGCGCCCACGTGGTCGGGCAGGCCGTGGGTGCAGATGACGGCGAGGACCTCGCGGTCGCCGACCTTCTCCAGGATCTTGTCGGCGTCCCGCGCCGGGTCGATGACGATCACTTCGTCGTCGTCGCCCACGATCCAGGTGTTGTTCTCGACCTTGTGCTCGTCGCCTTCGATGTCCACCAGGCCCGAGGTCACCACTCGTTCGATGCGCGCTGTCACGGCTCAGAACCTTACTATCCCCGGCGGTTCGGACCCGCCGTACTAGACATCCCCGTCGAGGCGCGGCGAGAAGGCGCCGAAGGGCAGGTCGAGCGCCTGGTCCTGGTCCCGCAGGTCACGCAGCGACAGGTTGGCCAGCGCGATGAAGCAGCCGGCCTCGACCGGCCAGGCGACCGTCCACAGCCAGTTGCCGAGGGCCTCGCCCACGTAGACGGCCCGGTCTCCGGGCACCCCCCGCCCCGCGCACCACAGCGCCGTCGGATGGCCCCGTGCGTCGATCTTGGCATGCGGCGGCCCGGCGTCGAATCCCGCCCCGGGGTCCGGGCCGGATAGCCCGGCGTACGCGGCGCCGAGACCGATGCCGGGTTCCTCCGCGATGAGCAGCATGTCGGCGGGACCGTGGGTGACCGACGGGCCGGAGAGGGCGACGACGCTCGCCCTGACGCCGGTGCGCTCGTCACCCACCTCGGCGAAGCCCGTCACCAGCCATCCGGACGGCAGCGGCCACGGGAGCCAGACGGGCACCCTGGCCGCCTCGCACAGGGCCTCCAGAGCGGCCCGTGACGGCCGCCGGGGTGGCTGGAAGGGCAGGACGTCCCCGTGGGCGGCGCAACGCCAGGAACTCGACCAGACGTTCGGTTCGTGTAGCGGCCCGAAGCACCGCGGACAAGTTGGCGCGGTTCTCACAAATATTCACGGTGCTTCCGGGATGTCCGTACGTCAAGAGTCTGCCCGTTATCTAGTCGTAATCTTGGTGATGTGCGGTGCATCAGATGTGTGGGCGCGATCGTCGCCGACGCCGACGGGCGTCTGCTGCTGGTGCGGCGAGGCCGCCCTCCCGGCGAGGGGCTGTGGTCGCTGCCCGGCGGCAGGGTCGAGCCCGGCGAGACCGACGAGCAGGCGCTTCGCCGCGAACTGCGCGAGGAGACCGGCCTCGACGTCACCGTCGTGCGGCTCGCCGGGACCGTGCTGCGGCCCGCCCCCGGCGGCGGGACGTACGAGATCCACGACTACGTGGCGACCGCCACGGGCGTGCCGGTCGCCGGGGACGACGCCGCCGACGCCCGCTGGTGGGCGCCGGCCGACCTCGTACGGCTCCCGCTGACCGACGGCCTCGCCGACGCCCTCGCCGAATGGGGGGTCATCTCCGGGATCATCGCTCCGTGACCGTGCTGCGCCAGATGGTCAGGTGGTCGTCGGCGTAGCCGGCCGACCTGCCGATGGCCACGACACGGTCGCCGGAGACCGCCACCGCACCGAGCCACTGGGCCCCCTCGCCGCCGAGGCCGTCCTGGGTGAGCGTCTGGCGCGACCAGTCCACCCCGTCCTCGGAGACCCAGGCGGCGCTGTCGTTCTCACCGCCCGCGCCGGACGACCGGTGCGATCCGACGGCGACCAGTCCCCGCCCGGTCGCGGTCACGTCGAGGACCGAGGCGGCGGCGTCGGCGGGCAGCGTGCCGTACTCCCAGCTCGCGCCGTCGTCGGTGGACAGCGCGGAGAACGGGCGGGGGCCGTCCTCGGTCATCGCGGTGCCGACCGCCACCACACCGGCCTCGGTCGCGACCACGTGGCGCAGCCCCGCCGAGGTGGTGTCCGGCGGCAGGACCCGGCCGCGGGCGTTCCAGTTGAGCCCGTCGGAGGAGACCCAGACCACTCCCGTCTCGCGGTCGGCCGTGCCCGACCCGCCGACCGCCATGAACCCGTCGGGCGTCGCCGTGACGTCGTAGAGGCGCACGCCCGCCCCTCCGGCCGGCATGCTGCCCGGCGCGGAACGGGAGAACCGCTTGAGGTCCGGGCTGAACCACAGGGCGGGCAGCGTCCCGGTGGCGGACCGGTCCTCCCCCGCGAGGACGTAGCCCTTCGGCCCGGCGGCCACCACGCTCGGCGCGAGCAGGAAGTGGCCCGCGGGCACCTCCATCGCGGGACCGGGCCGCCAGCTCTTCCCGTCGGCCGAGGTGACCAGCAGCGGCCGGGTCACCGCCGGGTCGGTCGTCGTGCTGCCCACGGCGAGCCATCCCCTGGGGCCGTGCGCCACGCCGCTGAGCGCCTGGCGACCCGGTCCGCCCAGCAGGTCGGGGAACGCCGCGTCCTTCCAGTTGGCTCCGTTGTTGCCGCTCGTCCAGATCGCGGCGTCGCCGTTGGCGGCGCCCACGGCCACGAACGTGCCGCCGGCGGCGGCGACGTCCGCGGTGTCCCTGGCGAGCCGGTTGAGCCCGGCGATCTCCTTGAGCGGCACGTTGCGCGCCGCCTCGCCCTTCCCCGCGGTGATCAGCACGGGGAGGTTCTCCACGTCGCCGGGTCCGCGCTTGTCGCCGCCCGCCACGAGAACCCCGGCGTCGGTGATGGCCAGCCCGCGCAGCGTCCCGGGAATCCCGCCGAGGTCGGCGCTCCTGGTCCACTTGCGCCCGTCCTGGCTCGTGTAGACGGCGTACCGCTCCCAGGCCGACTCGGCGACCGCCGCGACGCCCGCCGCCGACGCGGCCAGGCCGCGCACGCCCGTCCCCTCCGCGCCGAGCGGCCCTATCGTGCCGCACTGGGTCCAGCCGGCGCCGTCGGGCGAGCAGTAGACCCGGACCTCGCCGCCGTCCGACTTCTGCCGGGTGGGCACGAGCACGAAGCCCTTCCCGGTCGCGGCCAGCGCGCCGGGCTCGGGCCGTACGTCCGTCAGGGCCGCGGCCGTACGCAGCCAGGTGCGGCCGCCGTCGTCGGAGCGCAGGACGACCGAGACCGAGTCGCCCGACCCTTGATCACCGGAGCCGGGATCGGCGAGCGCCACCACCCGGTCGCCCCGGGCGGCCACCGCCCGCATCGCCCTGACCTTGTCGGGGGTGCCGATCTGGTCGGTGTCCACCCTCGTCCAGCCGACGCCGTCGGGCGACACCCAGGCGACCGCGCCCGCCGTGCCGTCACGCAGGGTCGTGGCGCCCACGGCGAGGAAGCCGGTCTCGGTCCGCGCCACGTCGGTGATCCTGTCCTGGCTCCAGAACGCGGTCAGCCTGGCCGGGTCCACCGCCGTCCAGGACCGGCCGTCGGAGGAGACCCACATGCCGCGCGCGGCCGGGCCCGCGGAGCCGGGCGCGTCGGTCCCGACAGCGAGCCAGCGGCCGCCGCCACCCGCGACCCTGCCGACCGCCCCGGGCGCGGACTCGTACCCCGGAGCGTCGGCGACCCGGCCCATCCGCCAGTGCGCGCCGCCGTCGGCGGACACGAGGAACAGCGGCCGGGCGAGCCGGCTCGTCGTGTCGCTGCCCGCCGCCACCACCGTCGCGCCCGCCGCCGCGAACGCGTTGAGCACCTGGCTGGAGCCGTTGCCCGGCAACCCGGGCGCCGAGAACGCCGCGTCGCCCGACTGTCCGTCGCCGGCGGCGAGGCGCAGCCCGGCCGTGGACGGGCCGCCGGCCCATTTGACGACGGCCACGCCCAGCACGGCGGCCACGACGAGGACCACGGCGATCACCGCCGGAGCGACCAGCCGGGGTAGGCGCGGGGGGAACCGCCGGACCGGCAGCACCCTCCTGTGGCGACGACCGCCGCCCGCCCGGGGCGGGCCGACGGCCACGAGCACGTCGGGGCGGGCCGGGCGGCCCCCCGGCGGACGTCCGATGCGCTCGACCGGCTCGGCCGGCTCGGCCGGCTCGACGGGCTCCATGGGCTCGACGGGCGGGTCGTCGTGCTCGGGCTCGACCGGGATCTCGGGGCTCATGCGGATGCCGCCGGGCTCCCCCAGGCCGTGACGCGAGGCGGGCTCGGGCGGCGTGTGCGCCCACACATGCTCCCCGCGCTGGCCGGGATCGTGCCGGCCTGGGTCGTGCTCGCGCAGCGGCCCCGACGGAGGGGTGTCGATCTCGGGGGCACCGGGCCCGTCCGGATTCTCGCGGGGGATCTGGGCACGCCGCCGCCGGGGCGGGCCGGAGGCGACAAGCTTGTCCGGCCGGTTCACGATGCGGCGACGCCGGCCCTCCTCCTGCCCGGGTGACTCCTGGGCCGTCTCCCCCGCCGACCTGGCACCCTCGCCATGCCAGGTCGCAGGGGCGTGCGCGGGGCCGGGCGGGCCGGTCGCGCCCGCGTCGCCGGGCTGTCCGGGGTCCTCGGGACTCCGTCCGCCGGAGCGGCTGTGGCGCGGTTCGCCTGCCCCGGACGACCCTGCCCCGTACGGCGCCGCGTACGGCCTGCGGCCGGTCCGGGGCCCGCGGTCGCGCCGCGCTTCCGGCTCCGGCCCGTCGCCTGCGTCCGATCCGGGGCGCGGAGCCCAGATGCCGCCGGGTAAGTCCGGGTCGGGTGAGCCCCCGTCGCCGACCGTGCGGTACGGCCGGGTGTCCTCGTCGTCTCCCGGCTCGCCGGCGTCAGGAACCGCGTCAGCCGCGTCAGCCGCGTCCTCGGGAATCGGGGCCGCGAACGGAGGCAGCGCCCACGGGGACGGGCCGGGCGGCCGGTGGTGCAGCTCCGGCGGGGGCACGGAGGAGGGTTCGCCGTCGCGTCGACGGTCGCGCTCGTGGGGGCCCGAGGCCACGCTCAGTACCTCCTCCCCGGAGAGGTCAATCCGGACCGTTCCACCTGTGGTACGGCAAAGCGATCACAGTGATACCCCATCACGAATCCAGAGCAACACGGGAAGAGCGTGGGGGCCATACCTCTCTAGTGAGATTTATCGGGAGAGGGTCTGAATTGCCCACTTTCGGGCGATTATCAACACGCCGATACCGAAAATCGCGAACTGGACGGCCGATCCGATCAGCGCCTGCCAGGGCACCTCGCCCTGTTCCATCGCGCTACCCATGTCTCCGGAGGCCGCCACGACCCCGAACGCCACGATGTTGTTGGTCGCGTGCAGGGCGATCGGCGCCTCCAGCCCGCCGGTGCGGACCGCGAGCCACCCCATGAGCATGCCGAACGCGAAGACGTAGGCGATCCCCCAGCCCGTGTAGCCGTGCGAGGCGGCGAAGGCCGCCGCGCCCACCAGGATCGCCGGCCACGGATTGCGCAGGTACGCCCCGAAGCCCTGGATGATCCACCCGCGGTAGGCGTACTCCTCGGCCGCCGACTGGAACGGCACCAGCAGCAGGATCACGATGATGGCGGGGAGGAACTCCTCCCAGCCCGCCCAGCGCAACCCGGGATCCACCCCGGCAGACATCAGCATCCCCGCCTCGGCCGTCTGACCGAGCACGACCGCCACCAGCGCGACCAGCAGGCAGGCCCCCAGCCAACGCCACCGCAGCCGCAGGGCCACCGACGACAACGACCCCGGCGGTCTCCGCTGGACCAGCCACGCTGCGCCGAGCACCAGCGGCAGCAGCAGCGCGATGACTCCCAGCTGGAACCCGAGGTCGAGGACGGGATCGGCGAACAGCCGGGTCCCCGTCCGCACCATGGGCACGCCGGTGACCAGCGAGACCACGAAGGCCACCAGGCCGACGGCGATCGAGAGCGCCAGGAAGACCGCGATGATCGCCGCCGTGCCGAGGATCGGCCGCCACCAGCGGTGCAACGGCGTACGGGCCAGGCGGTCGTAACGCGTGCCGGGCGGGGGCGGGACGTCCCAGCGGGCACGCGGGGGCGGACCCCACTGATACGGCCCCGGATAGGGCCCGGGATATGACCACTGCGGCTGAGCCGCAGGATGCGGCGGTGGCGGTGGCGGTGGCAGCGGCTGTGGCAGCGGCTGCGGCGGACCGGCCGGCCAGGCGGTCCCGCCCGCGTACGGCCCGGGCGCCAGGTAGGGACCGGGCATCTGGGTCGGCCCGGCGGCCTGATCCGGGCCCGGTGCCTGGGCCGGATCCGGCTGTGGTTCGTTCATATGTCCATTCTTCGCGTACTGGGGACGATCAGCTGGGCGGGGTGAAGGAGCTGGACCGGGGAAGGCCGGCGGCGCGGCCCTTGGCCGCCACCACGAGGGCCATCTTCCGCGACGCCTCGTCGATCATCTCGTCCCCCAGCATGACCGCGCCCCGTTTCTCGACCGTCGTGTAGTACTCGTACGCGTCGAGGATGAGTTCGGCGTGGTCGTAGTCCTCCTGGGAGGGGGAGAACACCTCGTTGGCCGCCTCCACCTGCGACGGATGCAGCACCCACTTGCCGTCGAACCCCAGGGCGGCCGACCGCATCGCCACCCGGCGGAAGCCGTCCAGGTCGCGGATCTGCAGGTACGGCCCGTCGACCGCCTGGAGGCCGTGCGCGCGGGCGGCCATCAGGATGCGCATGAGGATGTAGTGGTAGGCGTCCCCCTCGCCGTACCCGGGGGGCTGCTCGCCCACGACCAGCGTCCGCATGCCGATCGAGGCCATGAAGTCGGCCGGGCCGAAGACCAGCGTCTCCAGCCGGGGCGAGGAGGCGGCGATGTCGTCCACGTTCACGAGGCCCCGGGCGTCCTCGATCTGCGCCTCGATGCCGATGCCGCCCTCGGGCAGGCCGGTGGCCCGCTCGATCTGGCCGAGGAGGGTGTCGAGCCAGGCCACGTGGGAGGCGTCCGCGACCTTCGGCAGCATGAGGCAGTCGAGCCGGTCGCCGGCGCCTTCGACCACCTCGATGACGTCCCGGTAGGTCCAGTGGGTGGTGAGGTCGTTGACCCGGACGACGACCGTCTTCCCCGTCCAGTCGCCCTCCCTGAGCGCGGCGACGACGTTGCGGCGCGCCTCGTCCTTCGCACCGGGGGCGACGGAGTCCTCCAGGTCGAGGAAGACCTCGTCGGCGGCGAGGCCCTGGGCCTTCTCCAGGAAACGCGGATTGCTGCCGGGCACGGCCAGGCACGAACGTCGAGCGCGCATGGGCACACCGTAGCGCGGTGATTAGGCTGGGGCGCATGACCCTGCCGGTGATCGAAGAGGGCGCGAAGAAGTCCAACGTGCTGTGGCTCGGCCTGCCGTCCGGGGTCCGGCTCGCCTGGCACGTGTGGCACGACGGCGCGGTCTACGTGGTGACCGGCGGAGGGGAGCAGTCCCTTCCCGGGCTGGCCGAGGTCGCGGCCGAGCGGGGTGAGATCGAGGTCGTGCTGCGCAGCAAGGACAACGGCGCCGAACTCGTCCGCTTCCCGGCCGTCGCCGAGGTGGTGGACCAGGCGGCCGCCCCCGAGGCCGTGGCCGCGCTGGCCAAGGAGCGCCTGAACGCCCGCGACGCCGCCGGTCTGACCGCCCGCTGGGCCGAGGGGTCCACCGTCGTACGGCTCGTCCCCCGAACGTGACGGCGTCAGACGCGTACGGTCTCGGCCGTCTCGGCGGCGTGGCGCTCGGAGCCGAGCCGTACGGTCGCGGTCTGGGCCAGCAGAGCCCCGGCGAGCACGATCGCGCCTCCGGTGATCTGGGCGGTCCCCAGGCGCTCGCCGAGCAGCACCCAGGCGATCACCGCCCCCGCGATGACCTCCACCGAGGCGACCGTCGCTCCGACCGCGGCCGACAGCCGCCGCACGGCCGTGACCCCGGTCGTGTACGCGACGACCGTGGCCACCACGACCAGCACCACGGCGACCACGGCGACGGGGACCGTGTGACCGGAGACCTCGACGGCGCGGGTGAACGCCGGCCAGTCGATGTTCCAGGGCCGGGATACGGGCAGCAGGACCACCGCCGAGCCGAGCATGCCCCAGCCGATCAGGCCCAGCGTGTCCACGTCGTCGCCGAACGAGTCGCTCATCAGGAAATATCCGGCGCAGCAGGCGGCGGCCACCAGACCGAGCAGCAACCCGAGCGCGTCGAGGCGCAGGCCCTCCCAGACCTGCACGACGATCGCCAGGCCCACGATCGCGATGAGCGCCCCCAGGTAGGCCGAGCGGGGCAGCCGCAGCCGCCGGACGAACCGCACCCACAGGACCACCAGCACCGGCGAGGTGTACTCGAGCAGCAGCGCCACGCCGACCGGCAGCCGGGTGATGGCCAGGAAGAACAGGCCCTGCACGGCCGCCACGGCGATCACCGCGTACGCCGCGAAGAACAGCAGGCGGTCGCGGGGGATGCGCAGCGCGCGCGGCCTGACGACGGCCAGGACCGCCAGCAGGAGCACGCCCGCCCCCGCCATGCGGACCCATACGGCCTCCAGCGGCGTGAGCCCCGCCATGCCGAGGATCTTCGCCATCGGTCCGGAGAACCCGAAGCAGAAGGCCGAGACGCCCGCGATCGCCAGGCTGACAGCCCTCATCGTCACCTGCCCATGTAATTACCAATAAACGGCTTTGATCCTGTCATAACCCTGAGAAGTGCGCACCCTTGCGTAACCTGACAGAGTGGATCGGATCTTCGTGGCCCGCCTGGCGGGGCTGGCGGTCTTCGACCCGGCCGGCGACCAGATCGGCCGGATCCGGGACGTCGTCGTCTCGTTGCGAGGACCGCTGCTCCCCCGGGTCCACGGCTTCGTCGTCGAGGTCCAGCCACGCCGCCGGGTCTTCCTGCCGATCACCAGGATCACCAGCATCGAGGCCCGCGCCATGATCTTCACCGGCAAGCTCAACATGCGCAGGTTCGAGTGCCGGGACGCCGAGACGCTGGCCATCGGGGAGATGCTCGACCGCACCGTCGAGTACAAGGGCGAGCGGGTGACCGTACAGGACCTGGCCATGGAGCAGCCGCGGCCGTCCGACTGGCTCGTCACGAAGGTCGCGGTACGCCGCGGGACGCGGCGCAGGGGCGAGACGCTGATCGTCGACTGGGACGAGGTCACCGGGTTCACCGGAGTCCAGAAGGACCAGGGCGCGGCCAACCTGCTCGCCGTCTTCGAGGCGCTGCGCCCGGCCGACCTGGCGAACATGCTGCACGAGCTGCCCACCAAGCGGATGGCCGAGGTCGCCGCGGCGCTGGACGACGACCGGCTCGCCGACGTCCTGGAGGAGCTCCCCGAGCGCGACCAGGTGCTCGTGCTGAGCCGGCTGCACCGGGAGCGCGCCGCCGACGTGCTGGAGGAGATGAGCCCGGACGACGCCGCCGACCTGCTGCAGGAGCTGCCCGCCGAGCAGGCCGAGGGGCTGCTGCGGCTCATGGTGCCGGAGGAGGCCGCGCCGGTCCGGCGGCTGCTGACCTACGGGGAGTACACGGCCGGCGGCATGATGACGACCGAGCCGGTCATCCTCCCGCCGACCTCGACCGTGGCCGAGGCCCTCGCGCACATCCGGCAGGAGGAGCGGCCCCCCGCCATCGCCGCCCAGGTGTACGTGACCCGCCCGCCGAGCGAGACGCCGACCGGGCGCTTCCTGGGGGTGGCGCACTTCCAGCGCCTGCTGCGGGAGCCGCCGTCGACGCTGCTCGGCAGCGTGATAGACATCACGGTGGACCCGATCAGGCCCGAGCTCACCGTGCATGAGGTGGCGTCGTATCTCGCGACGTACAACCTGGTCGCGGTCCCCGTCGTGGACGAGCTGAGCCGCCTGCTCGGCGCGGTGACCGTCGACGACGTGCTGGACCACATGCTGCCGGAGGACTGGCGGGAACGCCCATGACAGAACGGCTCGACCAGCCGCGCGAGCTGACCTACCGCCTGCGGCTCTACTACGACCCCGAGGCGTTCGGCAGGTTCTCGGAGCGGTTCGCGCGGTTCCTCGGCACGGCGCGGTTCATCGTGTACATGACCGTGTTCGTCACGGTCTGGCTGGTGTGGAACGTGTTCGCGCCGTACAAGTTCGACCCCTACCCGTTCATCTTCCTGACCCTGATGCTCTCGCTCCAGGCGTCGTACGCCGCGCCGCTGATCCTGCTGGCGCAGAACCGGCAGGCCGACCGCGACCGCATCCAGTACGAGCAGGACAGGGTGACGGCCGAGCGCAACCAGGCCGAGATCGAGTACCTCACCCGGGAGATCGCCGGCCTGCGCATGGCGATCGGCGAGGTGGCCACGCGCGACTACATCCGCTCGGAGCTCCAGCGTCTGCAGGACGAGCTGAGCGCGGATGCGCCTAGATCGCCCGGGGCGGGTTCGGAGGATCCCCGCTGAGTCCATAGCATGGATTCATGGCACCATCCCCTGAACTGGTCATGGCCGCGCTGGCGACGGTGAACGACCCGGAGATCCGCCGGCCGATCACCGAGCTCGGCATGGTCAAGAACGTCGACATCTCCCCCGACGGGGTGGTGCGCGTTGGCGTGTACCTGACCGTCGCCGGCTGCCCCCTGAAGGACACCATCACCCGCGACGTCACCGGGGCCGTGTCCCGGATCGACGGCGTGTCCCGCGTCCATGTGGACATGGACGTCATGAGCGCCGAGCAGCGCAAGGAGTTGCAGACGAAGCTGCGCGGCGACCGCGGGCCGGAGAAGGAGATCCCCTTCGCCAAGCCCGGCTCGCTGACCCGCGTGTTCGCGGTCGCGAGCGGCAAGGGCGGCGTCGGCAAGTCGTCGGTCACGGTGAACCTCGCCGCCGCGATGGCCTCCCAGGGCCTGAAGGTCGGCGTCGTCGACGCGGACATCTACGGCCACTCGGTGCCGCGCATGCTCGGCGTGAGCGAGCGGCCCACCAAGGTCGAGGACATGATCATGCCGCCGGTGGCGCATGACATCAAGGTCATCTCGGTCGGCATGTTCAAGCCCGAGGGCAACACTCCGGTGGTCTGGCGCGGCCCGATGCTCGACCGGGCGCTGTACCAGTTCCTCACCGACGTCTACTGGGGCGACCTCGACGTCCTGCTGATGGACCTGCCCCCGGGCACCGGCGACATCGCGATCTCGGTCGCCCAGCGCCTGCCCACGGCCGAGATCCTGGTCGTGACGACCCCGCAGCAGGCCGCCGCCGAGGTGGCCGAGCGGGCCGGGTCGATCGCCGCCCAGACCCACCAGCAGATCGCGGGCGTCATCGAGAACATGGCGTGGCTGCCCTGCCCCCACTGCGACGAGCGCATCTCGGTGTTCGGCGAGGGCGGCGGCCAGACCGTGGCCGACGCGCTGACCCGCACGCTGGGCGCGCGCGTGCCGCTGCTCGGCCAGGTGCCGATCGACATGCGGCTGCGTGAGGGCGGCGACGAGGGCAAGCCCCTCGTGCTGACCGATCCCGACGCCCCGGCGGCGGCTGAGCTGCGCCGGATCGCGGCCGGGCTCGGCAAGAAGTCGACCAGCCTCAAGGGCCTGAAGCTCGACATCTCGCCGGTCAAGCACTGACCCGGGTCAGGTCGCCTCGTTGTCGTACGGCGGGATCTCCCCCACGCCCAGTTCCGGCGTGGGGGCGGCGACCGGCTCGGCCGTCGCCGAGGTGCCGTTCCAGTCGTTCTCGAGGTCGTCGAGCAGGTGCTTGCGCACGAAGTTCTTGGGGTTGAGGTCGGTCGGATCGAAGTTGGCGAACTCGGGCCCCATGTTGGCCTGCAGATCCGCCTTCGCGTTGTTGGCCATCTGCCGGAGCTGCCGCAGCGTACGGCCCGCCTGCGAGGCGGCCTGGGGCAGCTTCTCCGGTCCGAAGACGAGTAGGGCGATCACCACCAGCGCCAGGGCCTCCCCCCAGCCGAGTCCGAACATGGCGATCTCCTCCTGCACGTGCGACTGAAATCAGACTAATGCCCGCGCCCCGAGCTGTGGACAGGGGACGCCCTGCTTCATGAGGCCGGCTTCATGAGGCCGGCTTCATGAGGCCGGCTTCATGAGGCCGGCTTCATGAAGGTCGCGCGCTGGGGGCGGGCGCCGCGCCGACCGTGACCGTCGCCGTCCGCACCTCGCCGTCGTGCCGGAACTTGATCCGCACCTGGTCGCCCGGGGCCTTGCTGCGGATGGTGACGATCAGCTCCCGGCTGTCGCTCACCGGCTGGCCGTCGACCTCCAGGATGACGTCCCCCGGGCGCAGGCCCGCCTTCGCGGCCGGACCTCCCGGCGTGACCGGTGCGGCGCCGCCCTCCGTCTGGGTGGCGATCCGCACCCCCTGGCCCTGGTAGCTCTGGTCGATCGTGATGCCGATCCTGGAGGTGCGGGCCGCTCCGGTGGTGATGAGCTCCTGGGCGATCCGGCGCGCCTGGTTCACCGGGATCGCGAAGCCGAGGCCGATGCTGCCGGACTGCTGGCCCAGCAGGGAGCCGCCGACGGTGGCGATCGCCGAGTTCACCCCGATCACCTCGCCCGCGGCGTTGACCAGGGGACCGCCCGAGTTGCCGGGGTTGATGGCGGCGTCCGTCTGGATCGCGTTGATGAGCGCGTAGTCGGACCCGGTGCTGCCGCCCGCCTCGACGGGCCGGTTGAGCGAGCTGACGATGCCGGTGGTGACCGTGCCGGTCAGGCCGAGGGGCGAGCCGACCGCGATGACGGGGTCACCCACGACCACGCCGTCGGAGTTGCCGAGGGGCAGCTCAGGCGCCCTGACGGGCCCGTCGGGCTTCACGACCGCGATGTCGGAGTTGGGGTCGCGGCCGACGATGCGCGCCCCCGAGGAGGTGCGGTCGTTGTAGCGGATGCGGATCTCTCCGACTTGTCCCGCCACCGCCACGACGTGGTTGTTCGTGACGATGTAGCCGCCCTTGATGACGAAGCCCGACCCGGTGCCGGCCTCGCTGTTGCCCTTGACCTCCAGCGAGACCACGCTGGGCAGGACCTTGGCGGCCACCCCGGCCACCGACTCCGGCGGCCGGGCCGTGGGCTGCTTCGACGGCGTGCTCAGCGCGTACCCGGGGTCGATGCCGGAGGACGGACGCGTCAGCAGGAACGTGCCCCAGCTCGCCACCCCGCCCGCCACGAGCGCGATGACCACGGCCAGGGCGGCGTACAGCGCGATGTTCGGGCCGCGCGGCTCCCGCTGCGGCGCGACGGGATACAGCGGCGGCGGAACCCAGCCGGGCCCCATGCCGTACGCGCCGGTGAGAGGCGGAGGACCGGCCGGAGAGTCCTCCTGCGCCCCCTCCTGCACCCCCTCCGGCCCCAGGGCGCCCCACGGGCCCGCAGCGGGCCCCTGGGGGGGCTCCTCGCCCGCGGGAAGGAACTCGGGCCGGTCCGACGCGCCGAACGAACGCGTGTTGTCCGTCATCGCGGCAGTCACTCCTCGCACACGGCCTCATCCGCTGGGCAGCCGCGGTAACGAGGAAAGCGGCACACGACGGCTGCGGTGTCCGATCGTATGCCGATTCCCCCGATCAGCGCGAAAGCCCCCTGGTGACGCTGGGTGACGGGGTGGGCGACACGCTCACCACGGGCGCCCTGTTCTGGGCGGGATGCTGTACGAACATCTGGCCGGGCGTCGGGTTCGGGGTGGCGGTGGATCCACCGGCCATGAGCATGGTGCCGAGGGCGACGGCGGCGCCGGCCATTCCCACGGCGACGTATCCCGCCCGTCTGACCCTGCCGGGCCGTCCCGGCCCCGATCGTCCGTCGTCCCGGCCCCGGGGCCGGTTGTCCATCGGCCCGGCGGCGTGCATGCCGGGTAGTCGCCCGGCGCCGAAGGCCGGATGGTCGGGAAAGGGCCGCATCCGCGGCGGCAACGGCCCTCCCGGCTCCGCCATGCGCAGCAGCGACATGGTGAGGTCCGCCGGCATGGCGGGCGGATCCATGGACCGCAGGCGGGTCTTCAGCGCCCGCATCGCGTCGACCTCCGCGCGGCAGTCCGCGCAGAACGTCAGGTGCGCGAGCGCGCGCTCCCGCTCGTTGTGACTGAGTTCGCCGTCGATGAGCGCGGAGACGCGCTCGCCAAGATGACTCACAGTCCCTCCCTGCTGATTGAAGGGGGGGTTTGATCGCCGTTCCGGTTCGCGGAGGGCGCCCGGTGGTCGAGCGCCTCCCGCAGCTGGGCGCGGCCGCGGTGGATGCGGCTGCGCACCGTGCCGAGTTTCACGCCGAGCGTCGCGGCGATCTCCTCGTAGGACAGTCCCTCGATGTCGCACAGCACCACGGCCGCCCGGAACTCCGGCGCGAGGGCGTCGAGCGCGGCCTGGATGTCGGGCTCCAGGTGCGCGTCGTCATACGCCTGCGCCGGGGACGGCTCGCGGCCGTGCAGCCGCTCGGCGGCGTCGTCCGCCAGCCCCTCGAAGCGGATGCGCTGCCTGCGCCGCGCCATGTCGAGGAAGAGGTTCGTCGTGATCCGGTGCAGCCACCCCTCGAACGTGCCCGGGGTGTAGCTCGACAGGGACCGGAAGACCCGGACGAAGACTTCCTGAGTGAGGTCCTCGGCGTCGTGGACGTTGCCCGTCAGCCGGTACGCCAGCCGGTATACCCGAGCGGAATGAGTTCGGACGACCTCCTCCCAGGTGGGAGGCGTCCAGTCGGACACCGAAGTCTCCGCCTGGTGGTCGTGCTCGTCCACCGGCATTCCTCTCTGCAGGATCGTCGCTACAGCCATAGTGCCTGGTTTCGCCCCTTCCTGCGCACCGCGGGCTGAGCGGTCTCGAACAAAGACCGTTCAAAGCGTGCAACGTCCCCGTTGTGGCGTGAGTTCCCGTTCCGGTCCGACTCCCCTAGGCTGCGTCCAAGATGAAGCAGGGGAGGGAGAGGCCGATGGCGACACCGGCCAGCCTGGAGTACGCGGAGGAGTTCGTCCCGGAGGACGACATCCTGCGGACCGCGCGCCGGCGGGGC
This sequence comes from Microbispora sp. NPDC046933, assembly GCF_040644635.1. Classification (NCBI taxonomy): domain Bacteria; kingdom Bacillati; phylum Actinomycetota; class Actinomycetes; order Streptosporangiales; family Streptosporangiaceae; genus Microbispora; species Microbispora sp. NPDC046933. The sequence goes on along the minus strand of NZ_JBEYWW010000032.1, from coordinate 23,076 downwards.
ATCGAGGTCGGGGCGCGCCCGATCCTGCCCGGGTGCGGAGCGGCGCTCTGCTTCCTCGCCACCGTGGTGAACGCGCGCTCGGTGGTGGAGGTCGGCACCGGGTGCGGGGTCTCCGGCCTGTGGCTGCTGCGCGGCATGCGCCCGGACGGCACGCTCACGAGCGTTGACGTGGAGCCGGAGCACCAGCGCATGGCCCGCCAGACGTTCGCGGAGGCCGGTTTCTCCGGCAGCCGCATCCGCCTGATCGGCGGCCGCGCGCTCGACGTCCTCCCCCGACTCGCCGACGGCGGCTACGACATGGTCTTCTGCGACGCGGCCAAGCAGGAGTACATCGACTACCTCACCGAGTCGGTGCGGCTCCTGCGCGGCGGCGGGGTCGTGGTCTTCGGCGACGCCTTCTGCGGCGACCAGGTGGCCGACCCCACCCAGCGGGACCCCGACACGGTCGCCATCCGCGAACTGGGCAAGCTCGTCAGGAACGACGAGCGGCTGCGCCCGCTGATGCTGCCGCTCGGCTCCGGCCTGCTGGCCGCCGTCAAGCTCGGCTGACCGCAGCCCGCCAAGCGCTCCGCCGGAGCGCTCTCATGTCATCTTGTACGCCCTCATCAGGGTCTGCTTCGTCCCGCAGCGGGCGAACCGCAGCTTGTACGGCTCGCTCACACAGGCCCAGAACTCGATCGTTCCGCTGTTCATCTTCCTCGTCTTCTGCTCGACGCAGTCGACGTTCTTGTAGAAGTTCATGTAGCGGTAGGTGTGACCCTTGTAGCGGATCTTGACCATCGCGTAGCGGTGGTCGGTGCTGCGATCGCAGATGATGACCGTGTCGCGGTCGGTCAGCGTGGCCTCCGCCAGGGCGTTGCCGTGGCCGTCGCTGATCCGCGCCGTGGCGAGCGGCGAGGCCGAGGCGGAGGCGGCGGTGCCGACGGTGGCGGTGGCGAAGGCCAGACCGGCGACGGCCGTGGCGAGCAGCTGCTTCTTCATCGCTGTTCCTTTCCGTTTTGTGCGACTTCCAGTGTTTTTCTCCAGGGAGTTGGAGAGCGGAAGTCGCCGGAAAGTTCGCAGCGGCGGCGGTCAGACGCCGTTCACAGAACGGTGGTGAGGTAGCGGAGGAGCAGGCGGACGCCGAAGCCGGTGCCGCCCTTGGTGATCTCGCCGTCGTCGGAAGCGGCCCGTGCGGGCCCCGCGATGTCCAGGTGCGCCCAGGGCCGCCCGCCGGTGAACTCGCGCAGGAACAGCGCCGCCGCGATCGACCCGGCGGCACCCGACATCGTCCTGTCGACGTTGGCCAGGTCGGCCACGTCGGAGTCGAGCACCGAACGGTAGTCCTCGACGAGCGGCATCCGCCACAGCCGCTCCCCGCTCGCCTCCCCCGCGGCGGCCAGCGCGGCGGCCAGCGGCTCGTCGGTGGCGTAGAGCGCGCCCAGGTTCACGCCGAGGGCGACCTTGGCCGCGCCGGTCAGCGTGGCGACGTCGATCACGACGTCCGGGTCCAGTTCGGCGTCCGCGTACGCCAGCGCGTCGGCCAGCACCAGGCGGCCCTCGGCGTCGGTGTTCAGCACCTCGACCGTGCGCCCGCCGTACTGGGTGATGACGTCTCCGGGCCGCTGCGCCGAGCCGGAGATGGAGTTCTCCGCGCACGCCACGAGGCCGGTGACCCGCACCGGCGCCTCGAAGGCCGCCAGCGCGCTCATCGCGGCGATGACGGCGGCCCCGCCCGCCATGTCGGTCTTCATCGCCTTCATGCCCTCGGTGGGCTTCAGGGACAGGCCGCCGGTGTCGAACGTGATGCCCTTGCCGGCGAGCACCACGTGGGCGCGCGGGTTCTCCGGCGTGTAGGAGAGCTGGACCAGGCACGGCGGGCTGATCGACCCCTGCCCGACGGCCCGGATGCCGCCGAACTCACCGAGCTCGGGCTCCTCCCACACGCGTACGCCGAGCCCGGACTCGGCGGCGACCGCCTTGGCCTGCTCGGCGAGCCAGGCGGGCGTCTTCACCGAGGACGGGGTGTTGACGAGGTCGCGGGCGAGCGCGGTGGCCCGCGCGACCGCCTCGCCGCGCTTCAGGTCCCGCTCGTCCCCGCCGACGAAGACGATCTCCCCCACCGGCTTCGTGCGGCCGTTGCCGATGGTGAACGTGTACGCCGCGAGCAGCGCGCCCTCGACCAGGGCGGCCGTCTCCCCCTCGGCCGGGACGACGACCGACAGCGACGCCCGGCCCTTCGCCCGCCTCACGACGGCCGCCCCGGCCTTGCGCAGCGCGGCGGCCGAGCCGTCGCCGGTGCCGTACAGCAGGACGCGCCGCACACCGCCGTCCCGGAGGGTGGGCACCTCCACGACCTCGCCGGGCTCTCCCTTGGCCTCGTAGTGCGCCAGCAATGCGTCCACCGGCACGGGAGACTCCAGCCAGGGCGCCGCGGCGGGGGCCGGTCCGGGTCCGAAAGGCACGGCCACCAGGTCGGCGTCCGGCGCGGGCCCGGCACCGTGAGCACCGGTGAGGACCGGCGTGGTCTCGATGGGCACGTCCACCTCCAACAGGGCGGCCCCGGGACGGGATCACCCGCCGCCAGGGCCGTGAGTCGAACAGGTCGGCTGACAGAGGTCAGCCGACCACCTTCTTCAGCGCATCACCGAGGGCACTGGCCTCGTCCGCGGACAGCTCCACGACGAGTCGGCCGCCACCTTCGAGAGGGACCCGCATGACGATGCCCCGTCCTTCCTTGGTGACCTCCAGCGGACCGTCACCGGTCCGCGGCTTCATCGCCGCCATGCGTGTATCCCTTCCCGCGTTGTCGGCCGCCCCGGAGGGTAACCGGCGTATTCACGTTTCTGTGATGTTCTATTATCCCGCCTCCGAGCTCAAAAAGGTAACGGCCGGGATCCGGTCAATGGATCAATGCGAAGGGGCACGCGTTGTGGGCGGACCGGACGTGACCCCACACTGGGTGGGGTGAACGCCCGAGCCGCGCTTTTCGATCTCTATGGGGACCACCTTCGCACCCGCGGCGGCCGTGCCTCCGTGGCCGCGCTCGTGCGGCTGCTCGCGCCGCTCGACATCGCGGCGCCGGCCGTCAGGACCGCGATATCCCGCATGGTCAGACAGGGCTGGCTCGATCCCGTACGGCTGCCGCAGGGACCGGGGTACGCGGTCACGCCGAAGTGCGAACGCAGGCTCGACGAGACGGCGGCCCGCGTCTACCGCGGGGGCGACGCACCCTGGGGCGGCCGCTGGCACGTCCTGGTGCTCGAACCGGTCAGGGACCGGGCGCGGCGCGAGCGGCTGCGTGCCGACCTCGCCTTCCTCGGGTACGCCCCGCTGTCGGAGACGGCCTGGATCGGGCCGCGGCCCTCGCGGGAGCTCGACGCGCTGCGGGTTCCCGGCCATCGGTTCGACGCCGCGTACGAGGGCGACCCGCGGGACCTGCTCGCGCGCGCGTGGGACCTGGACGCCATCGGCAGCGCGTACGAGGATTGGCTGGCCAGCGCCGCGGACCTGGTCGGCTCGCTGCCGGACGACGCCCCGGACGACCGGGTCTTCGCCGTCCGCAGCCGGCTGGTGCACGGCTGGCGCAACTTCCTGTTCCGGGACCCCGGGCTGCCCGCCGACCTGCTGCCGCCGGGCTGGCCGGGTGAGAAGGCCCGCGCCTTCTTCGAGCAGGAGGCCACCCGGCTGCTGCCCGCCGCCGCCGCGTTCGTGGACCGCACACTGAATGGAGCCGCCTGAGATGACCGTGAGTTATGACGTCGACGAAGCCGTCGCCACGATCACGCTGAACCGCCCCGACGCGATGAACTCGCTGACCGTCGCGATGAAGACCGGCCTGCTCGCGGCCGTGCGGCGCGCCGCCGACGACGCGTCGGTGCGGGCCGTGCTCCTGACCGGCGCGGGCCGGGCCTTCTGCGCGGGGCAGGACCTGCGCGAGCACGCCGACAACCTCGACCGGGGCCTCGGCCTGGCGAACACCGTGCGCGAGCACTACAACCCGATCGTGCTGGCCGTCGCCACGATGGGCAAGCCCGTCGTGGCCGCCGTCAACGGGGTGGCCGCCGGAGCGGGGGCCTCGCTGGCGTTCGCCTGCGACTTCCGCGTGGCGGCGGAGAACGCCAAATTCTCGATGGCGTTCACCGGGATCGGGCTCGCGCCCGACTCCGGCGCGTCCTGGACCCTCCAGCGGCTCGTCGGCCCCGCGCGCGCCAGGGAGATGCTGCTGCTCGGCGACGTCGTGGACGCCGCCAGGGCCCTGGAGCTCGGCCTGGTGGGCGAGGTGGTCCCGGCCGACCGGCTGGCGTCCGCCGCCCGCGACCTCGCCGTACGGCTCGCGCAGGGACCCACCCGGGCGTACGCCGCGACCAAGGCGGCGCTGGACCACGCGGCGTCGTCCTCCCTCGCCGAGGCGCTGGAGCGGGAGGCGGAGCTTCAGGACGAGTGCGCGGCCAACGCCGACCACGCGGCGGCGACGAAGGCGTTCCTCAACAAGGAAAGGCCTACCTTCGAAGGGCGCTGACCTGCGTGCTGACCTGGGCGCTCACGGCCTCGCGGACGTGGCAGTCGGCCACGTGGTCGTTCACCAGTCCGATGGCCTGCATCAGGGCGTACGCCGTGGTGGGGCCGACGAAGCGGAAGCCGTGCTTCTTGAGCTCCTTGGCCAGCGCCGTGGAGCCGGCGGTGCGGGCCGGGACGTCGGCGAGGGTGGCAGGGACCCTGCCGGGCTCCTCGGCGTACTTCCACACCAGCGCCGACAGCCCGCCCGCCACCTCCAGGGCGGCGCGGGCGTTGGCGACGGCCGCCTCGATCTTGGCGCGGTTGCGCACGATGCCCGCGTCGCCGAGCAGGCGCTCCACGTCGCCCTCGTCGAAGGCCGCCACCGCCGGGATCGAGAACCCGGCGAACGCCTTGCGGAAGTTGTCCCGCTTGCGCAGGATCGTCAGCCACGACAGGCCGGACTGGAACGCCTCCAGGGTGATCCGCTCGAAGACGAGGTCGTCCCCGCGGACCGGACGGCCCCACTCCTCGTCGTGATAGGCGATGTAGTCCGGGGTCGTGCCCGCCCATCCGCAGCGGACCACCCCGTCGTCGTGCACCGTCACCACGCTGTCACCAGGTCTCCTCCGCGTCGGCGCGGTCGCCGTCCCAGCCCTCGCGGACCGCCGCGGAGGGCGCCTCCGGCTGACGCTCGGAGTCTTCGGCCTGCTTCGTTTCGGCCTGTTGCGTTTCGGCCGGTTTCGTCTCCTCGCGCGCCTGCGGCCGGGCATACGATAACTCGGCCACGCGCTGCTCCAGCACCGCGATGCGGGTGTCGCGCTCCCCGAGCGCGACCGAGACCCGGTGCAGGGTCTCGTCCACCGCCTGGGTGCTGTAGCCCACGAGACCGATCGGAAGCCTGAGCGCGATCAGGTCGGCGGGAGTCATCTGGCCGGCCGCCGGCAGGTCGAGCGGCGACACGTCGGGGGGGAACTCCGCCATCTCGCCGCCGTGTCCCAGCGAGACCATGACCACGCAGGCGATCACGGCGAGTCCGGCGATGACGAGTACGACCAGCACATACGAATCGTGCCACAACTCTTCAGCGTGCGAGCATGGAAGCATGACGCGCGTGATCGGGCCCGACGACGAGACCGAGCCCGGCTGGATCGAGGCCGCCTCGCTGCCGGAGGCGTCCGCGCTGGCCCGGGCGGGACACACCGTCGTCGTGACGCTCCCCGAAGACGAGACCGAGGCGATCGCGGCCGCGGCCGCCTACGCCTGGGCGGGCGCGAGCGTCTTCCGGACGTCCCACGACGTGCGGCAGGCCCTCGACATGACCGAGGCCCTGCTGGGCCGCCGGCCTCCCGCCCTGACCCGCCGCGGCCTGGCCTAGCGGCTCTCCTAGCTCTCGCCGAGCTCCTCGCCCGTGGGGCTGAGGTGGAGGGTGGGCCGCTCCACCATGTCGAGCGCCTCCTCCACCGTGGTCGCCCACGAGATCGCGTCGAACACGTTCGGCCGCGTGAAGCCCTGCTCGTACATGCCGTCGACCAGGTCGCGCAGCGGCCCGTACAGGCCCCACGGGTCGAGGACGACCAGCGGCCGCTCGTGCAGGCCGAGCACCCGGGAGGTCCAGATCTCGAACAGCTCCTCCAGCGTGCCGATACCGCCCGGGAGCACGAGGAACGCGTCGGACCTGGCGTCCATGACGCCCTTGCGCCCACGCATGTCGGCGGTGACGATCAGCTCGTCGGAGTCGGTGTCGGCGATCTCGATGTCGACCAGGGCCTGGGGGATCACCCCGACCGTGTGGCCGCCGCCGTCGCGGACGGCCCGGGCCACCTCGCCCATGCAGGAGACGATCGCGCCCCCGCTCACGAGGCCGTGGCCGCGGCGGGCCAGCTCGGCGCCGACCTCCCGGGCGAGGTCGAGGTACTTGCGGTCGATCTTCTGGCTGGACGAGCAGTACACGCAGACGAACACACCGCAACCCTACTGAGTGGCGGCGCGCCGATCCGCGTCGACGATGAGCCGTACGGCCTCGTCGGGGTCGTCGGTGACCGAGACCAGCTCGATGTCCTGCGGCGAGATCTTTCCGGTGGTCAGCAGCGTGTCGCGGATCCAGTCGATCAGCGGCGACCAGAAGGCGACGCCCATCATGATCACCGGGAACGAGGTGACCTTCCGCGTCTGCACCAGGGTCAGCGCCTCGAACAGCTCGTCGAGCGTCCCGAACCCGCCGGGCAGGGCCACGAAGCCGCTGGCGTACTTGACGAACATCGTCTTGCGCACGAAGAAGTAGCGGAACTCGATGCCGAGGTCCACGTAGTCGTTGAGGCGCTGCTCGTGCGGCAGTTCGATGCCGAGGCCGACCGAGACGCCGCCGGCTTCGAGTGCGCCCTTGTTGGCCGCCTCCATCACACCGGGGCCGCCGCCGGTGATCACCGCGTAGCCCGCCTTGGCGAGCGCCGCGCCGACCTTCACCCCGAGTTCGTACTCGGGGCTGTCGGGACCGGTGCGGGCCGAGCCGAAGACGGTCACCGCCGGGGGAAGGTCTGCCAGGGCGCCGAAGCCCTCGACGAACTCCGACTGGATGCGCAGGACCCGCCAGGGATCCTCGTGCAGCCAGCCGGTGGGGCCGCGGCGGTCGAGCAGGCGCTGATCGTGGGTGGATTCCGGGACGAGGCCGCCGCGGACCAGCGACGGGCCCTGCCGGCGTTCGGGTCGGGTGTGATTCATGACGGTCACGCTAACGGTCCGGGTCGGGAACGGTGCAAGACGCACGCACTGCCCTGTCACTCCACGTCCCAAACGCACCGGAAGAATCTTGAAAAAGATCCGCGGAAGGATGGAACCGGTCGCCGAGGAGGCTCCGTCTAAGGAACGAGGGTGCTGCTCGGGACGAAAGTGGCTTTCCCCGCCAAATGGCCGGCGAGGAGAGCCACTTTCTTCTATCTACGGGCGGTTCTGCGGCTGGTTCACTCGGTCAGCCAGGCCGTCATCCGGCGCTCGCTCTCGGTGATCCTGGCCAGGCTGACGTTCTCCCCCGCCTGGTGCGCGATGTCGGGGTTGCCCGGTCCGCAGTTGACCGCGGGCATTCCGAGGGCCGAGAACCGCGCGACGTCGGTCCAGCCGAGCTTGGCCCGGGGCGTGCCGCCGATCGCGGCGGCGAACGCCGCGGCGACGGGGTGGGTCAGCCCCGGCCGCGCGCCCGGCGCTCCATCGGTGAGCCGCACGTCGAAGCCGTCGAAGACCTCCTGGACGTGGGCGAACGCCTCCTCCAGCGTGCGGTCGGGGGCGAAGCGGTAGTTGACGGTCACCACGCACTCGTCCGGGATCACGTTCCCGGCCACTCCGCCGCGTACGCCCACCGCGTTGAGCCCCTCGCGGAACCGGAGGCCGTCCACCACCGGGCGCCGCGCCTCGTACCGGGAGAGGGTCTCCAGAACCGGCGCGATGCCGTGGACGGCGTTGACGCCCTCCCACGACCGGGCGCTGTGCGCGCGCACGCCCTTCACCGTGATCTCGGCGCGCAGCGTGCCCTGGCAGCCGCCCTCGATCAGCCCGTCGGTCGGCTCCATCACGACCGCGAAGTCACCCGTGATCCATTCGGGATGGGTGCGGGTGAGCCGCAGCAGGCCGCTCCGCTCGGCCTCGATCTCCTCGCAGTCGTAGAAGACGAAGGTCAGGTCGCGGTTCGGCTCCGCCAGCAGGCAGAGCTTGAGCTGCACGGCCACGCCGCTCTTCATGTCGGACGTCCCGCAGCCGTACAGCACGCCGTCCTCGACCCTGCTGGGCAGGTTGCCCGCCACCGGCACCGTGTCGATGTGCCCGGCGATCACCACCCGCTCGGCCCGGCCGAGGTCGGTCCGCGCCACCACCGCGTCGCCGTCCCGCAGCACCGTGAGGTGGGGCAGCGGCCGGAGCGCCTCCTCGATGGCGTCGGCCAGCGCCTTCTCCGCGCCGCTCACCGATTCGATGTCCACCAGTTGCGCCGTCAGCGCGCCCACGTCCTGGGCAAGGTCAAGCCGCATGCCATCCGACCCTAATCCACAGGCTCACGCGATCTGCACGGTGGCGACGGGCTTGGTGTCCTTGCGCCAGCCGTCGTGGCCGCTCGCGGCCGTCCAGGTGACGCCCTCGAAGCGCACCTGGCGCAGGCCGTACTTCTGCGCGTGGGTGACGTACCACGCGGCGACCAGCCAGCCGCGCTTGGGCGCGGAGTCCGTGCCGAGCGCGCGCACGAGCTGCTTGCGCGCGGCCGCGGGCCGCGACGTGACCGGCTTGTCGGACGGGGGGTACCAGCAGTGGACGGCCTGGGGCACGCGTCCGATGAACGCCGCCGAGAGGATCTTGGCGTTGTACTCGTGGTCGGCGTAGGCCGAGCCGTCGGCGGAGCGCTGCACCGCCTGGGCCGCCTCGTGCAGCGGCAGGGTCCGGTAGTGCTTCACCTTCTCCAGCGCGGCGAAGAACTTCCGCGCCGCGTAGACCGGGTCCTGCAGCTGCTCGGCCGTCCCCCAGCCCTGCGAGGGGCGCTGCTGGAAGACGCCCACCGAGTCGCGGTCGCCGTACGGCAGGTTGGCCAGCTTGGACTCCTGGATCGCGGTGACGTAGGCGATCTGGAGGGCGCGCTCGGGGAGCTTGCGCCGCACCGCGACGGCGGCGATGGTCGCGGCCACCTGGGCCTGCTCGATGTCGAGGTCGAGCGTGCCGTCGGGGGTCTTGACCATGCAGTGTTCGCCAAGAGCGAACGGCTCGGTCCGCTTCAACAGGTGATAGGCGCCGTAGAAGATGGCCGCACCCAGCAGGATGACGATGACCATGACGGTCACGACGGGTTTGGTAAGGCGCCTTTCCACGTAGAGAACCTACCCGGGTGATCAGGGCAGCCGATCCACTCTGATGGAGCCGGGCGTGAGCGGACGGGCGTAGGACGACTCCCACTGACCGCCCTGCACTCGCTGGAACGACAGCAGGCGGCCGTCGCCCGCCCGGTAGTCGGCGAAGTCGAGCAGGCCGCGCTCGGGCAGCCCGGTGGTCCCCTCGGAGCGGAAGGCGGCCGTGCCGCGCTCGATGGGAGAGAACTCCACGCCGTCCACGATCAGCATGTGCTTGGCCGGCACCATGCCCTGGGTCGGCATGTCGGTCCACAGCAGGACCTCCAGGTGGAGGGGCTCGCCCTCCTTGCCCGGCCGTTCCTCCACCGACAGCCAGTTGTAGCGCCGGGCGCCCTCGTCCAGCAGATACTCCGTCCACTTCTCGCCCTGCATCGTGCAGTGCAGGGCGCCGACGGCCCGGTAGCGGGCGGCCTCCACGTAGACAGTGTCGCCCACCCTGATCGTGCGGGGGTCGAAGAAGCCGGCATCGGCCGCGGGATCACGTGGCGCGGACTCTCCCGGAGCGGCGGGCGGGGTGCGCACCGTCTCGCGCGTGCGGTTGCGCCGGGCCCCGGCGAAGGCGCCCAGCACGACGACGACCGCGGCGAGGCTCAGCACGATCACGATCGCAGTCATGGCGCGCGATCCTACTGGAGGCGGCTCACCGCCGCATCGACACGCTCGTCCGTGGCGGTGATGGCGATGCGGACGTGGCCGCGCCCGGAGTCCCCGTAGAACTCGCCCGGCGCGACGAGGATGCCCTTATCGGCCAGGGCGCGCACCTGGTCCCAGCAGCCGGTGCCGTTCGTGGCCCACAGGTAGAGCCCGGCGGCCGAGTGCTCGACCCGCCAGCCGGCCCGCTCCAGCGCGGGCCGCAGCACCGCCCTGCGCCGGGCGTACCGCTCCCGCTGCTCGTCGGCGTGCGCGTCGTCGTCCAGCACCGCCGCCGTCGCGGCCTGGACCGGGGCGGGCATCATCATGCCGGCGTGCTTGCGCACCTCCAGCAGCCGCCGTACGAGCCGGGGGTCGCCGGCGACGAAGCCGGCGCGGTATCCGGCGAAGTTCGACCGTTTCGACAGCGAGTGGACCGCGAGCAGGTTCTCGTGGGAGCCCTCGCACACGTCCGGGTGGAGGACGGAGACCGGCTGCTCCTCCCAGCCCAGCTCGATGTAGCACTCGTCGGAGGCGACGACGGCGCCGCGCTCGCGCGCCCACGCGACGACCTTGCGCAGGTGCTCGGCGGGCAGGACGCGCCCGGTGGGGTTGGACGGCGAGTTCACCCACACGAGGGGCACCCGCTCGGGGCCCAGCGCGAGGAGCCCGTCCGTCGCGAAGGGCTCGGCCCCGGCCAGCCGCGCGCCCACGTCGTACGTGGGATAGGCGAGCTCGGGGAAGACCACGCGCTCGCCCGGGCGCACGCCGAGCAGCGTCGGCAGCCAGGCCACCAGTTCCTTCGAGCCGATGGTCGGCAGCACGTCCGCGGGGTCGACCGTGACGCCGTGCCGCCGCCGCAGCCAGCCCGCGGCCGCCTCACGCAGCCGCGGCGTGCCGTACGTCAGGGGATAGCCGGGGCTGTCGGCGGCGGCGGTGAGCGCCTCGCGGGCGACCGGGGGCACCGGGTCGACCGGCGTGCCGACCGACAGGTCGACGATTCCGCCGGGATGCGCCCGCGCCAGGTCCTGATAGGGCACGAGCCGATCCCATGGGAAGTCCGGCAACGCAAGCAAAGAAAATCCCCCAGTCGTCACGGACCGCGCCGGTCAGGCGTCGGTCAGTGGTCCTCGCTCTGCGGCGGGAGCGCCGCGATCAGCGGGTGGTCCTTGTTGACCTTGCCGACCTTCGAGGCGCCGCCGGGCGAGCCCAGGTCCTCGAAGAAATCGACGTTGGCCTTGTAGTAGTCCTTCCACTGCTCGGGAAGGTCGTCCTCGTAGAAGATCGCCTCTACGGGGCACACCGGCTCGCACGCACCGCAGTCCACGCACTCGTCGGGGTGGATGTAGAGCATGCGTTCGCCCTCGTAGATGCAATCGACGGGGCACTCCTCGATGCACGCCTTGTCCAGGACGTCCACGCAAGGCTGCGCGATGACGTACGTCACCTCGGGCTCCTTCTGGGTTGCACGGCTCGACCGCGGGTTGCTAGCCCTAGTATTGCGGTGCCTGCCGACTAGCCGTAACAGGAGGGGGGCAATCGTCGTGGCCCCTCGGCTCGTAGCCCGTCTCGTGGTCGCCATCACCCCTGCCGACGTGGGCAAACGGGTGACGACGCGGCGAAGAGTGCCCGGAGGGCACCGGGACGCGGTCGGCGTGTTGGAATCCTGGCGCGACGGGGTGCTCACCGTGCGGAAACGGGACGGAAGCCTCGTCGAGATCGCCGAGGACACCCTGGCCGCGGCCAAGGTCGTGCCGCCCGCGCCGCCCGCCCGGTAATCCCCGCGCCTGCTGCGGACGCCGACTCGGTAATCCCCCAGCGCGCCGCCGCGCACGCTCGCCCTGGCACGGGGAGCATACGCGGCGTGACCATACGTGCCTGCGTCGTGACGATCTCCTCGGCGGCCGTCCTCCTCTTCGCGGCCTCCGCGTGCTCGAAGCCGTCGTCGTCGGACAAGCCGCTGCCGCCCCTGAACCCCCGGGCCGACAGTCTGGAGTCCGGGTTCGGCACTATGGACAGGCTCGTCGAGGCGGCCAAGAAGGAGGGCGCGCTCACCGTCGTAGGCCTGCCGGGCGGCTGGGTCGGTTACAAGGAGATCATCGCCCGCTTCTCCGACAAGTACGGCATCAAGGTGACCTCGATCGTGCCGGAGGCGAGCAGCAAGCAGGAGATCGACACCGCGGCCCGCCTGAAGGGGACGAATCAGGCACCGGACGTGTTCGACCTCACCCTGGAGGTCGCGGTCGCCAACGCCAAGCTCTTCGCGCCGTACCGGGTGACCGGCTGGGCGGACATCCCCGACGAGGCCAAGGAGCAGCGGGGACGCTGGTTCGCCGCCTACGGCGGATACATGTCGATCGGCTACGACCCGAGGAAGGTCCCCGCCCCCGCGTCGTACGGCGCGCTGGTCAGGCCGGGGACGGTGGTGGCGCTGCCGGGCGACCCGCGGCGGGTGGCCTCGGCGTTCAGCGCCGTGATGGCCGCCTCGCTCGGCAACGGGCTGCCGGACGCCGCGCGGGGCGTGGACCTGTTCGCGCGGCTGAAGAAGGGCGGCATGCTCGGCCGGCCCGACCAGGCGACCGCGGTGGTGGACTGGGACTTCATGAACGCGGCGCGGGCCGCCTCCGGGCGCGGCGCGGCGGCCTGGCGGGTGACGATCCCGAAGAACGAGGTGCTCGCCTCCTACTACATGCAGGCGATCAGCGCCGACGCGCCGCACCCGGCCGCCGCCCGGCTGTGGGAGGAGTTCCTGCTGTCCGACGAGGGCCAGAACCTCTTCCTCAAGGCGTACGCGCGGCCCGCCCGGATGGAGGCGATGGAGATGCGCGACACGCTGAACGGGGACGCCGCCGCCAGGCTGCCGGAGGCGTCCGGCGACCCGGTGATCCTGAGCATCCCCGAGCAGGACCAGGCCAAGTCGTACGTGACCGCGCACTGGGCCCAGACGGTCGGCTGAGTCACCTGATCTCGCGGAGGCGACGGAAGCCGTAAAGTGTGTCGTTATCCCAGCAGTCTCACAAGTCGGCATGAGATTGCGGCAATCCCGACACCGGGCACCACGTGTCAGAATGCGAGCCGATCTTGAGGTACGAAACTCCCAGTCTCACCCGATGGAACGCTCGCGCCTACGACAGCTCCTTCGGCTACGTCTCGGCTCAGGGCGCGCCGCTGGTGGAACTGCTCGACCCGCGCCCCGGTGAGCGCGTGCTCGACCTCGGGTGCGGCACCGGCGTACTGACCGCCGACATCGCCAGGCGCGGCGCCCACGTGCTGGGCATCGACGGCTCCCACTCCATGATCGAGCAGGCCATCGCGCACCACCCCGGACTCGACTTCACCGTGGGCGACGGCTACGACTTCACCGTCGCCCAGCCGTACGACGCGGTCTTCTCGAACGCGGCGCTGCACTGGATGAGCCGCGACCCCGACGCGGTGATCGACTGCGTGCGGGAGGCGCTGCGGCCGGGCGGCAGGTTCGTCGCCGAGATGGGCGGCGCGGGCAACTGCGCGGCGCTGACCTCCGCCGTGCTCACCGCCTGGCGGGAGTACGGTCTGCCCGAACCCGAGCTGCCGTGGTACTTCCCCAGCCCGGCCGAGTACGCCCACCGCCTGGAGAAGGGCGGGTTCACGGTCCGGCTGCTGGAGTATTTCGACCGCCCCACCCCGCTCGACGAGTGCCCGAACGGCGCCGCCGACTGGGTCAGGATGTTCGCCGGCTCGCTGCTCGACCGGGTCCCCCCGGCGGCCGTGGAGCCGCTGCTGCGCCGGGTCAACGAACTGGCCGCCCCCGCCCTGCGCCGGGAAACCGGCTGGATGGCCGACTACGTCCGCCTCCGCTTCGCCGCGGAACGTCACTGACCTCTCCCACGACGAGGCGGTTTGCCAGACTATGGACTGGTCTTTGTGAGTGATGGGGAAAGCATGAACTTCTGCCTGAGTGACCTCGTGCCACCGCTGCGCTGGAGTGACGCTGCCCGCATCACGACCCTGGCCGACCGGCCCGGCCTGCCGGACGCCTGGTGGCGGACGCTGCCCCTGCACCGGGTGCTCGCCGTCCTGGACGCCGAGGCGCTGGGCGATCTGCTCACCGAGCTCGCGCTCGGCCACTGGCCGGCGGCGGCCGTCGGCGACGTGCTGCCCGCGCTGCACGTGCTGGACCCCGACGAGGCCGACGACCCCCAGGTCGCGATCGCGCTCGACCGGGCGGGGTCGTGGCACGGCCTGCTCGCGCTGTCCGGCCGGGAGCTGGCCGACCAGCCGTTCGTCAAGGCCCGCCCCGTGCTGGCCGCTCTGTTCACCGCCGTGTTCTTACGGATGTCCCCGGAGGAGGCCGAGCCGGTCTCCGAGCCGGTCGCCGAGTCGGCCGGGCCGGTCGCCGAGCCGGACGATCCCCCGGAAGAACAGATCCGGGACATCCCCGCGCTGATCGACGCGGCGTTCAGCGACCTGGACGACCAGACCTGGATGGTGGCGCAGAACCGGGTCTTCGCCGACGAGCCGTCCGACCCCGAGCAGCTGGCGAAGCTGCTGGCGGTCCCTCCCGTCGTCATCCACGATCTCGAAGCGGCCCTGCGCGACCGGCTGTCCCGCTGGCTCGCGCTGCCGGAGGCGACGCCGTACAACGAGCACCTGGCCCGGCTCACCGGCACGATCGGAGCCGCGTTCCCGAAGGAGCGGTTCGTCACGGCCGCCGAGTGGCACGGGCGCGACCTGCCCTCACTGGAGGTGCCCGCCTGGCGGTTCGTGCTCGCCACGCTCCCCGGCCACCGCCTCTTCGGCGACTGGCTGGTGGCCGGCGACATCGAGGAGCTGCGGGAGAGGACGCGGAACCTGATCGCCTCGGCCGAGCGACCGCCGACCGTCCCGCAGGCGCTGGAGATGATCGGCTCTCTCGGCGTCCGTCCCGACGTGGCGAGGCAGTGGCTGGAGAGCGTGCCGCAACTGCGCGCCCAGAAGGCGTCCCAGATCGACCCCGACCGGCAGCAGGACCGGCAGCAGGACCGGCAGCCGGGCGGGCAGCAGGGCGGGCTCAAGGATGTGGCGCTGACCCGGCGGTGCTTCCGGCAGCCGGACGGCAGGTGGTGGCTCAGGGTGGACGTCTCCGGCCACCACCTCCACGGCGGCGAGGTGCCGCTGCCGAGCGGGTTCGCCGCGTACGTCGGCCTCGCGCCGGGCGAGGACCGCACGGTGCGCAGCGCGGCCGGTGAGGTCGGCCTCTCCTGGCACGCGCGGCCGGCCCTGGCCTCCCTGCAGCGGATTCTCAGCGAGGTCTCGGCCGAGGAGGGCAGCCACATCTTCCTGACCCTGTCCGAGGAGGGCACGCTGCGCATACGGCACCTGCCCGCGGCGAACGGCGGCGACGAGACGAGCCGGGCACTGCGCCTGGTGGGCTACACCGCGGCGAGCGGCACGCCCGAGCAGGCGGCGCGGGTGATCGCGACACGCGTCGGCCTCACCGCACCCGTCGAGCGGCCCGAGCTCCTCGCGCGGCTGCGAGAACGCGGGGACCGCGACCTGCTGACCCTGCTGGGATAGCCCGTGCCCCGGCTCGCGATCTCCCCGGAGTTCCTGCGCGGGCTCGGCGCGCTCACCCGGCCGGTCCGCCGGGACGTCGCCGTCGCGGTACGCCGGTTCCTGCTGAACGCGTCCGCCGCGCCGCACCCCGAGAGGGTGCGCAACTCCCGCGATCCCCGCGTCGCCACGCTGCGGCTCGCCGACCGCCACCGGGGGGTGGTGGTGCGGCAGGAGGACGTCTACTGGCTGCTCACCGTGCTGCCGGACGCCGAGGCGTGGTCGTACGCGCAGCGGCACAGGTTCGGCGTCAACACGGCCATCGGGATCGTCGAGACCTGGGACGCCGAGGCCCTGGAGCGGATCGAGCCGGCCCTGCGCCGCGCCTCGGAGACCGGCGGCCGGCCGCTGTTCGAGAACTGGTGCGACGCCGATCTGCTGAACATCGGCGTCGACGCCCACCTGCTGCCGCTGCTGCGGCTGATGACGTCGGAGTCGCATCTCGCGGCCGTGGAACCGCTGCTCCCGTACAGCCAGTACGCGCCGCTCGCGGCGCTCGCCCGCGGCGGCTCGCTCGCGGCCGCCTGGCGCGAGCTGGACACCTGCCGCTCCCGCGTCGCCGACGAGATCGACCCCGAGGACCTCCTGGCGGCGCTGCGGCGCAGCCCCGCCCGGGCCGCGTTCGCCGCCGACGCCGCCGAACTCGATCGCATCCTCACGCTGCCCGCCTGGTGCACGTTCCTGTACCCGCCGCAGCACACGTACGCCAACTGGCCGGCGTACGAGCAGCCGGTGCTGATCACCGGGGGCGCGGGCACCGGCAAGACGGTCATCGCGCTGCACCGGGCGGCCCTGCTGGCCCGCGCGGCCACCGGCCCGGTGCTGCTGGTCACGTTCTCCCAGAGCCTCGCGACCGAGCTGTCCGCACGGCTCGACATGATCATCAACGACGAGGTGGTCCGCAAGCGCGTCGAGGTGGGCAACGTCGACAGGCTCGCGCACCGCATCGTCGCGGAGGCGGAGGGCCGCGCCCCCGCCCTCGTCTCCTCCGACGACCTGGCCGAGCTGTGGCAGGAGGCGGCCGTCGGGCGCTTCGGCAGCGCGTTCCTGCTGCGCGAGTGGGAGCAGGTGATCCTCGCGCAGGACCTTCGGACGCTGGAGGAGTACCAGGCCGCCGCCCGGCCCGGCCGCGGCGTCTCCCTGGACGCCGAGGCCAGGACGATGGTGTGGGAGGCCGTCCAGCAGGTCGTACGGCGGCTGCGCGAGTCCGGCCGGCGCACCCTGCTCCAGCTCGCCTCCGAGGCGGCGGGCCTGCTCGGGCGGGCCGTGGGCGACCTGCTGGGCGACGAGGCGCCGGGGCGGGAGCCGTACCGGCACATCGTGGTGGACGAGGCGCAGGACCTGCACCCGGCCCAGTGGCGGCTGCTGCGGGCGGCGGTTCCCGCCGCCCCGAACGACCTGTTCATCGTGGGAGACCCGCACCAGCGCATGTTCGACACGCGGGTCGCGCTGGCGGACGTCGGCATCCCCGCCCGCAGGTTCCACCTGAAGATCTCCCACCGGCTGCCCGACGAGATCCTGTCGTGGGGAGTGCGCCTGCGCGGCGGCGGTCCGGCCGACGGCCTGGTCGCGGGCAACGCCGCGATGTACGGCTACCGCGCGCTGGACTTCGGCACGCGTCCGATGGTGCGCGAGTACGTGAACGCGGAGGCGGAGATCGCCGGACTCGTCTCCACCGTGGCCGAATGGCTGGAGGAGGGCGTGCCGACCGCCCAGATCGCGGTGGCCGCGCGCACCTCTGACCTCGTGCGTACCGCCCGCACCGCACTACGCGAAGCGGGCATCACGGTCAAAGTCACCTCGCTTCATGGCATGAAAGGGCTGGAATTCCGCCGGGTGGCCGTGATAGGCGTGGCTGACGGAATCGTGCCGGCGCCGGACGCGCTGACCCCGGCCGACGAGGACCCGACGGCCCGGGCGCACGATCTGCAACGCGAACGGGGGCTGCTCTACGTGGCGTGCACGCGGGCGGGGGAGTTGCTCTACGTGTCCTATTCGGGGCGCGCCAGTCCCTTCATCCCGGCCTGACGACCGATCCCCTAGTCTGAACTGCGGATATATTCCCCTTGCCGGTTGGACCTGCATGAATCTCAGCCTTAGCGACATCGTGCCTCCGCTGCGCTGGACCGCGCCCAGTCAGGTAGAGCCGATCGCGAGCGACCCCGGTCTTCCCGACGCGTGGTGGCAGGCGCTCCCCCTCGACCGGGCCTGTGCGGCGGTGGGGACCGGCCAGGTCGCCTCCCGGCTCGCCGACCTCACCATCGCCTGCTGGGCGCACCTGGTCCTCGGCGACATCCTCCCGCTGCTGAGGTTCACCCACCCCGAGGAGAGCCTCCAGACGCCCGGCCCACGGGAGAGCGTCCACGAGCTGTACGTCGACGTGATCGACAAGCTGCTGGCCACCGAGCCGGCGCGGGAGCCCGCCGGGGCGCCGGTCCCGCCGGCCCTCCCCGAGCGGCCGATGCCGGAGATCATCGACGAGATCTTCGCCCGGCTGGACGACCGCCAGCGGGCCATCGCGCGCGACCGGCTCTACTTCGACACCTCGCAACACCCCGGCCAGGCCCAGCGGGCCACACTGGACGAGCTGGCCCAGCGCTTCTCGGTCACCCGCGAGCGCATCCGGCAGATCGAGCGCGACCTGCGCGACCACGTGATGGACTGGCTGAACGGCCCGTCCGCCACGCCGCTGAACGCCCACCTGTCCTGGCTGCGCACCCGGTTGGGCTCTGCCGTGCCCGCCGACGACCTCGCCGCGGCCGTCCCGTGGCACCGCACCGAGCTGATCACGCTCGCGATCCCCGCCTGGCGGTTCGTCCGTACGCTCCTGACCGGGTACGACCAGGTGGACGGCTGGCTGGTCGCGGGCGGCGCGGACGAGCTCAGGGAGAAGACGCGGCAGCTGTTCACCGACGGCCCCCGGCCGCTGGAGGAGGCGGTCTCCCTCGTCGCCCAGCTCGGCATCCGGGAGGACGTCGCCGAGCGCTGGCTGGCGTCGGTGCCGCACCTGCGGGTCATGGAGGGCCACGTCGTCCCCTGGCCGCGCAGCATGGGCGACAAGGCGGAGGCCGTGCTGGCGGTCGCCCGCGTCCCGCTCACCCCCGAGGAGATCCAGGCCCGCATCGGCGAGGAATACAGCATCGTCGGCATCCGCAACCAGCTCGCCTCCGACGAGCGGTTCATCCGGCTCGACCGCAGCAAGTACGGCCTGCGGCGCTGGGGCGGCGACGAGTACCTCGGCATCCGGGAAATGATCATCCGGGAGATCGAGCGCGCGGGCGGTGAGGCGTCCGTGAGCACGGTCGTGGACAACCTGACCTCCCGCTACGACGTGAGCGAGAGCTCCATCAGGGCGTACGCCGGAGGGCCCGGGTTCGAGCGGACCCAGCGCGGCTACATCAGAGTGGCCGCCCAGGACCAGGCCGAGCCGTACCAGCCGCGCCGCGACGTCTCGATGACCCGCCGCTGCTTCCGCAGCAGGGACGGCCGCTGGTGGCATCGGGTGGACGTGAACGCCGAGCACCTGCGCGGCTCGGGCTCCCCACTGCCGACCGGCTTCGCCGCGCACCTGGGCATGGCGCCCGGCGGCCAGCTCACCGCCTCCACCGCGTCGGGCGAGGTGGTGATCAGCTGGCACAACCAGCCGACCATCGGCTCGATCAGGAACGTTCTCGCCGAATACAACGCGTCCGAGGGCGACCACGTCTTCCTCACGGTCTCCGACGGCGGCGAACTGCTGACCCGTTTCCTGCCCGTGGCGGCGGCCGGGCTGCCCGCGATCAACCAGGCGCTGCACCTGATCGGCTACACCGCCCCGGTGGCGTCGGAGGCCGAGGGCCTGCGGCTCATCGGTGCCCGCATCGGCCTGCCGGAGGGGGTCACCCGCGAGGAGATCCTCGACCGCCTCCGCGAACGCGGCGACCGCGACATCATGCGCTTCCTGACCTGAGAGTTCTCCGATGTGAGGACGTTGATCAGGGGCCGGGGACGGGATGTCGGGGGTGCCGCGTAGGCTCGGAGCATGTTGCGGCTCCACGACACCCTGACCCGCCAGGTCGTGCCCGTCGCCCCGGCCGGTTCGCGGATCCTGCGGATGTACACCTGCGCCGCGCACGGGCCCGCCGGCCTCGCCGACCTGCGCCCCGCCCTGCTCGCCGACCTGGTCCGCCGCGTCGCCGAACGCGCCGGGCTGCGGGTGCTCGCCTGCCGTAACGTCTCCGACCTCGTTCACCGAGACGGCGGTGACGGCGACGGCGCGTCTCTCGACGCCGACACGCTCGCGCTCAACATGCGCGCCCCCGAGCACTCCCCCAGGACCAGCGAGACGATGGGCCTGGTGATCGAGCTCATCGGACGGCTCATCGAGCGCGGCCACGCGTACGCCACCCCGGAGGGGGCGGTGTTCTTCGACGCGGCGTCCTTCCCCACGTACGGCGAGATCTCCGGCAAGCCGGGCTCCGCGTCCGACTGGCCCCTGTGGGAGCCTCCGGGAGAACCGGCCGGCGACGCCGGAGCGGTGTGGGACGCGCCCTGGGGCCGCGGGCTGCCCGGCCGCGACCTGGAGTGCTCGGCCACACCCCTGCGGTTCCTCGGCCCGCGCTTCGACCTGTACGTGGGCGGGGCCGACCTGTGCTTCCCCCACCACGAGAGGGCGCGGGCCCAGTCGAACGCCGCGACAGGTCAGGAGGCCGCCGCCCACTGGGCGCACTCCGGACACCTGCTGTTCGAGGGCCGCCCGGCCGGCACCGGGGACATCGTGCCGTTGTCCGGCGTCGTCGCCGCCGGTCTCGATCCCCTCGCCGTACGGCTGGCCCTGCTGGAGCACCACTACCGGCGGCCGGTCGACCTCACCTGGGACGGCCTTCGCGCCGCCGACGAGGAACTGCGGCGGCTGCGGCGGCGGGTGGCCGAGTGGGCGGAGTCACCGAGCCGCCCGATCGACGACGCCCACGCCGAGCGCGTCCAGCGGGCGCTGGACGACGACCTCGACACGCCGGGGGCGCTACGCCTGCTGCGCGACATGGAGGCCGATGAGTCGGTCGCGCCGGGGTCCAAGTTCGAGACCTTCCTCCACTTCGACCACGTGCTCGCCCTCGACCTGCCCGCGGACATCGGCCGGATCTGACGGGCACTTCCCACGCGCCGACGGCATTTCTCCCCCTGAAAGGCACTTCTCCCCCGTGGACGGGCCCGCCAGCCGATCACGTCCGCGCGTGAGCAGGCCGACAGCTGCTTGCGTGCCGTGTGCATGGGCGGCGGCATCAGCGGCTGCATGAACGGCTGCATGAACGGCTGCATGGACGGCTGCATGGACGGCGCGGCAGCCGCGTCAATTCCTTTCCCGCATGCTCGTTCGCCGCGCCCATCTGCAGCGGCATGGCTCAACCTGTCGCTCCAACAATTCGCCGCTCAGAGCGTGTCTGCGGCGCTACACCGTGAAAGAATTCATACAGGTTTTCGAATCACTTGAGGGGGTGTGATGGGTCTGTTCGGGTCAGATGCCGAGCACCCTCGTCGTTCGAATAATGCCGACGGCGACTGGTGGGATCGGTTGATCGCCGATTCCCCTCTGTGGGCCTCCGAAGGTTCGCTCGCTCGCGACGAATGCACCATTGGGTCTTTCCCGGTTGGCAATGACCGCTCAGGCGATGACGGCTCAGGCGATGACGGCTCAGGCGATGACGGTCCAGCCGATGCGCAGAATGACGGGGCCAGTGACAGCTGTGCCGCGAGTGGCTGTGCCGCGAGTGGCAGTGCCGGCAGCGCTGCCGGCGAGGGTGCTGCCGGCGACAGCGCTGCGAGGGCCGGTGCCGATGGGGTGCGTTCCGGCGGGGCTGGTCGGGGCCGGTCGTCGTGGGTGCTGGTGGGTTCTCTTCGGGAAACGGCGCAGGCGCTGGCGCTGACGCCGCTTCCGGAGGATGTGGACGTCTGTCTGGGTGAGGCTGAGGAGTTGATGTTCGCGCGGGATCGGATCACGTGTGCTCTTGCGGAGCGGGTGGGGCGGGTGCATCGGGCGGGGCAGGCCAGGCAGCATGGGCATGCCTCGACCCGTAGTTGGCTGCGTACGGCCGGGGGGATGAGTGGGGCGGGGGCGGGGCGCCTGCTGACTCTGGGGGTGGAGCTGGCCCGTCTGCCGGGGGTGCGGGAGGCGTTCGCCGCCGGGAGACTGTCCGCGGGGGTGGTGGAGGCGATCTGCGCCGCCACCGCGCAGTTGACTGATGAGCAGGCCGGGTTGGTTGAGCCGTTTTTGCTGGAGCTGGCGGGGAGGGCGGGTCCGGCGGAGGTGGCCAAGGCCGGGCGTTATCTGCGTGCGGTGCTGGACCCGGATGGGGAGGAACGCGATGAGCAGGCCGATTACGGGCGGCGGTTTTTGAGGGTCCGCCCCGGCAAGGGGGGTGGGCTGGAGGGGGAGTTCTACCTGCCCCGTGAGGCGGCCGCCCGGCTGCGTGCCCTGTTGGACGCCTACGCCAAACCCAAGGCCGAGGGGGATGACCGTTCGTTGCAGGTCCGCCAGGCCGACGCGCTGATCGCGCTGCTGGAGCAGAAGATCGCCACCGAGCTTCTGGTCCTGGTCAACGCCGAATCCCTCCCCGCCGACCCCGAGGACGCCACTCCCGCCGACAGCACCCACGCCGACGACACGAGCGACACCGACACCAGCGCCCCCGGCGACACCGGTGCCAGCGAGGACAGCGGTGCCAGCGACCCCCGCGACACGGGAAGCGCCGCCGACCCCTGCGACATCGAGGCCCCCGGCGACGCCGAGGACACCGGTGCCAGCGAGGACAGCGGTGCCAGCGCTCCTCACGACCCCCGCGACACTGGCGCCAGCGACCCCCGCGACACGGGAAGCGCCGACGATCCCGGCGACATCAAGGACAGCGGCGATATCGAGGACACCGGCGCCAGCGCCCCCGAAGACACCAGTGCCAGCGACTCCCGCGACACCGGTGACTGCACCCCCGAAGACACCGGTGACTGCGCCCTCCGCGACACCGGAAGCGCCGACGACCCGGGCGGTGCCGGTGCAGAGGCCGGGGCCGGTGCGGCTGTGGACGCCGCTGCCGAGAGTGCCGACCTTGCTGCCACCGGCCTGTGCGGTGAGGAGGCCGGCGGCTCCGGGGCCGGTCAGCAGCGGGCCGGTGGGCGCGGGCCGAACGACACCGTGAGCACCGCCTCTGCCGAGTGCGGCGACACCGCACCCGTCAAGGGCGAGGACTGCGCCCGTGCCGAGGGGCAGAACCGGGCCCCCGCGACGGGGGACGACCGCGCCCTCGCGACAGGGGACGATGGCGCCCTCGCCGAGGTGGAGGACAGCGTCGCCGGTGAGGCGGAAGCCACCGGCCCTGGGTGTCCTGACCAGATGGCCGACGCCGAGTTTCCCGGCGGCGGTGGCGCGCGTCCGCAGGCAGCGCCTCCGCACACAGCGCCTCCGCAGGCAGCGCCTCCGCATGCAGTGCAGCCGGATCCTCCTCCCGAGGACGCCGCTGTGCGTCACACCCACGCCGGGCACCGGCCT